>DATCPH010000239.1:0-9651 GCA_036570185.1 Candidatus Limnocylindrales bacterium | reverse complement strand
CGGTTGGGTCTCCTCTGCGTGATCCTTGGTCGGAACACGCTGAGAATCACACCGGTGGCCTCTGGCTGTCCGGCTCAGCCGGCGTCAGGGGCCGCGCTCAATTCCCACCACTCGGGGGGACACTCCTCCCTCGCCCGTATGGCGGACGATCGCTTCGACTATCTCGCCAGGTGGCGAGGCCGGCCACGCCATCGCCCGCCGGCGGTAGCCGATGTCATCGCCGCCAGAGAAGGCTGCGAATTCGAGGGAGTCAGAGGTGCAGCCGATGTGCTCAACGAGCGCGAGATAATAGATATCCGAAAGATCGGCTGGCCCGAGGCGAAGCTGGCGGCCGAGCCCAACACCGAGCGCCGCGATGCGGAGCGCCAGCTCCATCGGCTGGCCCATTCCGAGGTCTGTGGCCAGCGACAGCGCCGCGATCAGTTCGGCCAGTCGGAGCCGTCCGGCGGTCATCGTCCCCGACTTGGCTACGGTTTGGCCCACCCCCGCATTTTCCGTTGAACGGGGCATCTGCGCCGCGAGACCTCCAAACGCCATGGCAAGGCGCCGGGCCGACGCGACGTGCGCTACCCCATCACGCTCTGCTCATGGTGTTCGGCCAAACGAGGGGGGTTACGCCCCGGCTACTGCCCCTCCCGTACAGGCGCGGCCGGCTAGGACTTCTTCTTGTCACCCGGCTTCGGGCCGCCCTTCGGCTTCTTGCCGCCGCCCCTGCTGCCGGGCCCTTTGTCGCCCACGAGGCACCTCCGTGTAGTGGAGAGGTTGGTGGGCTCATTCTGACGCCCGCGAGCCGAGCTAGCGCCGAGCCGTGCTCGCCCGGAGCACGAGGCTTCCATCGTGTGGTCCACCGGCGAGCGGCCACGCGGTCGGCCTCGTCAAGCCGGCTCGCGGTCGAGGTTGAGGGCAAGGAGTCGTTCGAGGATCGATTCATCGCTGAGGTCATCCGGCCAGCCGTACGCGTCCAAGACGGCTCGGTCAAGGTCCGAATGCGCGTTTGCGAGCCACGTCGGACAGTCGTTGTAAAGGTTCGTCAGCGTCCGCGTCGCCAGTTGGGGCTCGTCAAGACCTGGCGGGTCCAGCCAGCCATCGCGGAGCTCGACGAGTCGACGGGCAGCGACCGCGATCGCCTCCCCCTGGTCGGCGGTTGGACGAGGAAAGGGGAATGTCTCGAACGTCGTCGTCGGGGTGTAACGGAATCCGGACTCGACCTCCCGCAGTTGTGTTCCCGTAGCCCGTGCCCACAACTCATGGACGCGCGAGTGGAGCACACCGAACGTGTAGTCGTCGTCGCGACAGACCACGACCAACTGGTGGTCAGGCAACGTGTCGGTCGACAGCCACGCGAAGAGACGGTGCTTGGCGAGCTCTGGTGTTGCGATGTATCGCCGAAGGTGATCGAACGCCTTTCGCATCCCGGGGATCGCTTCAGAGTGAAGCCACCATCGCTCTCGGTATCGATCTCGGCGCGTGGCATCCCGCGCCGGCTTCACCTGGGCCCGGACGTATTCGAAGGGCGCCTCGTAGAGGGCCGCTTCGGTCTCGGGCATGTCGAGCCCGAAATCGATGATCCACCGATGGCGCGGCCGACCGGTGATGTCCTGTCCGTTGACCCACGGACGCACGACGTCTCGATTGGATCGTCCGTCCGGGTTGGGTGACCGGAGAAGCCGCTGCGCAGTGGCCTCGTCGACATCGAACGATCCGCCCTTGACATCCGCGATGAACGCGATCGCTCGGTTCTCCCGCAGACGTCGGGCAACCGTCAGGTCGAGCCCGCTCGTGAGGTCGGCATTGATCGCGGCGACTCGCCGCCCGTCGAGCTCCCGCTCGGTATCGGTTCCATCGTCCTGACCGACGAAGCTGATGTGGACGTTCGCCCCCGACAGGATCCACTGATCGTCGGCTCGAGCGAAGAACATATCCCCGGACTCCTTGATCCGTTGGAGGATTAGGCGACTGCCACCACCACGGATGCTCTGCGTTGCGAGGAGTCCAGCGCGTTTCGTCGAGCCGGTGGCGATCTGCGCTCGTGCCTTCTCGTGCCAGTACGCACAGAGATCAGCCATCCCCGAGACCCGATCGCCGAACACGGCGAACAGGTCCTCGACGTACTCGTTGCCAAGGCCGCGGCGGAGCAGCTTCGCGCCGAGGAACGGCGGGTTTCCGACGATGAACTCAGCGTCGACCCAGGCTGCCTCCCCACGGCTTCGCCTATCGGACCAACCCCGTCCTGAGCCCGCTCGACAGCATCGCGACGAAGGATGCCCTCCTGGATCGCTCCGACCCAACCCATCCACGCGTCGCGGCTCCAGGTCGGCCTCAATGCCTCGGGTTCGGTGAAGACGGCCCGGAGAACGCGCAGCGCCTCGGAGGGGTCGGCCGCCCCGAGGTCATCGAGCGTGACCCTGTATAGCTTCGGCGAGAGGCTCGTGAAGTTCGTCCGGACCTCGATCCGCTCGAGATCGGACACGACGAGCAGCGGCGGATTCTCGAGCGCGTCCTTGTAATCGACGAGCTGGCGGTAAGCCGCCTTGAGGTCCTTGCGCTTGCCTTTGTACTCCCAGGCGAAGTGGCCCTTCTTCCAGACATCGGCGAAGCCGTCGCGGCCATCGAGCTTCTCGGCACCCTTCTCGAACGCGTACCACGACCCGGTTGGATCGGCCTCGGTTGGTCCGGGCTCACCGAGCAAGGCGCACAGATCGAGGAAGTGCGACTGGGCCGAGGCCCGCTCGGAAGTCTCCACGCCGCGCCATTTGGCGGCGAACTCGCCGGGCGTCACTTGAGCGGCAGGTCAGCGGTCCTCACGCCCCCGAGGATAGAGCCTGAACTGCGGCCCGGACACCCACACGACGCGGACATCGTGATGCTCGCGCGGCTCGCCTCGGCGCTCGCAAGAGCCCGTGCCATCCCGCTCGCGGCATCGCCGCCGCTGCGGGCGCGACTGCTAGCCGGACGCGACGATCTCGCCAGCTGTGGCCTGGGGAGGTCGGGGTCGTGGGCGTCAGCGAGTCGGCGCGGTCTCCCGAGGCTGCTCACGGAAGTCGATCCGGTCCCAGTTCTGCTCGGTCTCGCTCATCGGCCGCGACGGGTCGGGCGTCCAGCGCGGCGCTTCACGGTACTTGCCCAGGACCCGCGCCATCTCCCGGACATGCTGCGCGCCGCTGCCGCAGCAGCTGCCGATGTAGTCCACGCCCATGTCGCGCGCGCGGACCGCGTAGTCGGCCATCTCGAAGCGGGTCAGCCGGGTCGGCTCGAGATGGTTCGGAAAGGCCGGCGTGCCGGTGAACCACGGGACTGCATCCGAGGTGCGATAGGCGACGGGCTGGGCGGCGAGGTAGCCGTCGGTGGCGGCGCGCATCTCGGCGATGATCGGGTACGTTCGCTCCGGATCGCGCATGCAGTTAACGCCGACGATCTCGGCACCCGCATCGCTCAGGCGCCGGGCGCAGTCGGCGGCGGTGAAGCCGTCGTCAGTCGTATTCGTCGCGCGAAAGGACAGCGTGATCATGGCGGGCCGGTCGCTGTTGGCCTTGATCCGGCGCAGACAGAGTTCGGCCTCGCCGAGCTGGAAAAACGTCTCGCCGATCCAGAAGTCGACGCCTTCCTGGGCCTCGATCTGCTCGTCGAACGCGGCCGCGACCTCCTTCTCTGCGGACGCGTCCGCGGGCCGCCAGAGCCACGTCTCGCTGAGGTCGCCCGCAACGAGCAGCTCGTCGCCGGCGACCTCCTTCGCGAGCTCGAGGGCAGCCCTGTTGATGGCTCGTGTGTTCTCAGCCTCGCCAACTGTCGCCAGCTTGCCGCGACTGCCGTAGAACGCCATGACCTGGAGGACATCGGCGCCCGCGTTGGCCATCTCGTGGTGGAGCTCGCTGACCGCGGCCGGATGCCGGACGACGACCTCCGGCGTGAACGCGCCCGTGACGACCCAGCCGCGTTGCTCGAGCTCCACGATGTAGCCGCCGTCGCCCAGCACCGGCCCCTCAGCCAGCTTCTCCAGGATGCCCTTTGCCATCGTCCTTGAGTCCTCCTGCTCGCCCAGCCTTCCTGCGGCAATGAGTCTGCGGCGCGTGTGGCGTCGTGTCGAGCGGTCTCAATCGAGGTCAGCTGGCCGGCGAGGGACTACGACGCGACCCCGTCGGAGTGCTAGGCCCCGGCCCAAGGAGGCCGTGGCACCGAGCCGAGCCGCTCCTCTGGCGGCTCGCCGACGGTCGCCTGATGCGGACGGTCAAGACGTGCGACTTCCGGGTAGTGTCTCAGTTTGAGTCGGCCGACCCATGACCGCTTTCCGGCTCCGCAGCGATGACAGGAGGCGTTGCAGTGATTGAGTCCGCCACGATCGCCGTTGTCCAGGGCCAGATCGATGCCTACAACGCTCGGGACCTTGACAAGATCGTCACGTACTACGCTCGCGACGGGGTCGTCCGCGACGCGGCTGAAGGCCGATTTACCGCGCGTGGGCTAGACGAGATCCGGTCCTTGTTCGAGGGCGTTTTCACGGCGAACCCGGATCTTCATGCCGACACCCCCGCAATCTTTGGCGTCGGCGAATGGGTAGCGGCTCATGTCGCCGTGGCGGATTTCCGGTCAGGAGACGAGGCGCCTCGAGCAAGGCGGTGGCTCGAGGTCTACCGGGTCGTCGGAGGGCTCATCCACGAGCTGGATATCTATTCGGCGTCGGGTTAGCCTCAACAGGCCGTCCGCGCGCCGAGCCTGGTTCAAACTGAGACACTACCGACTTCCGATCGGCCTCGCGCTGGTTACGCGCATCGCTGACCTGGCTGACGAGCAGAACCATCGTGACGTCACGATCCACTGGAACGTGGCGAGGCTGACGCTCTGGACGCCCGCCTGGGGCGGCATCACTGATGGCGACTTCCCGCTCGCCGAATCGATCGAACTGATCTTGTCCAGCCCGAGAGGCTAGACCTGTTGGGGAAGGCAGCGCCTCCGCCGGCGAGTCCGGAGCCGGTGTCATGCACCCGAGAGCGGCCCGTCGCAACCGTGAGCAGCCGGACCTCCACTGCCCCGCCCCACGATCCGCGCATGGTGTGCGTCAGGAATCTCCGTTTGCGCTCGTCGAGGGCGCTCGCCATAAGATCGTTCGGTTGCGATGACCCCCGAGCGCGTCTTTCAGCTGGGCCGCTATCACGACGCGACCAAGCACTCCCCGATCAGCGTGGGGTTGAGCCGCCATCGGCTCGACTGGTCGATCAAGCCGCTACCGTTCAAGATCTACCGGGGCCTCGAGGCGATCGAGCAACCGCCCGACATCAACCGCCTGTGCCTGCTTTCGAACGGCGTCCTGCGCTGGCGCCGGTCCGGCCGCGGCGAGGCGTACGGCTTCCGGGCCGCCCCCTGCACCGGGGCGCTCTACCACATCGAGCTCTACTTCGCGACGGTCGCCCGGGCCGACCTGCCCGCCGGCCTCTACCACTTCGGGGCGCACGACGGCAGGCTGCGCCGTCTGCGCGCGGGCGACGTCCGCGGCGCGCTCGTCGCCGCCACCGGCGACTCCGAGCCCGTCCGGTCGGCACCGCTCCTGTTCGCCCTGACCAGCACCTTCTGGCGCAACAGCTGGAAGTACCAGGCGCGCGCCTATCGCCATGCCTTCTGGGGATGGCGGGGCCGTCCTGGCCAACCTGCTGGCGCTGCTGGCTGCGGACGGGACCCCGGCCTCGGTCCTGATGGGCTTCGTCGACGATGACGTCAACGCCCTGCTCGGCATCGACGGCGGGCGTGAGGCCGCCCTCGCGATCGTGGCCGTCGGCGAGGGCGCCGACGTGCCGCCGGCACCGGGCTCGCTGCCCGACCTCGCGCTTCCGACCGAACCGCTCTCGACGCGCGAAGTCCGCTACCCGGAGATCGAAGCCGCCCATCGGGCGTCGTCGCTCACGACCGGCCAGGAGGTCGTCGCCTGGCGGCAGGCTGGCGGTCGAGCGTCGCAGGCGAGGCCGCCGGACATCTCGGATGGCCCGATCGAGGACGTGATCCGCCGGCGTCGGTCGTCGCGGCGGTTCGAGCGGCAGCCCATCACGCGGGCCCAGCTGGAGCGCGTCCTCGAGGCCGCCATGTCGCCGATCCCCGGCGACGCATTCGAGCCACTTCCGGTCGAGCCGTTCCTGATCGTCAACGCGGTCGAGGGTCTCGAGCCCGGTCTCTACGGCCCAGAGCTTGGCCTGGATCCGGGGAGGCCGGGTCCGGCGGGAGGCGGGCGAGCTTGCGCTCGGCCAGGAGCTCGCCGCCGAGGCCGCGGTGAACGTCTGCTTCCTGTCAGACCTCTCCGGAGTCTTCGAGCGCCTCGGCGAGCGTGGGTACCGGGTCGCCCAGATGGCTGGCGGCATCGCCGGCGAGTGACTGGAGCTCGCGGCTACGGCACACGGGCTGGGCACGACTGGCCTGACCTTCTTCGACGACGGAGTAACCGCGTTCTTCGAGCCCGCGTCGGCAGGCCGGCAGGTCATGTACCTGGCGGTCGTCGGCCACAGCCCGTCGTAAGGCCAACTCCGGGCGGCGGGCACCATGTGGTCATCGTGATCGCCACGAGGGGTAACACCGCCCCCAACGCGACACCCGAGACGATGGTCACGTGCCACTCGGCTCTCGGCGCCTCCCGAACTCGGATGGCGCGAGCCGCGGGGCTCTCCGCATCGCGCGGAAGGTCCGCTCATGGGGTCGCCTTGGACCCCTCAGCGGATATTCCGGCGCTCCGTCCAAGGGTCCCGCGCCGATCCCGCCGCCCGAATAGGGCGGAGAGATCAGCCGGTCCGATCAACGCGGAGGGATCAGGCCGTGCCGGGCGACGAGGTCCGGCACCTCCGCCAGGTCGAATGAGAGGCCAAAGCGTTCGGCGACGGGGCCCATGACCGATGGGTCCGGACGTCCGCCGGCGGCCGCGACCGCCTCGGCCAGCTCGACAAAGTAGTTCTCGAACCCCGCGGGGCTGATGATCTCGATCATCCGCGCCGGTCCAGGGCCGGCGTTCCACATCGAGTGGAGCTCGCCGCGCGGCTTGACGATGTACCCGCCGGCCGCAAGCGAGACCTCCCGGCCGTCCGAGCGGAAGCCGATCTCCCCCTCGACGACGTACGAGATCTCGTCCTCGCGCGTGTGCCGGTGCGGCCGGACGAGGTAGCCCGGCGAGAAGACGTGCTCGACGATCGAGATTGAGCCCGTCTCGGCGGCGGTGAGTCGCGTCGCCGCCGTGAGGCCGGGGCCCAGCGGAGTATCGGGACCGTGAGGCTGGACGACGGCGAAGCGTGCCCTGGACGGTGCGAGCATGGCGGTCCTCCCTCCATTTCGCGAGTCGGTCGTGTATGGTGATCGCGATGCTCACACATTTGGCCGGGTACGTCAATGGCTGAACACGACCGTGTTGCGAAAACACGGCGGCCGTATCGGCTCCGGGCCCGCGCAGCCGCCATGGACCGGACACATCAGCGGATCATCCGAGCGGCGGTCGAGCTCCACGGGACGATCGGGCCCGCCGCGACGACCATGAGCGGGGTCGCCGCGCGCGCCGGGGTCACGCGGGCAACGCTCTACCGCCACTTTGCGAACGACGAGGCGCTGTTCGCGGCGTGCACTGCGGACTGGCTGGCCGCGAACCCGCGTCCGGACCCTGCGCGCTGGGCCACCATCGCCGATCCCGCTCGGAGGCTCGGCCTCGCGCTCGACGAGCTCTACGCCTACTACCGCTCGACGGAGCAGATGCGGGCGAACGTCCTCCGCGACATCGCCGTATTCCCAGCGAATATCCGATCGGGCCTTGCCGCGTTTCCGTCAGCCGCGGTCGAGGCCCTCGAGACTGGCTGGCCCGGACGTTCTGACGCGCACCTGCGGCGCGCAGCCATTGGGCACGCGGTCGGGTTCGAGACGTGGCGATCGCTTGCCCGAGAGGGGCTCACGGATAAGGAGGCCGCGGCGCTGATGGTCCGGCTCGTCACCTCCATCGGGTAGGGCGCGAGGCTCGTCGTCTTCCTTAGTTCGGATCGGGCGTGGTGGACGAGGAAGCGGCGCTCCGGACAGCCTAGACGTAGCCGCTCACGGCCACTTGGCCCTTAAGCCCGATCGACCACGATCTCGGCATGGTGCGGGGGCGCGAGATCGGCGAAGGGCTCCCCTTCGTTCCCCTGGCTCGCGCGGTTGCGCGGTCGGACCGCCGGGCGCAGGATCTAGCGCGGTCGGTTGGCAGAGGCTCCACGGAGCGACCGGCAACATGGCGAAGGAGCGCGGAATGTACGGAACGATCGCCAGAATCCGCCCCAAAGGTGGCGACGCCGCTGCCTTGGGGCCCCTCCTCGAGGAGTGGAATCGCGTCCGACGCCCCGAGGTCCCAGGTGCCAGGGATACCTATCTGTTCGTGCCTGACGGCCCTGGGCCGATCGCCTTTCTCGTGGCCATCTTCGACGATGAGCCGACCTACCGCGCCAACGCCGACAGCCCGGCCCAGCACGCCTGGTACCTCCAGCTGCGCGAACAGCTCGACGCCGACCCGGACTGGATGGACGGGGTGTTCATTCCGGCCTGACCAACCCTCGGGCCGGGCAGCTGCAATCTCGCGCTCCCCTGCGACAGAGGGTTCCTCGCCAAGGTGACCCTTGGGCTGCAGGCGAGCGATTAGGCGGATCACGCCGCACGCTATCGCACGAGGAGAGCAGGCTCCAAGCCAAATGAAGAGGTAGTACCAAGCCAGTGGATCCCGGGCATCGGATCGCCCCGGACCCTCCTACATGAGGCAGAGATGTCTCGTTCCGCTGCCCATCCCCATCTCGCCAGCGGCTGGCGCACCCGGTTCGACCGGATCGACCGCCGGGTCACGGCCGTCCTTGCTCGCTCCGGCGTGCCGCTCGTGCGGCTTTCGCTCGGCGTCGTCTTCCTCTGGTTCGGCGCCCTCAAGTTCATCCCGGGCCTGAGCCCCGCCGAGGATCTTGCCGGGCGGACGATCGATCAGCTGAGCGGGGGCGTGGTCGGGCCCGCGCTTTCGGTCCCGGTCGTGGCCGCCTGGGAATGCCTGATCGGGCTCGGGCTCCTGAGCGGCCGCTTCCTGCGCGGCACCCTGCTCCTCATGGCGGTGCAGATGATCGGCACGCTCACCCCACTTCTGCTCTTCCCGGCTGAGACGTTCACCCGATTTCCGTACGCGCCGACCCTCGAGGGCCAGTACATCATCAAGAACGTCGTCCTCATCGCCGCCGCGATGGTGGTCGGCGCGACCGTTCGCGGCGGACGCCTCGAGGCCGAGCCTGCGGCGGGAACGACGTCCGAGGCGACCGCGGGTGGCGCGGTGGCGGGAGGTGGGACCGGCGCTCCTCATGGCGAGCTGACGGATCGGGCGCGAGGATGACGCGCTGCTACACCACGAGCTGGGACTTGACGGGTCACGCAGCAGCTCTCGGACTGCCAAGCTTCTGAAGGGGTCAGTTCAGGGGTCAACCCCCCGCGGCGAGGGGGTGACATGGGCAAACAGACGCTCACTTCACGCGTGAAAGGCTGGAGCCGACACTCAGATTCGAACCGAGGACCTGCTGTTTACGAAACAGCTGCCTCGATGCGGCGGCCGAACCACCTCGCCGGCTTCGCGGGCGCGAACGGTCCGCTAGCCTTGGAAGAAATCAGCCTGGACCAGCGGGATGATGTAAGGCGCGAAGGTCT
>DATCPH010000238.1:0-1982 GCA_036570185.1 Candidatus Limnocylindrales bacterium | reverse complement strand
GCCCGAGCCAGCGCGGCGCGGTCGTCGGGTGACGCGCCGACGAGAAGCACCTTTGGCGGCCACGGGGTGCCGTGTGGCAGGCCCCGCGGCCGTCCTGACCTGCCGAGCTCTGCGAGGGCTCGCAGGAGGGCCGCGAGATCGTGGCGAGCGTCGTAGCGGCCCGCATAGACGAAGTAGCGTTCGGGAAGTCCCAGGCGCTCCCGCTCGGCGCGCAGGGCCGGCGCGCCGTCCTCCTCTGCGGACGCAGGGCTGCGCGTCCCCATGAATTCCGGTCGTGGCGCGAGTGGGACGATCTTGAGCTGTTGCCGTCGGATTCCCAGCAGGCGCCGCGCTGCACCGGCGACGGCCTCGGTCCCCACGATGACCGCAGCCGCCTCGCGCAGGAGCCGGCCCCGCAGGCGCTGGCCGAAGCGGCTGGTGACCGTCCGCTGGTATGCACCGGGCAGCTCCCAGGGCGCCAAGTCGAGGAGCGTGACGACCGTCGGCGTCGCGGATAGCACCGGCATGGCCGCAGCGGCCGCGTGGTAGACAGCCCCGGCCGCGCCGCCGCGCTCGGCGCGCCAGGACGCCCCGAACGATGCGCCTCGGAGGACGAATGGGTCCACGACGAGCGCTCCGGAGCGCAGGAATCGCGTCGGCGGAAGCAGGCGACGGCCGATGATCGAGAGGTTGGCGAACCGTTCAGTCGGATCGTCGAGGTCGGACTGCAGCAGCAGCGCGAATGACTCGCCCTCCAGCGGCTGGTCGTTGTAGGCGCCCAGCAGGGCGTCGAGATAGGCGGCCGTCGTTGGCGCGCGGTCCGGTTCCTGGAGAGCACGCGCGTCGAGGACGACGCGGAGGCCCGGGGGTTGAGGCGACCGCGCGGCCTTGGCGCCGAGAACCGGCGCCACCGTCGCGGTTTGGAGCGCCCGGACCGGCGTCACCGTCGCGGTTTGGAGCGCCCGGAGCGGCCGGCCGTCCGGCCAAGAAGTTGCTCGACGCGGAGCTGTACGACGACGACGAGAGCTTCCACGACGATGCGACGGGACATCTTCGATTGGCCGACACGCCGGTCCCGAAAGATGATAGGGATCTCGCGGATCCGGGCGCCGGAGCGAGCGGCTCGCCACGTCATCTCGATCTGGAATACGTACCCACCAGCGTGAATCCCCTCGAACGGGACGCCCGCGAGCGTCGCCGCTCGCCAAGCCTTGAAGCCGCCCGTCAGGTCACGCTGCCGAAGGCTCAGGACGATGCCCGCGAAGATGCTGCCGCCGCGCGAAATCAGTCGGCGCCCGATCCCCCAGTCGACGACGCCGCCGCCTGGCGCGTACCGGGAGCCGATGACCAGGTCGGCCTCGCCGGTTTGGATCGGTCGCACCAGAGCCGGCAGGACCGCTGGATCGTGCGACCAATCCGTGTCCATCTGAACGACGGCGGAGGCTCCGGCCGCGAGGGCGATGCCGAACCCGTCGACATACGCTCTCCCGAGGCCCTCCTTCGCGCGCCGGTGCCGAACGCGGATCCGCGCATCGCCACGGGCCAGTTCATCGGCGATCCGCCCGGTCCCATCCGGGGAAGCATCGTCGACCACGAGCAGGGTTGCACCCGGGAGCGTCGAAAGGATCGCGCCCGCAATTCCCACGAGATTGTCTGCTTCGTTGAAGGTGGGCAGGACCACCCAGGTGCCCGTTCCCGCAGCGCCCGCTGCGGTGGGCGGACCGTCTTGGATGGCAGGCATATCGCCCCGCCACTATACAAACGTGCTTCGAGGCCGCGCTGCGTGCTATCGCTGGGTCCGGGCCGATCCGCTCGGGATCCCAGTCAGGTGGAACGGATGAGTTCCGGCAGGCCTGCGAAGGGCCAGAACTGCCGCGCCCGACCCTAGCTCTGGACCAGCCGCACGAACGCGTCGACGTCGATCTGTGGATGGCCGGAGGTCGCCAGGTTCACGATCTTGATCGTATGGGTGCCGTTCACACCCCAGTTGGCGGTGTACACGA
>DATCPH010000237.1:0-1611 GCA_036570185.1 Candidatus Limnocylindrales bacterium | reverse complement strand
AGATGTCGCCGAGCTCCCTCGCGGCGTCTCCGGGTCTGACGCTCGCGACCAGGCTGCTCAGGTCGCTGGTACACGATTACGTCGTAGTTCGGCATCGCAGCCTCCTTCCCGACCTTGAGGGCCGGAGCGTACCGCCCGGGCAACTGTCGCCAGGCTTGGTGGCGTAAGAAGGGCGAGAGCCCCGGCTGGGGTCTATGGCCAAGGACTCTCGTCGACCCGCCACCATGCGCGAGGCGGCGAACTGGCGGGAGTCGTTGGCTGGAGCGCGCGCCGGGCCGAGGTCTCCGTCGCAGTTCCAACAAACGGCGACATCCGCGCGCAGGATTTCGATGCGGCTGGGAAGGCTGGCTGCTCGATCGGCGGCGTCTCGACCGCGGTGGTCTCGATCAGCTCGCCGCTGTTGATTGCTCGCTGAGCTCGCCCTCGTCCTCGCGCTCGATGGTCTCTACTTCACCGCGTACGGTTCGCAAACTCGATCCTTCCTGAAAACAGGGGCCGATTCGGCGTAGCTGATCGAGTTGTGCACCGCTCGCCCCTCAGCGCGCAGTTGAGGGCGAGCGTACAAGCGCGCTCTGGTCGAGGCGAAGGACGACAGTCCTCTCCCTCGGCTTTACTGCCTCGACCGCACTGAAGGGAAGGGCACGGTGCCTCCTTGGGAGGAAGCCGCGCCGTCGAATGACGATCGCGTCGGGGTGGTCTGCGTGCCGTTCGTAGCGGACGTGGTCGAGCCGACCGACCTGCGTGCCGTCGATTGCCACGACCCGGTAGCCCTCGGCGGCGGCGAGCAGGCGACCGAGCTCCGCTTGCCTGATCAGGCTCTGCTCGGCACTCTCATCGCCGATTCCCTGGTGCACGGAGAGAAGCGTAGCCCGCTTCCCGACTCCGCGAGATGCACTACCGTGTTGGGTGCGCAATTCGATCGAATGCGCGACAACCGCCGATTTACAGGCGAACCGACTTTACGCACCCCACAGGCGGGGGAATCCAGGTGCTGAACGTCCGAACTAGCTGAGGCACGGCACGCGCACGCCCGACCGCTATGCCGAGACGTCGTCGCTTGAACAGTCGGATTGGACGTCCCCGAACGCGGCGGGACGCCGCGAAGCTAAACGATGCGATCATCTAACGAAGAGCCATGCCCGCGGACAGCGGGCGTCACGGGTTTGCGGCTATTGACTCTTCGCGTAGGTCGACGAGCCGCCGAAGTCGACGGCCACGCACGCCTCGTCGCCGACCGTCCACGCATCGTGTCCGGGCGCGATGTGAGCGGCATCGCCGGGGCCGATCTCGCCCTCGGTCCCATCCTCCATCGCGATCTTCATCCGGCCCGACAGCACGTACAGGAGATGCGGCGCCTGACAGCTGTCGGTTTGCGCGATCGGCTTCACATGCTCAGACCATCTCCAGCCCGGCTCGAACGTGCCCTTGAGGACGCTTGTGCCATCAAGGTCAACGACATCAGCGTGGCCCTTGTCGACGAACTGACGCGTCTCGTCGGGGGTGTCCAGCTTCTTGATGTCAAGCCCAGCCATTTTCGCCTCCAGAGTTGAGTGGTGATCCCGGAGGCTCCATTCACTCACACCCGCGATCAAAACGTCAAACCGCGGCCGA
>DATCPH010000236.1:0-11066 GCA_036570185.1 Candidatus Limnocylindrales bacterium | reverse complement strand
CCGCAAACGAGCCGAGGGCAAGAGTTGGCGCGAGGCGATTCGCTGCCTCAAGCGCCACTTGGCTCGGCGTGTCTTCGAACTCCTGTGCGAAGGTCAAGGCCTCGTCCGGGCGGCCGCTTGACAACATAGGAGCCTGAAACGCCGAGGCGATTGGTTGCACCTGACGAAACAATTCGACGCGTTTCGCGCGAACGGCCGCCTTGGCGCCCGCCGACTCCGCGCTCGGCCGCCTTCGCGCGCTCGGCCGCCTTCGCGCGCTCGGCCGCCTTGGCGCTCGGCCCGCCTCGGTGAGCCTCCGCGTCGGGCGCCTCGGCGCCCGCCGACTCCGATCTCGGCCTCCACGGCGAGGGGCCGCCTTGGCGCCGGCAACCTCGCCGCCTTCGCGCGCTCGGCCGCCTTGGCGCCCGCAGCCTACGACTCCGCCTGGGCCGCCTCGGGCGCCTCGGCACTGCCAAGACCGGTGCGGGCTAGGTGACCGGCAGCTCCCGGCCGGCGGCCCGGGCGGCTTTGGTGCGATCGGCCCAGGCCTCGAGCACCCGGTCCTTATGGGGCCGGATCGGGCAGTGGCCGTCGCGGTTGCCCATCTCGTCGCAGTAGCCGAGGGGCACGCACTTCGGTGCGAGGAACGAGCCGAGGAACGGTGAGACCTGAAAGATCTCGTGGCGGATCAGCTGGAAGAGTCGGCGGATCTCCCACTGGGCCATCGTGCACAGACGGAGTCCCGACATGTGAATCAGGGCCCGCAGGTTGGTTGTCATCACGAGGTTGGTCCGGGTGGCATTCGGAAAGACGAAGCGGGCGTCCTCACCAGGGATCCCGGCCTGGAGCAGGTCTCCGTAGAGCCCCAGCGACTCGGTCAATTGCTCCTCGTAGCGCTCTCGGAGCCCGTCGCCCGCATCCTCGATGGTGGCTGGAAGCATGGTCGCGGGGCCCTTGTACTTGACGTAGCGCTGACTCTGCTGGTCAAACGCGACGCCCGCCCGGTGTCGGACGAGTTGGTGCGAGAGCGTGCGCGACACCCCGCTGATGGCAAAGGTGAAGACGATGTGCTCGATCGTCGAGCCGTGGCCCGACTCGATGACCCCGCTGATCAGCTTCTGCATCTTGGCCTGGTCGATCTCGCCGTCCACCGCCCGGCGGAAGATCTCCTCCGGAGCGAGCTCCGAATAGCACGTCCGGCAGGCCGTGTAGACGAGCGGGACGTAGTACTTCTCGACGATCTCGCGATCGGGGAAGAGGAGCTTGGCCGACATGCCGAGATCGCGGCGGCCGGGGTTCTTGGGGATCTGGGTCTTCTCGCGCGGGGACGGCTCGGCGGTCACCTTCGGATTCTACCCTGCGCCCGGCGCACCGGCCGACCCGTCCTCGCCGAGGACCTCGGCCAGGTCCTGGAGGTAGCCTTGCCAGTACCCCGCATGATCCGTACGAGTGGCCTGGTCGAGGCCCGCGGCGGTCCACCCGGAGTGCTCGAGTGAGACGCGACTCCTGCCGCCGGCCAGCGGTTCAACCGTCCAGCGCACGACCGTCTCGGCGCGGGGCTCATCGCCCGCCCATGCCCAGGTGTAGCCGAACCGGCGCCCATCATCGCGTTCCGTGACGATCCCCTCGACAACCGTGCCGTCTCCGAAATCGAGTCGGTAGGCATCTCCGACATTTCCGAGGTCGGCCGCGTCCGTGAACCATTCGGCGATGCGGGCGGGGTCGGTCAAGGCCTCCCACGCGGCCTCAGGTGTCGCGGCTGTCTCGATGGAGAGGCGGATCGGCGCGAGCTCCTCGGTCATGAGGCGAGCGTCTTCAGCGGCTGGCCCGACGCTGAGCTCGCGGCGCCGGTCCCAGCGCCGGTCGCGGTTGATGTGCCCTCCAATGCGTATGTCACCGCATCGCCGAGGGACATCGCCGCACCCTCCTTCTCGTACCGGTGAAGGTCCTCTGGGGAGAGCGCCGACCGCACGCCGGGGCGATCGTAGGCCTCGAACCAATCGTCGACCACCGTCGCGAGGGTGGCTCCCGTTTCACGGGTAAGGTTCCGCGCGGCACCCCGCAAGCGTGCCGCCCGCGGTAGGTCTCCCTCGACCACGGCCAGCGCCGAGAAGTCGTCCAGGACAAGCGTGACCCCCGCCGCGTCACCGGCCGCCTGGAATCGTCGCATGGCCTCGATGATCGCCGGGCGGGCTCGCGCGAGATCTCCTGACCGGGTGAGCGTGGTTCCCAGCATGTGGAGCGCCCACGTTTCCATCGTCCGATCGTCGGTGTTGCGGAACTTCTCCAGCGCCTGCTCGAACTTTTCGACCGCTTGCGGGTGCTGCCGCCGGAAATAGAGCTGGTTTCCGGCTGCCCACAGCGCGTTGCCCTGCCCGCCCTCGTCGCCGAGTTCCCGGTACATCGCGAGCGCTTCCTCGATAAGTGCGAGGCCCCGGCCTTCCCGGTCGAAATCGGGCCCCTCGAGGGGGTAGGCGGGCATCGCGTAGGCGAACGACGCGTTGTAGACGGCGTTGGCGATCTCCCTCCGATCGCCGAGCTCGCGCCAGGTGCTGAGCGCCTCATCGTAGTAGCCGGCCATAGCCTTGAGATCGGCCTGCCACCAACAGATACCGCCAAGGGCTTCGACGAGCCTGGCCCGGAGAGGCGGATCGTCGTGCGACCAGGGCGCCGCGGCCATCGCTTCGAGGCGCCGCCGTCCCTCGCCGAGATGCCCGCGCTTCTGCCAGAACCGCCACATGGCGAAGCCCATCCGGATGGCAACCGCCGGTTCCGGTCGAGAGACCGCCCGGTCCAGGACTGCGCGGATGTTGTCGTGTTCCTGTTCGAGGCGTTCGAGCCACATCCGCTGGTCTTCCCCGGCGAGCTGGGGGGTGGCCCGCTCGACGAATGCGAGGAGCCAGTCACGGAATCGCTCCCGGATCGCGTCGGCCTCGCCACGCTCCGTAAGGCGCTCCGCAGCGTAATCGCGAATCGTTTCGATCAGCTGGAATCGCGGTTCGCCGGCGGAGTCGTCGCGACGGGCGAGGCTCTGGTCCAGCAGCGACGAGACGCCGTCAAGCACGTCGACGCCGATCTCACTGGCCGGGCCGCAGACCGCCTCGATCGCGTCGAGGTCTCCGCCTGCGACAAAGACCGACATCCGCTCGAAGAGGCGCCGTCCGCCCTCTTCGAGGAGGTCGTAACTCCAGGCGATTGCCCCCCGAAGCGTTTGCTGGCGTTCGGGGAGGTCGCGAGATCCGGCGGCAAGAAGGTTCAGCTGCTGATCCAGACGGGTCAGGATCGCGTCCGGCGAGAGGAGCTTGATCCGCGCCGCGGCGAGCTCGATGGCGAGCGGCATGCCATGGAGGCGAGCGCAGATCGCGGCAACCGCCGGACCATTGTCGGTGGTCAGCCGGAAGGTGGGGGAGAGGGCCATTGCTCGGGCGACGAACAGCCGAACGGCTTCGTACTCGCCAAGAAGAGCTGGGTCGACCTCTCGAAGGCGAGCCGGCAGCTGAGCGCGCTCGTAGCCCGACAGGCGGCCGATGTCTGGCGGCGCCGGGAGGCCTGGCACGGGGAATTCCTGTTCGCCGTAAATGTGCAGCGCCGTCCGGCTGGTGGCGATGGCGACGAGGGTTACCACCGACCGCAGCAGGTCGGCGATGACCGGGCCGGCTTCCACGATCTGTTCGAAGTTGTCGAGGACCAGGAGCACCCGTTTGCCGGCGAGCCACTCGACGAGGAGATCTCGCGCCGAGCGGCTGCCCGTCTCGAAGAAACCAAGCGCCGCGGCGATGCTCGGGACGACCAGGGAGACCTCGCGGATCGGCTCGAGCGGAACGAAGAAGACACCATCGGGGAACCCCTCGGCGACCGAGGCCGCGAGCTCCAGCGAAAGCCGCGTCTTGCCGGTTCCGCCCGGCCCCGTCAGTGTCAGGAGGCGGGCGCCCTCGAGGAGGCGGCGGGCTTCGACCAGTTCGGCTTCGCGGCCGACGAACGTCGTGAGTTGGGTCGGCAGGTTGTTCGGCCGGGCGTCGAGGCTGCGAAGGGGCGGGAATTCGGCCGGCAGGCCTTCGGCGTCGACCTGGACGAGGTGCTCGGACGCGCTGAGGTCCTTCAGCCGGTGCTGGCCGAGATCGCGCAGGCTCACTCCCGACGGCAGCGATCCGCCCGCAAGCGCTCGGGTCGCCTCCGAGGCGATGATCTGGCCCCCATTCGCGACGGCCGCGATTCGCGACGCGCGATTGATGTCGATCCCGACCAGGCTTCCTCCGGCGAGCTGCGCCTCCCCGGAGTGCAGGCCCATCCTCACCCGGACCTCTGAGCCGGCCGGCCACTTGGCTGCGGCCAGCCCGCGCTGGCCATCCACGGCGGCGGCAACGGCGTCGCGCGCGCTCGAGAAGACCACGAAGAACGAATCGCCTGCGGTGCCCTGCTCCACCCCCGCATGGGCGTCGAAGGCCCCCCGCAGGATCGCACGGTGCCGTTCGCGGATCTCGGCGTACGCCTCGGTACCGACGGCCTCTTCGAGGCGTGTCGATCCCTCGATGTCGGTGAAGAGGAACGTGACCGTCCCCGTGGGGACGTTCGATGCGGCCATCGCGCTGAGTATCGCCCCCGGCCGCAGATCCGTCAGCCCGTTGACAGCGTGCCGCGGATCATTGGCGATTCGTCGCCCGCACGACGGGTCAGTGATGGTGCGCTTCGGTGACCGTCCGGAGACGCGTGGCGAGGCCGCTAAGGACCGCCAGCGCCAGGCGCGGGTGCTCGAGCAGGACCGACTCGAAATCCCATGAGGCCAGGGCGAGGCATCGGGTTGGTTCGTCGGCGACCACCTGCGCGATCCGCGGCAGCCGGTCGAGGACCGAAAGCTCGCCGAAGAACTCGCCTGGACCCAGGATGGCCAGCAGTTCGCCGTCGCGCACGACCCGGACTCGGCCATCCACAACGACAAAGAATCCGGTCCCGATCTCATCCTGGCGGGCGATCACGTGACCCGCTGGAAAATCGACCTCCGTCGCCTGACCAGCGAGGGCGGCGAGGTCCACGGGCGCGACACCCGTGAACAGCCGGCAGGCGCCGAGGAGCGCCGCGCGCCGGTCGTGCGTGAGCGTCATGCAATCCCCTCAGAAAGCAGGTTGCGCCTGATGCTGAATGCCCTCACGCTCATCGTCAACTGAAGGCCGCGGCACTTCGGTCTGGAATCGCCGTCGATGTGGCCGCCCGTCGTGTCGTTCACAATCTAAACGGCCGCGCGTTCGGCTGCCGCGCGCCACAAAGTGCAGAATGCGAGACGACGCGCGGGCCCAGCCGAGCGTTCCATGATCGGAGGACTACTGGTTCGATGGCGACGCGCGAAGAGATCGTCGATGCGATCGCCGGGATGGCGCTCTTCGCCGACCTGGCGACACCACAGCTGCAAGGGGTTGCCGGACAATTCGAGGAGGCATTCTTCCCCCAGGGCGAACGGGTCCTCCGGCAGGGCCTGACCGGTTCCGGTTTCTACGTGATCCTGGATGGCGAGGCGGCGGTCATCATCGACGGCCAGCAGCGGACGACGCTCGGCCGCGGCGAGTATTTCGGCGAAGTCTCGATCCTGCTGGGTGAGTCGCCGACCGCCGACATCGTTGCCCTCCGCCCGTTGCGCTGCCTCGTGATGGGCGGCCCCGCGGTCGAGGGCTTCCTGGTGGACCACCCGCGGGTGATGTACCGGATGTTGCAGACGCAGACGCGCCGCCTGCGCAACGCCAACCGCTGGCGCAACTAGACCCATTCGAAGATGAACGCTCGACGCTCATTACTGCACGACCCGCAACCGGGTGGGTCTCGGCTGCGGTGACGACCCCCGATCCGCGGCCGTATCCGCCCGGCGAGTACCCGGTCGTCGTCGTTGGAAGCGGGCCAGGCGCACTCCAGTTGTCCTACTCGCTCCGCAAGAACGGCGTGGCGCACGCCATCCTGTCCGCCGACCCGAGCCCGGGCGGCATGTTCCGGCGTTGGCCGTTCTTCCAGCGCCTGCTGTCGTGGACCAAGCCGTACGCACCGCATGAGCGGGGGACGATCCCCTACGAGCGGTACGACTGGAACAGCCTCCTGCCGGACGAACCGGAGCTTCGCTCCATCCAGCCCGATCTGATGGATGGCTCGTCGTACTTCCCGTCACGACCGGAGATGGAGGCCAACCTCGTCGCGTTCGCGACCAAGACCGGCCTCAGCATCCGGTACGGGTGTCGCTGGACGGCCACGCGAACGGAACCCGGTCCGGACGGCGACCGCTTCGTCGTGGAAACGACCGACGGCGAGTACCGGACCGGCGTGGCCATCTTCGCCGTCGGGCTCGCGGAGCCGTTCATCCCGCCCATGGTCGGCGGGGAGCTGGTCAGCCACTACGCCGACACGCGGCCGGCCGAAACCTACGCGGACCGCCGAATCTTCATCATCGGGAAGCAGGTGTCCGCCTTCGAGCTTGCGACGGGGCTGCTGCCGTGGGCGCGCAAGATCGTGCTTGCCTCGCCATCTCCGACGAAGCTTTCTGTGAATACCCGATCGCTGGTGGGCGTTCGGGCCCGATACGTCCAGCCCTACGAGGATTTCGTGCTGGGCGGTGGAGTCAGCGTCCTCGACGCATCGATCGCCGGCGTCGAGCGAGCGCCCGGCGGAACGTCACTGATCGTCCACACGCGAGCCACGAGCACTGAAGGTGCCGGCGAAGAGTTCGCGGTCGACGCCGACGACGTCATCAGCGCGACCGGCTTCGTCTGCCCGCTCATGGACCTCGCTGCCCTCGGTGTTGCCACATTCGGTCAGAGCCGCCTGCCGGCGCAGACGCCATTCTGGGAGAGCGCGACCGTGCCCGGCGTCTACTTTGCCGGGACGATCACGCAGGGCTCGACCGGCCTCAAGAAGCACGGTTTGCCGTCAAACTCGGGCGCGGTCCACGGGGCTCGATACAACGCCCGTGTCCTTGCGCGACACCTTGCCACGACGCGCTTTGGCTACGAACCGGATCGGCCCTCGATCGCGGCGGCCGACATCGTCGACCATGTCCTGGCCGAGCTGACCTGGACCCCCGAGCTGTGGCATCAGAAGGCGTACCTCACCCGGGTGATCTCCGCCGATAGCGCTGTCGGCCTGCGCGACGAGGGGATTCAGCCCCTCGCCCATGTCCTCGACGCCGGCGGTCCGGACGCCATCATGGTGACGCTCGAAGCCGACGGGACGGGGGCGATCTATCCCGTCATCTATCTCAGGAAGGACGGGCAGGTCGAAGAACACGCCCTCGAGCCCCAACCTCTGCTCGACTATGAAACGCCGATCCATCGCCGGCTGGTCGGCGAGGTCCTGGGGCGCCTGGTTCCGGAGGCCGCCGTCACGCCGTGACGGCGGCGCTCCAACAAGGGACGATCGACGCGCGTGCCGCGTTCGTCCGTTCCTGATCCTGCCGCCGAATTTCACCTGCGGCGGACCCTTCAGTGGGCATCCTGTCGTCATTCGTGACCGGCGCGCTTGCCGGCTACGCCATCGCGGTTCCGTTCGGTTCGATCGCCCTGCTGATTCTCGATCTCGGGATCCGGCGGGGCTTCTTCATTGCCGCTGCCGCGGGCGCCGGAGCAGCCACGGCGGACGGCCTCTACGCGGCCCTCGCGGCCGCCGGCGGCACCGCCGTAGCACAAGCCCTCGCGCCGTTCCAGGCGTGGCTCCGCATCGCGGCCGCCGCGGCGCTTGTTGCGATCGCGGTTCGCGGCCTCAGACGAGCCTCCCTCCAGCGGGACGCAGGTTCAGCCGATTCCGATCCCGATGCCGATCCTGGCGGAGGTGTCGCCCCGCGCCAGCGGGCGGCCACATACCTGCGATTCATCGCGCTGACCCTGCTCAATCCGGCGACCGTCGTCTACTTCGCCGCCCTCATCCTGGGACTGCCAGCGCTGGATCGTGCCCGGGCGGCCCGGGCCGCGTTCGTCGTCGGAGCATTTCTTGCGTCGCTCTCGTGGCAGACCGTCCTGGCCGCGATCGGGTCCATTGCACACCATCGCCTTCCCACGCCGTTCCAGAACGTGATGAGCGTCGCCGGGAACCTCGCGATCCTGGGCTTCGCGGCGGGGATCCTGACGGGGATTGCCGGCTGATCCTCCGCGCCGTCGCTGTCAATCGGCAGCGTCGAGGAATCGGAAGACACCCCAGCCCACGACGGCCCCGATCAGAGCGCCGTCAGGTAGATCCAGATCGACCCCAGGTCGCCGCCGACGAGGGCGGGCCCGAGCGCTCGGGCCGGGTTCACGGACGCTCCGCTGATAGGGATGCCGGCGAAATGGATCGCGACGAGGGTGAGCGGGATGACAATCATCGCCCTCCCGGGCTCGCGCTTGGTCACGGTCAGGATGGCCGCAATGAAGATCGCGGTCAGGATCACCTCGGCGGCAAACGCCTGGAGGTCGGTCACCTTGGCACCCGGAGCGTTCCGCGTGCCGCGCACCGCGTCCTGGCTGGACAGGGCGAGGACGAATGCTGACGCCACCACGGCGCCGATGACCTGCGCGACGACATAACCGATGGCATTCAGCGCGTCGATGCGCCGGTCGAGAAATGCGCCCACCGTTACTGCCGGGTTGAAATGACCGCCGGAGATGCGGCCCGCGACGTTGAGGGACGCCAGCAAGCCGAGCCCGAACCCGAACGGCACCACCACCAGAACCGGCGCCCCCGCGAGACCGGCCGACACGATGCTCATCGAGCCGACGCCGACGAGGATGAGGTACCGATCGCCTCGGCGGCCAGCTGACGGACGTTCATCGTCTCTCCTGATCGCGTCCGGCGCGGCGATACCGTCGGCTTGACCGGAACGTCGTCAGTATCCCTGTCCGCCGCGCCGGGCATCAGCCCGAACGATGCCTCTGCGACCGCACGCCCGCGGCATTCCCGGAACGATCGTTCAGGCTGCCGCCGCGAGCAGCGCCGCGTCGTCCTGCGCAATGTCGACGACCACGGCACACTCGGAACAGCGCATCACCAGGGACCCCGCGACCACGTCCAACTCCACGCCTTGTTCGCACCAGGGACATTCAATCGTGACCATTGCTCCTCGACCTCGTTGCCCGACTACCGGTTGGTGCGCCCATCCTCGGACCGGCGAGTGACACCTCCACTGTCACAGCCTCTCGACGAGCGCCGATGACCGTCGCCGGAGCCCAGCCGCCGTCGATCGAGGTCACGGACCTCCGGAAGCGCTATGGTCGCGTCGAAGCGCTTGCCGGCCTCACGATGACCGTCGGTCGGGGCGAGGTTTTCGGCTTCCTCGGGCCCAACGGTGCGGGCAAGACCACGGCGGTCAAGCTCCTGCTCGGCCTCGCGCGCCCGACCGGCGGCGAGGGGCGCGTCCTCGGGGCTCGCATCGGTGACCTCGAGGTGCGCCGGCGAATCGGCTACCTGCCGGAGCTTTTCCGCTACCAGCCGTGGCTGCGGGCCGAGGAAGTCCTCGGCCTGCACTGCGAATTGATCGGGATCGAGCACGCCACAAGGCGTACGGCGATCGATGAAGCGCTGCAGCTCGTGGGTCTGTGGTCGCGTGCGCGAGACCTCGTGGGCGGGTTTTCAAAGGGTATGCAACAGCGCCTGGGCCTGGGTGTCGCACTCCTCGGCGCGCCGGATCTCGTCGTCCTCGACGAGCCGACATCGGCGCTCGATCCGCTCGGACGCCGCGAGGTCCGCGAGGTCATTCGGGCGATCCGGGAGCGGGGCACAACGGTCTTCCTCAATTCCCACCTTCTGACCGAGGTCGAGCGGGTCTGTGACCGGGTGGCGATCATCGACCAGGGCCGGGTCATCGCGCAGGGCCCGCTCGACGACCTTCTCGGGGTTCCGGCGGCCCGCCTCCGCGTCACCGACCTTAGCGCCGAAGCCCACGCCGCGCTGGCGCGCTTCGGGGAGGTCGCACAGGACGGCGAATGGCTGACGATCTCTCCGCTCGACCCCGAGCGGGTCCCGGATGTCGTTGCCGCGATCGTTGCCGCCGGCGGACGGATCCACGCCGTCGAGGGCGGGCGATCCAGCCTCGAGGACCGCTTCGTCGGGCTCCTCGCGGCCGTCCGCGAGGAGCGGCCGGCATGATCACGATTGCCCGGCTCACCGTTCGGGAGGCCTCCCGGCGCCGGATCCTGTGGACGCTCGTCGGGCTCTCGATCCTCTCCATCGCCTTGGTCACGTGGGGCGTGGACCGCCTGGTCCAGCTCGCCCGAGAGCACGACACGACCGAGCTCCAGATCCAGGTCGGTGTCAGCCAGGTGCTGATCCTCGTCGCCTTCATGTTCAGCTTCGTCCTGGCGATGACGGCGGCATTCCTCGGCGCTCCGGCGATCTCCGCCGACCTCGAGTCCGGGATCGCCCTGGCGCTGCTGGCGAGGCCGCTGCGCCGAAGCTCGCTGATCGTCGGTCGGTGGCTGGGGCTCGCCGCGGTGACCTCGGTGTATGCCATCGGATCGGGGTTGGCCGCGCTCGTTGCCGTTTCGCTCGTTTCCGGCTACCGGCCCCCGAACCCGGTCATCCCGGTGGCGTTCCTCGCCGCCGAGGCCCTGATTCTCATGACGTTCACCCTCCTGCTTTCGACCCGACTGCCCGCGATCGCGGGTGGGGCGGTCGCGGTCGTCGTCTACGGCCTGACCTGGATGGCCGGGGTGATGGGCGGGGTCGCGCCCGTGTTCCACGCAGATTCGCTGGCGCGAATCGCCGACGCCGTCCGTTACCTCGTTCCGTCCGACGGCCTGTGGCGCGGGGTCATCTACGGGTTGGAGCCGCCGGTCCTCCTCGCCCTGGCGGCAGGCAACGACGCCGCTCGAGCGAACCCCTTCTACGCGTCAACGCCGCCCGAGCCGATCTTTGTGGCTTGGTGCGTCGCATGGGTGGCCATCGTGCTGGGGCTCGCCGTCCTGTCCCTCAACCGCCGCGAGATCTGATCGGACTGACTTCGGGCCGCCAGAACTGCCGCGCCCGACCCTAGCTCTGGACCAGCCGCACGAACGCGTCGACGTCGATCTGTGGATGGCCGGAGGTCGCCAGGTTCACGATCTTGATCGTATGGGTGCCGTTCACACCCCAGTTGGCGGTGTACACGA
>DATCPH010000235.1:0-1953 GCA_036570185.1 Candidatus Limnocylindrales bacterium | reverse complement strand
GGCTGTGCGAAGATCGCATCAATCAGGTGCTCCTCTGTTGGGCTCGATGGGTCGTCTTCAACGCCATCTTCCCAGTTCAGATGGGCACCTGATTCGTCATCCGCGCAGGCTCAGCGGCCCGACCTTCGGTGGATCCGGGCTTAGCCCGGACAGATTCGCTGTCCCTCGACAGACCACCTCGAACCCCATTGACCCGCTCCGGGCGGGCCGATTATCCTCGCCCGAAGCTCCGGCGGCAGTGAGGGTTACCGACCCGGATCCGTCCCCGCGTCCACGCGTTATCGCGCACTCCCTTAGGTCAGGCCCGTGCTCCGCCTGCGAGCGCGGTGGGTAGGAGGAGGATCGACGTGACGGATCCGATGGAAAGCCATGCGGAAGTCACCGCCCGCGACGATGCGCACGTTCGCTCGTTGGGCATCAAGCCGGAGTTGCAGCGCCGCCTTGGCTTCCTGTCGAACTTCGCCGTCGCGTTCAGCTATATCAGTGTCTCGACCGGGACGTACACGCTCATCGCCATCGGCCTCGGACTCGGCGGCCCGGCGTTCTTCTGGTCGTGGCCGCTGGTCGTGCTCGGGCAGACGTTTGTCGCCCTGAATTTCGCTGAGCTGGCGAGCCATTTCCCGATTGCCGGGTCGATCTACCAGTGGACCAAGCGCCTGTCGCACAAGACTCTCGGCTGGTTCACCGGCTGGTTCTACTTCTGGGCGGGCGCGCTGACCGTGTCCGCGGTCGCCGCGACCGTCCCGCTCGTCCTGTCGAGCATCTACGGGTTCAAGTTGAGCGATCCCGCCCCGTTCGGCCCAACGAACAACCTGGTCTTCTGGACGCTCGTGTCGTTGGTCACCTCGACACTGATCAATGCCTATGGCATCCGCCTCCTCCAGATCGTCAACAACGTTGGGGTCGCGGCCGAGATCCTGGGCATGGTCGTCTTCGCGGTCATCCTCCTGATCGTCGGCCGTCATCAGGACCTGTCGATCCTGACCACGACCGCGGGCGTGGAGACGCCCGAGACCGGCGGCTACCTGCCGGTCTTCGCCGTGGCGATGTTCATGAGCCTGTTCGTCGTCTACGGGTTCGACACGGCCGGGACCTTCGGGGAGGAAACGGTCGATGCGAGCCGGCAGGCTCCGAAGGGAATCTTGACCGCAATCTGGGTATCCGGCGCCATTGGCGCGATCTTTCTCCTGGCGATCATTCTCGCGACGAAGGACATGACGGCCGCCTTCAAGGATCCCTCGCCAATCAGCACGGCCATCAAGGACGGCCTGGGCGAGACCTGGGGCAACCTGTACCTCTACGTGATCCTGGTGGCGGTCTACGTCTGCACCACGGCCATCCAGGGAGCGACCGCTCGGCTGATGTTCTCGATGGGTCGCGACCGCCGCCTGCCGCTCGGCTCGCTCTGGGGCCGCGTGAGCCCCACCTTCAAGACGCCGGCCAATGCGGCCGTCGCCGTCGGCGTCCTGGCGGCGATCCCGCTCTTCATCACCGACAGCCCGGCCATCCTCGCAACCAGCGCGACGGGCTTGATCTACCTCAGCTACCTCATGTGCAACATCGGCGTCCTCGTCGCTCGCGTGCGCGGCTGGCCGCACCAGGGCGCCTGGTTCAAGCTCGGCTCATGGGGCACGGTGATCAACGTCGTCGCGATCATCTATGGAGCGGTGATGACCGTGAACTTCGCGCTCTGGAAGACTCCTGTGTGGGGCAACTTCGGGACGAGCCTGCGTGACGTCACCAACCCGTCGCTCACGATCGTGACGTCGGGCGGCAAGCCGATCTCGTTCTTGCCGGACGTGCCCTTCTTCGAGGGGACGGTCCTCCTGATTCTCGTTGGCGGGTTGATCTACTACTTCGCAACCGGCCAGGCCAGCAAGGTCGACAAGGTCGAGGCCGACCTCGTGACCGGCGAGGCCGTTATCGGCTAACCAACTTCGGGAGGAGCTCGAC
>DATCPH010000234.1:0-3238 GCA_036570185.1 Candidatus Limnocylindrales bacterium | reverse complement strand
CTGCTGGGCGAGCCGCTGGGCTCTGCCGGGCAGCGTGGGATCGAGCTTGCGCGAGCCGCCGGTGCGCTGGTCACGGTCGATCTCGCGTCAGCATGGCCCCTTCTCGGTCGCGGTCGGCGGTTTGCCAGGAATCTGGTCGCCGGTGCCCGGCCGGACGTGCTGTTCGCTGCCGCGGCAGAGGCCAGAGCCCTCCTCGGGAAACGGGAGGTCGAGCAGCTTCTCGACTATGCGCCGGTCGTCGTGATCAAGCGAGGCGCCAAGGGCGCCAGCGTCCTGACCGTTGAGGACGGCGTCATGCGGCGGTTCGAGGTGGCGACGTCTCACCTCACGGTCGCCGACACGACCGGTGCGGGCGATGTCTTTGACGCCGGCTTCATTGCGGGGTGGCTGTCGGCGAGGGCAGCCGGTCGATCGGTCGCCGCGGGCCTTCAGCGGGCGGCGGTCGCCGGTCACGCGGCCGCTCGGCGGTACCTTCTTTCGGATCGGCCCGGGCTGGTCATCGGGTGAGCGCGGTCGTCGGATGAGCAGGGTGGTCGTCGGGTGAGCGGAGGACTCGTCGAGCGGCTCTCCATCGCGCCCGAGGTGACCGAGGCGCTCCGAGCCGGGCGGCCGGTGGTCGCCCTCGAGTCGACGCTGATCAGCCACGGCCTGCCGCATCCCCAGAATCTCGAAGTGGCGCGCCAAGCCGAGGCCGCGGTCCGGGAAGCCGGGGCGGTTCCCGCAACGATTGCCATTCATCGCGGGCGCCTCCTGGTCGGCCTCGACGACGCGGACCTCGAGGCACTCGCGACGGCGCCTTTGGGGACGGTCGACAAGGTCGCTCGGCCAACCCTGGCCGCCGCGCTGGCCGGCGACGGCTGGGGGGCCACGACGGTGTCGGCGACGATGATCGCGGCCCACGCGGCAGGCATTCGCGTCTTCGCCACGGGCGGAATCGGGGGTGTTCACCGCGGGGCGTTCGGCGGTGCTGCGCCCGCCGCGCATCTCGACGTTTCCGCCGATCTCGAGGAACTTGCGAGAACGCCGGTGGCCGTGGTTTGCGCCGGCCCAAAGTCGATCCTCGACGTGCCGGGCACGCTCGAATACCTCGAAACGCGTGGCGTGCCGGTGGTCGCGATCGGGCAGACGGACGTGCCCGGTTTCTACGCTCGATCGGCCGGGATCCGAGCTCCGATCAGCGTCGCCGACGTTCGAGCGGCTGCGACGGTCGTCCGGATGCAGCTCGATCTGGGCCTGGGCGGGATCCTTGTATGCGTGCCGGTTCCCCAGGGCGATGCATTGTCGGAGGGTGTCGCGCGCAGTGCTATCGACCGGGCCATCGACGAGGCAGCCGTGCGTGAGATCCGCGGACCCAGGCTGTCACCGTGGCTCCTCGCGCGCGTGGGCGAGATCACCGACGGTGGCTCGATTCGCGCCAACACCGCACTGATCGTGAACAACGCTCGCGTCGCCGGCCAGCTCGCGGCGGCGCTTCGGGTGGGCTGACGCTCGGCAACCTCGCGTTCCTTCACTGTCGAGCGTTGCCGGTGACAGGCGCGCTCGATACACTCGCCCAAGGCGGACGCCGAACGCGGACCTCGCCATGAGGCTTCCGGCTGGAGGGTCTCCGATTGAGGATCTACGAGGGCAGTCCGCGGCAGAACTTCGAGGACGCCTTCCGTGCCCTCGGGGCCTTTCTCGATTCGCAATACCTGCGCGAAATCCTGGTCCTGGAGACGACCGAGGGCTTCATCGTCCACGGTCTCTCCGTCACGGGCGCGACGTCTTCGTCTTGGGCGGACTCGCCCGGGCAAATCACCAAGGAGAACTTCCTCTTCCTCGACGAGGACGTCGCCCGGCTCATGGAGGAAGGCATGCGGCGGCGCGGGTCCGACGACGCCTCGGCCGAGACTTCCGTTGCGGACTACTATGAGCAGGCCCTTCGAGTCATCGGCCACTATCTCGACGAACAGAAACCGCGGGACGTCTTCTTCTTCGAGCAGGATGGCGCCTTTGTCGTCCGGCTCCTGGCGGGCGGTCTGGCCGGGAACCGTCACAAATTGATCGAGTTCACCCGCGACGACATCGTCGAAATGGTCGCCCGGGCGCCGTTGAATCGACAGACAACACGAGTTGGCGCCAGGGGCTCCAGTCGCTGGCCCTGGAATGACCGATCGGACACGACAGGAGGAAGCTCATGAAAGCTCTCAAGACCGTCGCCGTCGCCCTGGGCGTCACCCTCGGTGCACTCATCGTGATTCCGCTGATCGTCCTCGCGGGTCTCTTCATCTGGCTGAAGCTGACCGAGGAATCGGACGAGGAGACGCTCGAGCTCGACCAGGAAGGCGTCTGACCGCTCGCCACGCCTCGGCCCGGGCGCAAGACCCGGGCACTTCTCCTCAGGCCATCTCCCGGCGGTCGCGCGTCGAGAGATCTTGGACTACCAGCGCTCCCAGTGGGCAAACTCGTCGATCGGCAGCCAGCCGCGTTTCAGCGACGGCGATCGGCGATCGGGAAGCGGCCGACCGACGGGGATCACCCCGACCGGCACGAACTCGGACGGGATTTCGAGCGCTGCCTGAAGGTCGTGGCTGCGTTCGACACCCGTGAAGCCGGCGGCCAGGCCGGCGTCGTGGGCGGCGAGCATCACGACCATGACCGTGCAGCCGATGTCGATCCACCAGTAGGGGATCGGCCAGTCGATCTCGCGTCCGTCGGGCAGGACCTTGTCGGGCTCGCGATACCGTCGGTGGTAGACCTCCTCCGAGACGCATGGGACGAACTGGGCGCCGCAGGTGCTGACCCAGGGGCCAAACTCGTCGTCAGAGAAGTCTGTTCCCTCACCGCAGATCCTGCCGACCTCTCGGCGCGTCTCGGGATCCGTCACGACCACGAGCCGCTGGCCCTGGCTGAAACCGGCCGACGGCGTGTGCTGGGCGAGTCGCATGATGCCATCGAGAACGTCGCGGTCGATTGGCTCCTCGGTGAAACGGCGCACGGTACGGCGCTTCATCACCAGCTCGGCGAACTCCATCTCGGAACTCCTCCTCCACCCTTTGCATGCGATGGCGCTATCGAACAGGGTGAACCAGGATGGGCCCTCATTCAGGGCAAATTCGTGCACGTGGTGCAACCGATCGACCGATTGCGGCCTCCGCAAGCTCGAAACCTGACGATCTGCGCCCGCGAGGTGCACGAATTCGACGACGTGCTTCCTAGGTACGTCGCATAGCGCCATGGCATGCAAGAGGCGGCAGCC
>DATCPH010000233.1:0-2878 GCA_036570185.1 Candidatus Limnocylindrales bacterium | reverse complement strand
GGCTGTGCGATGATCGCATCAATCAGGTGCTCCTCTGTCGGGCTTGATGGGTCGTCTCCAAACGCCATCATCCCAGTTCAGATGGGCACCTGATTCGTCATCCGTGCAGGCCATCAGCCGGCAGCGATCGGTGGATCCGGGCTAAGGACCGGCTTGTCGCTCAGCGTGCGCGAATGTGCTATCCGGCGAGCGCACCCGCCCATGCCTGCAGCCTGACAACGTAGCTGATCACGCCTCAGAGGATGAAACATCCACGGTGGCCTGGAGCGCAGTGCGTCCGAAGAACCGCGGCGCCGTGATCAGGAGCAGCGCGGACGACAGCCCCGCGATGGCCGGGCCCGTGAAGAGCGGACTGGGTGGCGCCTGGCCGTCAACGAGGCCCGTCCGAAGAATGGTGGCCGAAACGGCGGCGCCCCAGAGCGGAAGCATCCACATCGCCCACCACGACCACCGTTCGTTCCGACGAAAGGCCGTAACCAGGATGGCGCTCAACAGAATCCCAATCACGATCAGGTCCAAGCCGCCGAAGCGGGCTTGCACATCGATGAGGCGGAAGCTCCGGGGATTGTCCGACTGGAGTTGATCAGCGGTCATCCCGGTGAAGGCGAGGGGGACGCTTGGATCCTCGTGGATACCCTCCTTGACGGGATTCAGCCCGACGACTGCGATCAGCGCTGTCATGCCGAGCAGGAACTGCCAGGCATGTCGTCGAAGCCACTCCATCGCAACCTCCCAGACGAGCTCGCACGAGCCGACACGGTCGGCGGGATCGTCGCGCATCGGACGGGCGCATCCGAGACCGCCAGTGTAGGGGGCCGTCATCCTCGAGGTGTGCATCACGACGCTCAGTTCGTGTGATGTCACATCAGCGCTGTGAGCGCCTCGACCCTCCCTGCTGAAGGGGTGCCCCGCCCTGACTTTCCCGTCCACGATGCGCGACGCTCATCGTGTTGCAATCCCGGCCGAGTTGAGTGAGTGATGTCCGCGTCAACTCCACTCACTGAGGTGCCGCCGATGAACCCCCAGCTCCTGCCCGCAAACCCCCGCGACGACGCCGCCCCCTGGGAGCGGACGCTCTATGCCTTCCTCGCCGAGAAGGAGCGCCGCTCCGGGTCACGCCGGACCGTCGAGAGCTACGCCCGGATGCTCTGGCCGTTCTTCGGCCGGGTCGGCTCACCCGAGCGCGTCATGCCGGCCCACGGTTCTCGCTCGGCGTTCGGCTGGGAATGGCCCCCGGGTGAGCCCCGACGTCGCCGTTCCGGATGCTCCACCCGCCAGCGCCGCACGCGCCCACCTTGGCAACCCGGATGCCAGCGATTGCGCGTCGTTTCGGCGCGCCGTGTGCGCAGGATTGGGCCGCCGCAGTCTCGGCACCGCGCGATCCCGAAGGCCTCCCTTCGCTGGACGTGATCGAGGAGCTCGAGGTAGATGACCTCCAGGAGCGATGCCGCGCGCCAGCTGAGCCCCAAGTGATTGCTGTGTGCGAGCTCCACGACAGGCATCGCGAAGTCGACCTGGCGTCCGATGAGCCCAGCCAGGAGAAGCTTGGCGTAGATCACCCAATCCACCTGATGGGCGGGGACTTCGAACGGACGCATCCGACCGCTTGTCGGGCGGAATCCGGTGATGGCGCGACCTGGGTCTGAACCGAACGGCATCGGCGGACCGACCCAGAGCTCGGTGTCGCCCGGATAGAACGCCCGGATCGCGTGGCGGCAGGCGTACTGGTCGGCGCGGGCGATCGCCTCGACCAGCTCGAGCGTCCGCATGAGGTCGCGGTGCTCAGTGACGAGCGCCCGCCAGTGATCCTTGGGCAGACCATCGTCGTCGATCCGCACGCGATCGGCCCACGGCAATTCACGGCGGGCGGCCTGACGCTGGACGGACGGCCTCGGCGCCCCACGACCCGGGCCGTGGCCCCAGAAGCTGACCGTCCAAGACCGCTGATCGAGGTCACGGAACATCGCCTGATCGAACTCCCCGGAGGCCCGGCGCGCTCGGTCAAACTCGCCGGAAACCCGGTCGGCGTCGGGATTGAGGACCGTGAATTCCATCCCCCAGCCGACCCCGACCGGGCCGAACTTGCGGACGAACGTCACGAGCGGATCGATCGCTGCCAGCGCCGGTTCCTGGTTCCACGCCGAGCCTGCGACACCCATGAGCGACTCACGGTAGCGATCGAGCGCTCCGGCCATGTCGTCGAATCGCAGACTGGCGAACGCCTCTAGGGCTGTCCGGCCCCGTGCGTCCCGAAGTGTGGATGGGTTGTCCGTGCGGGCGGTGAGCTGGTAGTAGAGCGCCAGACCGCCGCTGATCGCGAGATTCTCGACGCCCCACCAAGCACCGGCAAGGGGCCCATTCGTGGTGTTACGGGTTCTTTGGCGCAGATCCACATCCACCGATACCAATCCTACGGCAGGCTGCTCGGGTGGACCAAGAGCCGCACCCCCCAGCCAGCGCGGCACGCTCGACGACCTGGTCCCCGCGTGGAAGCCGTGGGGGAGGGGCCGTCCAATCCTTCAGCCGTGCCGTGACCGGGACCGCGCAATCGCCACGCTCGTGTGCGGCCAAGTTTTGGGTCTTTTGTTACAAGCACGAATGGGCGGGAGCCACGCACGAATGGGTGTCGTGAAAGGGCCCTAGAACGGCCCGAAACCGGGGGGCACGTCTGATGCCCTGGGCACCCCTCCGTCGCTGCGCGACAGCCGGCTGCCCGAGCCGCCAGATGGGCGCGCGTTGCTCGATCCACGAGCGGACCTCATCGCGCAACCACTACGGCCGCTCCCGCCAGGCGCGCGGCTACGACCGGCCCTACGAGGTCGCCCGGGCGAGTCTCGTCGGTCAGCCATGCGCCATGCGCCTCCCCGGTTGCACGGGA
>DATCPH010000232.1:0-68299 GCA_036570185.1 Candidatus Limnocylindrales bacterium | reverse complement strand
CCCGCCGCTGGACGCGACCCCCGACACCTACCCCGGGATCAGGATCGACGGCACCCAGAGGTGCGACGACGTCGTGCTGAAGCCGGCGACGGTGGCGAGCACGGCGAGCGCAGCAAAGAACGCGATGACGGCCCAGTCCCGCCAGCCGAGACGAAGCTCGTGCAACCAGGTTCGGTGGCCCGTGCCGAAGGCGCGCAAGTCCATGGCGTCGATCGTGTCTTCGGCGCCGGAGATCGCGTTCACGGTCAGCGGTGTCAGGACCGGCACCAATCGGCGCAGTCGGGTGATCGGGTTGCCGGCTCCGAACCCGGCGTCATAGCCGCGCACCCGCTGGGCATCGATCGTCTGCTGGTAATCGGCCCCCAGCGACGGCAGGAAGCGGAACGTCAGGTCGATGCCGAAGGCGAACTTCTCGGGCAAGCCCAGTCGCGCGAACGCAACCCCGAAATCTGAGGGTGCGATACAGAACGCGATCGGGAACCCGACAGCCACCATGGCGGCGTACCGAAGCCACTGCGAGAACGCGTATGTCACGGATTCCGCCGACACGATGGTGCCGATCGCCGGGATCCGGAAGTATGGGTGGACCACCATGCCTGCGACACGTTGCCCGGTGAGGATCGTGTTGACGAGCACGATGATGGTGATGAGCGTCAGTGCGGCGATCCAGTTTCGCCGGACGTCCCGGAACTGGATTCCTGCCGACCGGTAATACAGGAGGGCGATCGCGAACAGGATCAGCATCAGCCGGCCATCCCAGACCTGGATGGCGGCGATGATGAAGAAGACGACGGTCAGGATCAGGACGCGGGGGTCGCGGCGAGCCAGCCAAGACCCCCGGCCCAGATATCGCGGGGCGATGTTCACCGTTCAGGTTTCAGCGAATCGGCGCTACCGCCCGAGCTGCTCCTTCACCGGCTCCCAGGCGTAGACCAGGATCGGCATCAGGATCACCACGACGATGAAGTCGGCGATGATCACCGGGATGTACTCGCTGGTCAGGACGGCACTCGCGGTCATGCCGCCGGTGACGATGTCGAGGAAGGCGAGGAGAAATCCGATCACCGAGCCGACTACGCCAGCGATTGCTCCCCCGATGGCGCGGCGGCCGATCGAGCCCGAGACCATCGCGCCGAGGTAGAGCGGGGCCAGGCCCGCCACCAGGCCGGCGACGCCGTTCGCCAGGCTCCAGTTCCAGTAGGTCAGGAAGCCGTAGCCGTGGAGCTGGTCGCCGATTGCGTTCCCGACGAGTCCCGTGAACAGCCCGACGATCGGGCCAAACGCATATCCGAAGAACGTGACGAGTGCGAACGCTGGCCGGAGATCCACGTTGGTGGTGCCCGGCAGCAGGAATGAGAAAAGACTCAGGACCCCGTACAGCGCCGCCCCAATCGCGGCGTAGACGATCGTGCGCGAAGTGACCTCCCACATGGAGTTTCGCGTCAGAGACATCGTGGACATCCGACCCTCCTCAGATCCAAACCGTCGCTATCGATGCGCGGATCCGTCAGCTTGCCTCGATCGGTGGTCCTCCTTTCGTCCGCCTGCTCGCGGTACGTCTGGTCGCCACCCCCGGAGACTTACCGCGCCGGGACCGTTCCCGCGCGACGATCCATCTGGCAAGCGACTCGCCATCGAGAAAGCCGTGGGCTGGGTCACGCCATTCGAGATTAGCGCGCATCAGTGTCGTCTGGCGAAGATTGCAGGCGATCCAGCGATCCTCGTCCTCGATGACCTGGGTCGGCGGACCGTCGGCGACGACCTGGCCGTCCCGAAACAGCAGGATACGGTCCGCGTGCGTCAATGCAAGGTCGACGTCATGGGTCACGAAATAGAGGCTCTCGAGACCGGGCAGCGCGGTGACCTCCGACATGAACCGCTCCGCCGTTCGGTGATCCTGCCCGGCCGAGGGCTCATCGAGGATCAAGGTCCGCGGCTCCAGGGCCAGCGCGATCGCCAGCGCGAGCCGTTTCTGCTGGCCGAACGAAAGCGCGAGGGGCGGCCGCTCCTCGATCGCCTCGAGGGTGTCGAGTGAAACGCGCCGCAACGAATCCGCGATCAGGCGATCGAAGGTCGCGGGGTCGCGGCCGAGGTTTCGCGGCCCGAACGTGATCTCCTCGCGGACCGTCCTCGCGAAGAGCATCTGGCTGGGGCTCTGGAAGACATATCCGAAGATCGTGGCGAGCTGGGCGACGGTGAAGGTCCGCACCGACGCGCCGTCGACCAGGATGCTCCCCAGGGTGGGCTCGAGAAGCCGCATGGCGGTCTTGAACAGGGTCGTCTTGCCCGAACCGTTGGGTCCGAGGACGGCCACGATCTCGTGAGCACCGAGCCGGGCATCGACACCGGCGAGGACCTCCTCGTCCTTCTTGTACCCTGCCCACAGCCCGCGAAATTCGAGGCGCGGCTCCTCCGGGGGAGTCTCCGACCCGTTGTCCGGCTCGGCGTCCGGCACCTTCGGCTCGACCGCTGCCGCACCGGGCGCCGCCAAGGCGTCGGACAGCTTGCCGCGCTTCGCCAGCGCTCGGGTCCGCTCGAGGATCACAGCAAACGGCAGCTTGACGGCCCCCGGATCGGCGACCTCGAGGTAGCCCGCGACGGGACCGAGATAGGTTGCGCGGCCCTCGCTCAGCTCGAGGACGCGGTCTGGGCGGAGCTCCAGCGCCTCCTCGACGCGGTGCTCGACGATCACGACGGAGTGGCCCTCGTCGGCGAGCTCCCGGAGGATGGCCAGGAGGTGCGCCGCGCTGGCCGGATCGAGGTTTGCGAGGGGCTCGTCGACGACGAACAGGGTCGGACGCATCATGAGGATCCCGCCGACGGCCAGGAGTTGCTTCTCCCCGCCTGAGAGGGCCGACGTCTCGCGTTCCAGGAGATGGGCGATTCCCGTGCGCTCGGAGACCTCGTGGACCCGACGGCGGATCTCTGCCCGCTCGACGCCGAGGTTCTCGGGTCCGAAGGCGAGCTCGGCCGTGACCGACGCTCCGACGATCTGCTTAGCCGGATCCTGAAGGACCGTCCCGACCGTGAGCGCGATGTCGCGCAGCTTCATCTCGGTGGTGGGCCGGCCGTCGATCTTCACCGTCCCGCCCAGTTCGCCGGGGTACGCGTGCGGGATCAGGCCGTTGATGGCTCGAATCAACGTCGTCTTGCCGCAGCCCGATGGCCCTGCCACGAGCAGGACTTCGCCGCGGCCGACCGTCAGGGAGATGTCCCGGATGGCCGGCTCGCTTGCCCGGCGATACCGGAACGTGAGGCCCTCGATCTCGAGGAGGGGCGCCGCAACGGCCATCAGGCGCGAGGGTCAGGCAGGCTGGATGCGGACCGGCCGATCCTCGCCGACCCCCAGGCGCGCGGCGACGTTCCCCTGGTTGTCGGCGTAGGCAATCTGCCCGAAGGAATCCTCGTAGATGAGGGGCGCCCCGAGAGGCGTCTCCCCGAAGGTTCGCTCCCACGTCGCCTCGTCGCGACGCGCCGCCCGGCCGTCGGGCGCAGCGAATTCCAGTGCGATCGGCCTGCCCGGCTCGAGGGGTCCGATGGCCGCCGCCAGATCGTCGGGAAAGCCAGCGAACCGCAGGTTGCCGAAGCTGTCCACGTACAGGACGGAGGTGTCGAGGCCGCCGTCGCGGACGACCGCCGACGGAAACCGGAGCTCGACGAGGTCCTGGACGGAGATCGGCGGCCCGACCTCCGAGAACTGGCGACCGGCCGCGAGATGGGCCGCGACCGGCGAGAAGATGTCCCGCCCATGGAATGTCGACGACGTCGAGGGCAGCATCAGATCGCGGTTCTCCAGCGACCGAACCTCCTCGATTCCGCCGAGTCGCTCAGCCGCCGGCATGAGCAGGCCGTTGTTCGGGCCGATCAGGACGTCGCCCCGACCCGTTCGAACGCCGATCGGGAGCCTCGCGGTCCCGACGCCCGGGTCGACCACCGCAACGTGGATTGCCACCGGGATCGAGGGCAGGGTCGCCCACAGGAGAAACGCTCCATCGCGGATGGCGTACTTGCGAACGGAATGGCTGATATCCAGGATCACGGCGTCCCGGGCGATGCCGAGCATGACGCCCCGGCAGATGGCGGCGGCGGCGTCCGGCCCGAAGTCGGTCAGGAAGCTGATCAAAGGTCGCTCCATCGACTCGATGGTACATGGCGAGCACCCGGACCCGAGGCGCGGACGAGCGCGGAGCGCCGTCCTCCCGACCGCGGCGGCTATGCTCCGGAGCGACGATGACCGAACTCACCGACGACCTCGAGGGGAGCCGCTCGCGGGGTAAGCGAGACCGGGTCGCTCGTTTGGCCCGGCTCGTGTCGGTCCTGCAGGGCCATCCGGCCGGCCTCCGCGTGCCCGAGCTCGCAGAGCGGGTCGGGATGTCCGTGCGCAACGTCTACCGCGACCTGAAGGCCATCGACGACGAGCTCGGCGTGCCGCTCTGGGCGGACGAGGGCAAATGGGGCGTCGACCAGGAGCGCGCCTTCCTCCCGCCATTGAAGCTGACCCTGTCCGAGGCCATGGCCGTCGTCCTCTCGGCGCGGCTGATGGTCCGCTACGCCGACAAATACGACCCGGATCTCGCGGCCGCGTTCGAGAAGCTCGAGCAGGGCCTGCCCCCCGCCCTCGCCGAGCACGTCGAACAGACCCTCGACGTCCTTTCGAAGGCGCCGCGAGATGAGAGCTTCAGCCATCACGTCCACCTCCTCACGAAAGCATGGGCGGAACGGCGGACGGTGGTGATCGAGTACGAGCCGGCGCGCTACGACGGGGGCTCGGCCGGGCCACGCCGGGCAACCGTTCGGCCGTACCTGATCGAGCCTTCGCTGCAAACGCACGCGCTGTACCTGATCGGCTTCGACGAGACCAAGGGGGCGCTGCGGACCTTCAAGATCGAGCGCATCCGAGACGTCGCCCTGACCCCTCACGCGTTCGCGGCGCCGGAGGCCGAGGCCCTCGAGTCGTCTCTTAGGCGGGCGTGGGACATCATCGCCGACCAGCCCGCAGTCGACGTCGTCCTTCGCTTCGCTCCCTCCGTCGCTGCCCGCGTCCGTGAGACCGTCTGGCACCCGAGCCAGCAAATCGAGCTTCCGTCTGACGGGTCGCTGGTCTGGCGCGCCACGGTCGCGGGGACGATCGAGATCCGGCTGTGGATCCTGTCATGGGGCGACGAGGTCGAGGTGCTCGAGCCGGCCGCGCTGCGCGAGGATGTCCGCGAAACGCATCGACGGGCGCTCGCGGCGCTCGGCGGTTGACGACGGACCCGCGGACCGGGGCTGTGGCGCGTCATCCGTTCACTGCGGTCAACCTGATCGCCGACCCGATCCACGGCTACGTTGAGTTGACCAAACGCCTGACGCCCAACGAGGCGGCCGCGCTCGACCTCCCCGAAGAAAGCGCCGCCGAGGAGGATCTGCTCGACACCGCCTGGCTCCAGCGTCTCCGGCGCGTCAGCCAGCTCCAGAGCGCACGCTGGGTCTTCCCGACCGCCGAGCACTCGCGGTTCACCCACGGCCTCGGGGTCATGCACGAGGCCGGACTGTGGGCGCGGTCGCTCTATCCGAGCCTGCGACGAGCGCTCGTCGAGGCGGAGGCTGGCAGGGGCGGCGAGCCGATGGTGACGCCCTCCGAGGGCTTGGTCGTGGAAACCCTCCGGATCGCCGGCCTGCTCCACGATGTGGGGCATGGGCCCTTCGCCCATTTCTTCGACGACCATGTCCTGTCGGCCTTCTCGGCTCCGGACGATCCGCGCCGCGACGGCGGGAAGCGGCTCACCCACGAGGACCTGAGCCAGCTGATCATCGAGCAGGAGCTCGCCGACATGATCCGGGGTCTCCGTCGGGCGCCGGGGTCGGTCGTCGAGCGGGATGCATTTGCCAGCGGCGAAACGATCGACCCGCGCTGGGTCTCGTTCCTCGTTTCGAAGCCAGCCCTCGCCGACGAATCGATGCCGCAATGGGTGAGGTGGCTGCAACCGCTGCTCTCGGGCGTCTTCACCGTGGACAACCTCGATTACGTCCGGCGCGACGCCTACCTGATCGGGGTCGCTGTCGGGCCGGTCGATGTCGAGCGGCTGCGTCGATACACGTTCATCTCGGACCGCGGGCTTACGCTGTACGAGGCGGCCCTCGGCGCGCTCGAAATGTTCCTAACCGCGCGACTGTTCATGTACCAGCAGGTCTACTTCCATCGGACGGTCCGGGCGATCGACCTCGACCTGGCCGAGGTGTTCGCGCCCTCGATCCGGGCGATCTTCGGAGAAACGTCACCGGCCGACCGACTTGGTGCCTACGCCGATCTCGACGAATACGCCCTTCTCCACCAGGCCGCCCGCTGGGCTCGCGGCGAATCGGTGCTCGGTCCGGACGCTCCGCCCCCGGAGCCTGGCGACGGCAGGGTCGAGCCGTCGATCGCCGCCGGCTGGCGGGCGATCCTTCTGCGCCGCCCGCGTTGGCGCAGCGATGCCGAGATCCGCGCCGAGTACGAGGAGGGTGCCTTCCCCACGGCCGAAGTCGCGCTGCTGGGCGAAGCCGTGCCAGGTCAGGTCGCCATCGACCTGGCGGTGGTCGATGCCAGGCCGGCCGACGCGACCGCGACCGACTCCCTCCTGGCGATCGAGGCTCGCGACGGCTCGACGGAGCTGCGCCTCAGCGCAAAGCTCGGTCGGCTGCCTGCCTACTCGCTGATCGGGCGCCGATATCGCCGGGTCGAAGGCACGTAGCCGGCCAGTCAGCCCGTGCCGGGCACTCGGCCGACGGCGCGCCTCATCCGATGGCGCGCATCCGGTTGCCCTTGGGGTCGTGGGTCAGCTCGGCCATCCCGAGGGCTTCCAGCAGCGGGGGCAGATACATCCCGAACCTGCCGCGATAGCCCTTCCGCAGGCCGTACCAGCCGCCGACCGGGTTCGATTCGCTTCGCCCCCACGCCTCGACCGTTCCGTCCGCCACGGGCTTCTGCTCGTCGGCGGCGCCGAGCGGCATCCAGTCCCCGTGCGCGACGAGCATCGCGTGGAGATCGTCGATCGCCCGAAGGTTGTACTTGAGCTGCGTCGATCCCACCTGGCAGACCAGTGTCGGCGGCTCGGCCGTCTCGTCGCGGTACATCGTGTACTCGGATGTCCCGGGCGGCGTTTTCAAGACCCAGGGATCCTCTTTCGTGCCAGTGCCGCTCGCCATTCGACGCCCTCCTGTGCCCTTCCGCGCCTACCGAAGTTCACGCGAAGCGTACGGCCCACGGTTGGCTGAGTCACGCCTTTCTCTGCGGTACCCTAGCGCTCCGCGCCCGTAGCTCAGCGGATAGAGCATCTGGCTTCGGACCAGAGGGTCGGGGGTTCGAGTCCCTCCGGGCGCGCTTTAACAACCTGCGGCAAAGCGAGAGCCAGGCCGTTCGAATAGGCCGCCGGCGTCAGGCGAGCCGCGACGGTCGACCGACCCGCGACAACGATGCGGTCGTAGATCGCGTGCAGCAGGTCGGCCGCGACTACTGGATCAGCGTCGGCCGCAGCAACCCAGGGGCGGCTCACTCGGGCTACAGCAAGATGGAGATCGAGAAAAAATGCAAACCTCCCGGCTTGTGGTGCTTGCCGCCGGAGTTGGGTCGCGCCTCCAGCCCAAGGTGAGTGCGAAACCTCTGGTGCCGGTCGGGGGTATGACACTTCTGGAACGGTCAATCGTCGCGGCGCACGAGGCGGGCTTCGACGACATCGTCGTCGTCACTGGCCACGAACCGGAACGTGTCGCCCGAGAGGCCCTCGACGTGAGCCGTCGCCGAGGGCAGCGCGTTGCCGTGGTCCACAACGCGCGCTATCGAGAGGGCAACGGACTCTCCGTCCTCGCCGCGAAGGACATCGTCGGCGACGCACCGTTCGCGCTCGTGATGGCCGATCACGTCTTCGCGCCGGCACTGCTGCGCCGGCTCCGGGCGACGTCGGTACTACCGGGCGAGGTCGTCGTCGCCGTCGACCGCTCGCTCGGACGGGCCGCCGGTGTCGACCCCGCCGACGCTATGAAGGTTCGACTCACCGGCGACCAGGTCGAGGCCATCAGGAAGATGCTGCCCGCTTACGACGCGTTCGACGTGGGCGCCTTCGTCTGCAGCGCCGCGGTGCTCGACGCGGTCGAGGCGGTTGCTGCATCCGGCGACACCGCGTTGGCGGGTGCCGTGCAACTGCTCGCCGGCCGCGGCAAGGCACGCGCGCTGCCTCTCAACGCCGACGAATGGTGGTTTGACATCGACACCCCTACCGACTACCGCCGCGGCAGCCGGTACCTGTTCCGAAGCACCGGTAAGGCACTCGACGGCGCCGTTGCGACGCGCCTGAACCGCGCTGTTTCGCAGCGCTTCGTGACCCCGGTGCTGCTCGGTGTCTTCCCCTCGATCACCCCGAACCAGGTCACGATTGCCGCGTTCGCTGTCGCGCTCGCCGCCGGGGCAGCCCTGGCCGCCCACGCCCCCGTGGTAGCCGCAGTCCTCATCACGGCGGCAAGCGTGCTCGACGGCAGCGATGGCGAGATCGCCCGCCTGGCGCACCGCTCGTCGCGCTTCGGGTCGTTCTTCGACGCGGTCCTCGACCGGGCGGCGGACGGCCTGCTCTTCACCGGCGCGGCCATCTACCTCGGGACCTCGGGGGACCTCGCCGGCCATCTTGGGTCGGTGCAGGTGCCGGTCGTGATCGCCGTCGCCGGCCTGGCGCTCGTCGGGCACCTGCTCGTCAGCTATACGACGGCCAAGGCCGCCGTCGACCTCGGCCACAGGTACCACGGCGTTCTCGTCGCGGGCGGCCGCGGGCGCGACGTGCGACTGCTGATCGTGACGCTCGGCGCCTTGGGCGCAGCCGTGCATGCCAGCGCGCTGCTGGCCGCGCTCGCCGTCGTGGCCGTCCTGTGCGTGGGGATCGTGAGCGTGCGGCTGCGGGCGTCCTGGTGGGCTGACGGACCGGGTGCCCACTACATGGGGGTGCGGGCCGTGGCGTTCGACTTCGACGGCACGGTGGCAGACTCCATGGGGACGCTCGCGAAGCTCGCGGCCGGGCTGCTCTCGCGCGAGCTCGGCATGCCGCGCGACGAAGCCACGAGCCGCTACCTCGCGACCGCGGGCGACGACTTCCGGACCCAGCTCGACGTCATCGCGGACGGCTGCCCGTACCTCGACGAGATCGCCATCCGTTTCGAAGCCGCCAAGGAAGGCCTCATGGGAGGCGTCCGACCGTTCGCGGACGCGGGAGCGGCCATCGAGCGCCTCGGGCATGCCGACGTCCCTGCCCTCGTCTGCAGCAGCACGCGGGCTGAGCTCGTCCAGGAGTTTTGCCGGCGCTTCGGGCTGGCCCAGCTCGCAGCTGCGGTCGACGGCTGGCGGCCGGACCATCCCAAGGTGGTGCAGCTCCGGGCCTGGGCGGCCGCGATCGGCGTCGCTCCCAGCGACGTCCTGTTCGTGGGCGACGCGGCGCGTGACGCTGCGATCGCCCGGGCCGCGGGGGTCCGCTTCGTGGGTCTCTATCGTCCCGGCCATCCGGATGCGTTCGCGGGGAGCGGCGTCCCCGTGGTGACGTCGCTCACCGAACTCGCCCGGCTCGTCGCGCGCGCCCGCCGCTCGCCGCTCACCGGTGACCGTCCGATCCCGGCCGGCGAGGTCGGCCCGTCCGCGCTTGAGCCGTTAGTAGCCCTCGCGACCGCGCCGTTCGAGGTGGCCCACCTCGTTGGCCCGCGCCAGCCGGCGCGCGCCGTCGAGGACGCGTAGCGTCGTCATAGAGCTCCCTACGTGGGAAGTCCCTCGCGGAGCTCGGCGTGGCCGAGCTCACGTGCGTCTTCTGGGACCTCGATACGCTGCGGCGCTTCCGAGACGAGGTCATCGCAGCGGATCGATCGGGCACGAGCCGGCTCGACGAGATCCGGCAGCGGAGCCGCGACCTGGGCTGAACTTACGTCCTGTTACTCGGGCTCCGTGACCGTGGCCGTCCAAGTTCAGGACGCATCCCATTCTCTGTCCTGGCTCAGACCGGGTACGGCCAGGGGCGGAGCGCGGCGGCGAAGCGCTCGGACCAGTAGCCGGTCCACGTGCCGTTGAGCCGGAGCAGCCGGAGGCAGACGAGGGCCGACACGCCGCGCCGGAACCAGCTCATGCCGCGGGACTTGAAGCGGCGGGCGACGGCGATGTCGACGGCCCTCTCCATCGGCCCCGAGGAGGCGAGCCGCGTCCCAAGGTCGTCCGGAACGGGAATCGAAAACTTGGGCACTCGGTAGTACTCCTTCTGGTGGTACTACCAAACGCCGAACCACCCCGATCTCGAACGCGCGCAACGGCTCCTCCAGGCGAATGGGACCGCGAGTCTAGTCGACCGGGACGCCGCCGAGGTGACAGTGGAAGCCTCCGAGCTTCGCGGAGCGAGGCCCGGAGGCACTCCTCGATTGGCGGCGGACGGGTCAGCTCGGAGCCGCCGACGAGAAGACCGGCGGTGCGGTCGTGGATGCAGGGGCCGGACCTCCGGGAAGGAGGTGCATCGTCGAGAGATAGGCTTCGAGGAGCCGAACGGCGCCCCCGTACGACGCCACAGTCGGGTCGGACTCTGGCCGCCAGCACCCGACGACGTATATCCGGTTGCCAACCAGGAAGAACGCCTGGGTGTCGTCCGTGAACTTCACGATCAGGCCGGCATGGCCGTCCATGCTCGCAGCGACGCTGAGACCCTGGATCGCCGTACAGGAGTTGGACTCGGCCACCGGGCAGTAGGCTTGCAGCCACGCGTCGAGCGACGTGCCGGGCGCGACGGCGACCGACCAGGCTGATACGGCGATGGAGCTGTCCGCGGCGGCGAAGCGCTCCGCGGGGCTCTTTTCATATAGCGTCGCGTCCGCGGGGAAACTCCAGACGCCGGTCGCGGGACGTACTGTCCAAGCGGCAGGGTGGCAGATGCTGAAGCCATAGGACGTCGACGTGTAGGGCGTCCATGTCGTCGTGTCGATCGGGGAGGCTGCGGGTGACTGGCTCGGCGTCGGCGCGGCAGCGCACGGCGGCAACGTGGGTGGAGAGCTCACGCCGCCGACGCCGGGCGAGCGGGGTAACAGATTGAAACCCACGACGCCGACGACCACGACGACCGCGGTGGCGGCGACGAGTCGCATGGAATTGGGCATGGGGGCGGTCCTCCACGGGATCCGAAGACCCCGCTCCTGTGGCGTGGTCCGGACCGCGAGGAGGACGGCATCGATTGCGGCGGGCGGGGTCCTGTCGGAACCCTCATCCAGCCATTCTTGAGTGGCGCGTTCGAAGGCGCGATCGTCGTTCATGCCGGCTGTCCCTCGCGGAGATTGTCTCGAGCTCGGGATGCCACGAAGGCGGCCCGAAGCGCACTGGTTGCGTAGTGGAGTCGAGATCGGGCCGTGCCGTCCGGGATGCCAAGTGCTTCGGCCACCGCCACGAGGGGCAAGCCCGCGTGGTGGTGAAGGACGAACACGGCCCGTTGGTCGAGCGGAAGCCGGCGGAACGCCTGCTCCAGCTCGTCACGGTCGGAGATCGATTGGAAATCGTCAGCGTCGCTCGCCCGATCGACCGGGAGAATGCGCACGGTCGATGCCCACCGCCGATTGCGCGAAGCATCCGCGTAGCAGGCATTGACCAGGATCCGGTAGGCCCATGCATCGAAGCGCTCGGGCTCCCGCAAGTGCGGCAGCTTCCGCCAGATGGTCACGAGGGCGTTCTGCAGGACGTCCTCGGCGAGGCCCGGATCGCGCAGGATGCGTCGAGCGATCCCGAACAGCGTGTCGCTGACCTGGTGCACCAGCTCCGCGAATGCCGCCTGGTCGCCCGAGCGCGCCCGCTCGACGAGGTCTCGGTCCATGGGTCTCCGGCGATTGGCCGTGGTCGAGGTGACCGCGGTCTATCGAGCATGAGGGTAGGCTGCCCCGGAATCGTTCAGGGCAGGGCCGAGCGGAGCGGGCTGCGAGCTCCTCAGGCGGATTCAGTCGCGCGTTCGTTCAGCGCGGCTGGCCAGGCACGTCGAACTTCACCAAGAAGGTGCCGGGACCAAGCACCTCGACGGCTAGCGCGTCGGCTGCCTCCGTGGCGAGAATGATGACTCCACGAAAGGCTCCGAAGAGCTCCCGCAGATCGTCGACCTTGATGTTCGCGTAGCGGTCGTGGGAGTCCTTGACCTCGCTCCTCTTGCCGAAGAGCGCGTCGGCCTCGTCGAAGAAGAGAATCGCGTTGCTCTCATTGGCAGCGTCGAACACGCGGCGCAGGTTTTTCTCCGTTTCGCCGATGTACTTGCTGACGGCCGTCGAGAGGTCGATCCGGTACAGGCTGAACCCAAGTGCGCGGGCGAGAACCTCGGCTGCCGTTGACTGACCGGCACCGCTGGCACCCGCAAACAGAACGCTGGCTCCGGACCCTCGACGCTTCGGGCCCCCAAAGCTCCAGTCCTCGTCGGCGGTTGAGCGTCCCCGGACTTGGTCTGCGATCTGATGGAGCAGGTCCAGTTCCGAAGCGGGCAGGACGAGGTCGTCCCATGTCGCACGGGGTTCGATCTTGGTCACGAATCGGCCGAGAGGCAAGTCGTCGGTCATCTACGTCCGCCCCCAGGTTCCGTCCCGGTCAAGCGTAGCTCCGCGAGCCGGGCTTCAGTCCAGGTGGAAGATCTCCTCGAGACGCTTGTGGAAGCCGGTCATCGGGTCCGTGAGCGGGTCGATCAATTCGGCCATCTCGGCCTGCCATCGCGCGTTCACCAGGCTTGCGTTCATCAATGCGCGAAACGCATCGAAGTCACCGACCTCGAAGTAAGCGAACAGGTCCGAGTCCCTGATGAAGATCGAATGGTCGCGGCATCCGGCGACCTTGAGGGCATCGAGCATCTCCGGCCAGACCGCAGCGTGCCGTCGACGGTACTCGTCGCCCTGTCCGGGCAGGATCCGCATCGTGAATCCGACGCGCTCCATGGTGCTACCTCCGAATCCGAGAGCCCCGGAAGCGTCGCTTCCGGGGCTCTCGTCCGCCTCGTCGAGGCGGGTTAGAAGTTGAAGTTGTCGACGTTCGTCTTGTCGAACCGGAACGCCGGCCCGAGGATCACGACGCTGTCCTTTCCGATCGTGTACGGCTTGCCCCCGTTGAGACTCGCCACGGTGAAGCTCTCGCCCTCCTTGCCGGTGATCTCGCCGCTGACGAGCTTAGCCGCGACCTGGAATGAGAGATAGCCAAGGTCAGGCACGCTCCACAGCCCGAAGACCGGAGAGGTGCCGTCCTTCACGAACGGCTTCATGTCGTTCGGGAAGCCGAGCCCTGTGACCTTGACCGTCGCCGACTTGCCGGCTTGCTTCACGACCTGGGCCGCAGCAAGAATGCCGACGGTGGTCGGTGCGACGATGACCTTGAGATTGGGGTACTTGGTGAGCAGGCCCTGGGCCTGCGTGGTGCTCTCGGTCGCATCGTCGTTGCCGTAAACGGTCGCGACGAGCTTGAGGCCCTTGTACTTGGCCGTTGCCAGCGTGGTCTTCATCAGGTCGATCCACGCGTTCTGGTTGGTCGCGGTCGCTGCCGCGGACAGGATCGCGATGTCGCCCGTGCAGTTCGGTGCGAGCTCACACGCCCAATCCGACAGGTTCACGCCCACACCGCTGAAGTCGACCTGGTTGACGAAAACGTTGTAAGCGCCGACCGCGGGGCTCGAGTCGAAGCCGACCACCTTGATGCCAGCCGCCATCGCCGCCTGGAGGGCGGGCGCGACGGCATCCTTGTCGTCAGCCGAAATGACGATCGCGCTGACTTTCTTGGTCGTGAGGTCCTGGATGAACGGGATCTGGAGATCAGCCTTCGCCTGGTTGGGGCCAACCTCGGTCACCGTCCCGCCAAGTTCGGTTGCGGCCTTGTCCATGCCGGTCTTCGCGGCCGCGAAGTACTGGTTGACAATGTCCTTCGGCAGGTAGCCGACGGTGATGGGTCCCGCGGCGGTGGACGCCGCGGGTGCGGATGCCGCGGGCGCGGCCGATGCCGGCGCGGCCGATGCCGGCGCTGCCGAAGCCGGCCCCGAAGTCGAGGTCGCGCTGGTGCAGGCCGCAAGAAGCACGACCGCGACACCAGCGAAGCCTGCTAAACGCCCTTGTGACTTGAACATCAAACCTGTTCCTCCTCTACCGATCCATGTCTCCGCTCACCATGGGGACCGAGCCGGCCGGCGGAGGCCGGCCTCCGCGAACTCGATCGATAGCCGACTTGGCCTGGTGAGCAGAAGTGGGGATGACGACCGAGAGGATCAGCAGCAAGCCAAGGGCGATGCTCTGGACCTCGACGGTGACGCTCGCGAGGCGGAGGGCGTTCTGCATCACGGCCACCGCGAGGACCGCCAGAACGACACCGGGGATCGTGCCCGATCCGCCGAAGATATTGACGCCACCGAGCAGAACCACGGTGACGACCGTGAGGGTCATGCCCTCGCCCGCATCGGCGCGGGCGCTGGACAGGCGTGAGGTCAGGATGATCCCAGCCAGCGAGGCGATCAGTCCGGACAACACGAAGAGGAGGACCTTGACCCGGGTCACCCGAACGCCTGAGTAGCGCGCAGCGCTCGGGTTCTTGCCGATCGCGTAGATCTGGCGCCCGATCCAGGTCCGATGGAGCACGACGCCGAGCAAGCCGGCCAGGACGATGAAGATAACGAAGGGCCACGGGATGAGTGTCCCCGGGACATGACCAAAGCCCAGTTGCGTGAACGCGGCTGGAAAGTCGCTGACGCCGCGCGGTCCGAGGACGATCAACGCCCCACCGCGGAACAGGGCCAGCGTGCCCAGGGTCACGACGAGCGAGGGCAAGCGGCCGCGAGCCACGAGCAGGCCGTTCAGGAGCCCGCCAAGGGCGCCGACGAGGAGGACGAGAGGAATCCCGATCCAGAGTGGAATGCCGGCGGCCCACAGGAACCCAAGGAGCGCGCTGGCCAGTCCGGCCATCGACTCGACCGAAAGGTCGATCTCGCCGGCGACGATGATCAGGGTCATCGGCAGGGCCATGATCGCGACTTCCATAAGGGCCGCGACGAGGTTCGAGAAGTTGCCCGCACTCAGGAAGAAAGGCGACAGCCTCGCCCCGAGGAGGAGGAGCCCCGCGAGGGCGATGGCAAGGAAGACCTCCCAGCGCGCGAGCCAGCGCATCCATGGCCGCTCACGAGCCCGGCGTGCCACGGCAGTGGTCATCGTGCGCGCTGCTCCATGGCCGCCCGCTGGACGCGTCGCAGGATTACGGCGTCGGCGGACACGGCGGCAAGGATCACGGCACCGTAGATGGCCTGGAGCCAGAACTGCGACAGGCCGACCAGGATCAGTGCGTTCGCAATAAAGCCGAGGAACAGGGCGCCCAGGGCCGCCCCTGCGACACTTCCCGAGCCACCGAAGATGTTGACGCCCCCGACGACGACCGCGGCCACCACCGACAGCACGAGGCCGGTCGCCGACGTTCCGTTGATCGTCCCGAATTCGATGACATACAGCACCCCGGCAACGCCCGCGAGCAGGCCGCACAGTGCGAAGGCGGTGAAGACGACCAGCCTGGAGCGGATACCGATGATGGCCGCCGCCTCGGGGTTGCTGCCGACGGCGTAGATCTGGCGCCCGAACGGAGTCGACCGGAGCACCGCGCTTGCGACGATCACGATCACGATCGCGATGAAGACGAACGTCGGGATCCCGAAGATCGAGCCGATGGCAGCGTCGGTGAAGCCGGGCGGGAGGCCAGCCAGCGGGACCTGATGGCTGCCGGCCACGAGGTAGTCCACGCCCCGAAAGATGCTCAACGTGCCGAGCGTGGCGACGATCGCCGGGACCCTGAAGATCGTGACGATCGCGCCGTTGATCATCCCGAGGAGGAGTCCCAGGCCGATCCCGAAGGCGACCGCCGGGAGCGGGTCGAGGGCGTGCAGCTCGAGGAGCCGCGCGACCGAATAGGCGACGAGGCCCATCACGGCCTCCACGGACAAGTCGACGTTCCTGGTCAGGACCACCAATGCCTCGCCAACTGCCGCGATGGCGATGATCGAGGCCAGGACGGCAACTTGCGTCAGGTTGGATGCCGTCAGGAATTGCGGTGCCACGACGGATACCAGACCGCCCAGCACGAACACGATCGCGAGCAGGCTCAGCTCGCGTTGGCGCGCGATCGTGGACAACCACGACCCGCGGGTGCGTGGCCGGCCGACCGTGGCGCTGACGGCGGGCTCAAGCACCGGAGCTGACATTGACCCCATCATCGGCGGGCGGTGGGTCGTCGCCGCCGAATTTGCCGGTCGCGGCGAACATGATCCGCTCCTGGGTCGCCCGATCCCGCGGAATCTCGGCGGTGATCCGGCCTTCATGGAACACGACGATCCGGTCGGACATCGCGAGGACCTCAGGCAGGTCGCTCGAGATCAGGATGATCCCCAGTCCGGACGCCGCCAGTTCGGAGATGATCCGGTGGACCTCCACCTTGGCGCCGATGTCGATCCCGCGCGTTGGCTCGTCCAGGATCAGGATCCTGGGCTTGGAGGCCAACCACTTGGCCAGCACGACCTTCTGTTGATTGCCGCCCGAGAGGGCGCCGACGAGCTGGTCGACCCCGGTCATCCGAACATTGAATTGTCGGGTGTATTCGTGGGCGACCTTGCCCTCGGTGGAGGAGCGAACCAGGAACCGCGGAAAGAGGCGCGGCAGGATCGGCAGCGTCACGTTCTGAGCGATCGAGAAGCCGGAAACGAGGCCCTCCTGATGGCGGTCCTCGGGCAGATAAGCGATCCCTTCATGCATCGCGTCGGATGGGCTCGCAAAGTTGACGGGCGTGCCCCCGAGCCGCATCTCGCCGCCATCGCGCTGGTCGATCCCGAAGAGGACCCGGGCGACCTCGGTGCGGCCGGCGCCGACCAGGCCCGCGAACCCAAGGATCTCCCCGGCACGCACGGAGAACCCGACGTCGCGGAACACGCCGACCCTGGAGAGGTCGCTGACCTCGAGGAGCACGTCGCCGACAGGTGTCTCGATCTTCGGAAACAGCGAGACCGTTCGACCGACCATGTACCGCACGAGGTCGGCCGTCGTGAGCTGGCGCGTCGCCATGGTGACGACGTGGCGACCGTCACGAAAAACGGTCGCTCGGTCGCACAGTTCGAAGACCTCGTCCAGCCGGTGGCTCACGAACAGGATCGCCACGCCGCGGTCTCGGAGCCGTCGAACGATCGTGAACAGCCGGTCGACCTCATGGGCGGAGAGCGAGGCGGTCGGTTCGTCCAGGATGAGCACGCGGGCATCGACAGACAGGGACTTGGCGATCTCGATCAGCTGTTGGTCGGCCATCGACAGGCCACGGACCGGCGCATCGACGTCGAACTGGACCTCGAGTTCATCGAACAGCGCCCGCGCCGCCCGGCGAGTCCCGCCCCAGTCGAGCGTGCCGAGGCGACCGGAGGGCGCGTGGCCGATGAACACGTTCTCGGCGACGGTCAGATCCGGGAACAGACGTGGCTCTTGGTGGACGACGGCGATCCCAAGCGAGCGAGCATGGGCGGGGCCGTTAATCTCCGTTGACTGGCCGTCGAGCCAGATCGTCCCGCTGTCCGGCTGATGGACCCCCGCGAGGATCTTGACCAGGGTGCTCTTGCCCGCGCCGTTCTCGCCGACCAACGCGTGGATCTCCCCGGGCATCAGATCCAGCGAAACGTCATCCAGGGCCTGCGTCGCGGCGAACCGCTTGGAGATCCCGCGGAGCTCGGCACGGGGTGGCGTCGCTGCGGCGTCGGCCGCGGTCACCGAGACAATCTCGTGACGTCGGAGCTTCGGGCAGCCTCCGTTTCGATGGCCTGGTCAGGCCCGACGAGCCGGACCTGCACACCGCGGTCAATGAGTGACTCGACCATCTCAGGCGGGGCGGCGTCATCGGTCAGGACGATGCTGATCTGGTCGGTCGCGCAGAACGTCGCGAACGCGGCGCGCTCCCACTTTGTGTGGTCGACAATCGCGATGACCTCTCGAGCGGCCGCGACCATGGAGCGCTTGATCTGCGCCTCTTCGTCCGTGGCATCGGCCAGGCCGGACTCGGGGGTGAAGCCGGCGGCGCCAAGGAACGCCTTCTGGACGTTGATCCGGCTGAACAGCCCATCGCCCAGCTGACCGACGACCGACAACGCCTCCCAGCGCACCCGGCCACCGAGCATGAGGACCGTGATTCCCGGGTGGCCGGCGAGCTCCGAAGCCAGCCGCAGGCCGTTCGTAATCACGGTCACCTGACTCCAGCCCCCGCGCGCCTTCAGGTGACGCGCCACCGAAAGGGCCGTTGTGCTCGCATCCATGACGATGCTCTCGCCGTCATGCACAAGGGCCGCAGCCGCTGCCCCGATTCGGAGCTTTTCGTCCGCCTGGAGCCGCTCTCGGATCTCGAACGAGAGTTCCGGCCGGCTCCTGTCGACGACGATGGCGCCGCCGTGGGCGCGAACCAAGCGATGTTCCGATTCGAGAATCACCAGGTCCTTGCGGATCGTCACCGCCGAGACGCCGAATTGTGCCGCGAGATCGCTGACCCTCGCGCGTCCATGCTCCTCGACGACGCGTGCAATGCGCTCCTGCCGCTCGCGCGCAAAAACGTCCCTCGGCGAGGCGCTGGCAGGAACGGTCACGGCCTCCCCTTGGTCTCGGCGGACGGTCAAGGCCCCAAGTGGTGTGGGGAATTTGGTTTCGATTGGTTACTGACGCACAGTAGACCCTTCGTAAAGCCAATGTCAAGAAAGGAATTGAAAGTAATCGAAATCTGTGTCAGCCTACCCGTCATGGCCCCGGGCTGAGGACTACGATCGGCAAAAGGCTGTACGCGGACCGGTCAGGAGAGCGAGGAAGATCCGCCCCGACGGGCGGCGGAGGCAGACGTGACCAATTCAGCCGTCGTCATCGGCAACCCAGCAATCGTTGCGGCGCTCAGAGTCCAGCACATCGAACTGCCGTCGTGGGCCTTCGGCAACTCGGGGACACGATTCAAGGTGTTCGCTCAAAAGGGCGTTCCGCGGACGCCGTATGAGAAGGTCGCCGACGCCGCCCAGGTCCACCGGTTCACCGGCGTTGCACCGTCCGTCGCGCTCCACATCCCATGGGACAGGGTCGACGACTACGCCGACCTGGCACGTCACGCGTCGGACGTCGGCGTGAGGCTCGGCACGATCAACTCGAACGTCTTCCAGGACGACGACTACATGCTCGGCAGCGTCTGCAACCCGGATGCACGCGTGCGGCGCAAGGCGCTCGACCACTTGCTGGCGTGCATCGACATCATGGATGCGACCGGCTCGCGGGACCTGAAGCTGTGGTTTTCAGACGGCACGAACTACCCTGGCCAGGACGACATTCGAGCGCGACAGGACCGGCTTGCCGAGGCCCTCGCGGCGGTGCATGCGCGACTGAACTCGGACCAGCGGATGCTCCTCGAATACAAGCTCTTCGAGCCGTCGTTCTACACGATGGACGTGCCGGACTGGGGCACGGCCTTCATCCACTGCGTCGCCGCTGGGCCGAAGGCCAAGGTCGTCGTGGACACCGGTCACCACGCACCGGGCACCAACATCGAATTCATCGTCGCGTCCCTGCTCCGGGCGGCTCGCCTGGGCGGCTTCGACTTCAACTCCCGGTTCTACGCCGACGACGATCTGATGGTCGGGTCGGCCGATCCGTTCCAGTTGTTCAGGATCATGTACGAGGTCGTGCGTGCGCGTGGGCTGAGCCAGGAAGCCGGCGTGGCCTTCATGCTCGACCAGTGCCACAACATCGAGCCGAAGATCCCGGGCCAGATCCGATCGGTCATGAACGTCCAGGAGGCCACCGCCAAAGCCCTGCTGGTCGACGCCGACGCTCTCGCGGAGGCCCAGCAACGCGGCGACGTCCTCGGCGCCAACGCGGTCTTCATGGACGCCTACAACACCGATGTTCGCCCACTCCTGGCCGAGGTGCGGACCGGCCTCGGGCTCGATCCCGATCCGGTCGCTGCATACGCCAGGTCTGGCTACGGTGAACGGATCGTGGCTGAGCGGGTCGGTGGGCAACAGGCGGGTTGGGGGGCGTGAGCGTCGAACCGGCGGCCAGGCCGGGGAAACTGGCGACGAAACGGCGAAAGAACGCAATGACCCCAGACACGAATCCGACAGTTGCTGCGCTCTTGGAGCGCTCGAACCGACTCGGGTCGGACCCTCGGAACACCAACTACGCCGGGGGGAATACCTCGGCCAAGGGGATCGGGATCGATCCGGCGACAGGGCGGCCGGTCGAATTGCTGTGGGTCAAAGGCTCCGGCGGCGATCTTGGCACGTTGACCGAGGCCGGGCTGGGCGTCCTTCGGCTCGACCGGCTGCGCGCGCTGGTGAACGTGTACCCGGGCGTCGACCGCGAAGACGAGATGGTCGCGGCCTTCGACTACTGCCTTCATGGTCGCGGCGGCGCCGCGCCGTCGATCGACACGGCGATGCACGGGCTGATCGAGGCCGATCACGTCGACCACCTCCACCCGGATTCAGGAATCGCCCTGGCGACCTCGGCTGACGGCGAGGCCCTGACGCGCCGCTGCTTCGGCGAACGCGTGGCGTGGGTCGACTGGCGCCGGCCCGGTTTCCAGCTGGGACTCGACATGGCCGCGGTGCGTCGCGATCGCCCCGGGGCGATCGGCGCGATCCTCGGGGGACACGGGATCACTGCGTGGGGCGACACGTCCGAGGAGTGCGAGGCACGATCACTCGAGATCATCCGGACCGCGGAACGTTTCATCGCAGAGGAGGGCCGGCCCGACCCGTTCGGACCCCAGATCGACGGCTTCGAGCCGCTCCCCGAGCCCGAACGCCACGCCCGGGCTACGGCGTTGTTTCCACTCCTGCGCGGCCTCGCGTCGACAGACCGGTCGATCGTCGGCCACTACACGGACAGCGATGTCGTCCTCGATTTCGTCGCTCGGGCCGAGCACCCACGGCTCGCCGCGCTGGGGACGTCGTGTCCGGATCACTTGCTGCGGACGAAGGTCCGGCCCATGGTCCTCGACCTTCCAGGGACCGCCGATCTGGCCACGGTCGTGACCCGTCTTCGGGAGCTGCACGAAGCGTACCGGGCAGACTATCGCCTCTACTACGAGCGTCATGCGACGTCCGATAGCCCGCCGATGCGCGGGGCGGATCCGGCGATCGTCCTCGTGCCTGGGGTCGGCATGTTCTCGTTCGGGGCCAACAAGCAGACGGCCCGGGTCGCCGGTGAGTTCTACGTCAACGCGATCAACGTGATGCGCGGCGCGGAGGCCCTGTCAACGTACGCTCCGATTGCCGAATCTGAGAAGTTCCGGGTCGAGTACTGGGCGCTCGAGGAAGCAAAGCTGTCGAGGATGCCGCCGGCGAAGCCACTCGCCGCGAGGGTCGCATTCGTCACCGGGGCCGGATCGGGAATCGGCAAGGCGATCGCCCATCGGCTCGCCGCCGAGGGCGCCTGCGTCGTGCTCGCGGACATCGATCCCGCGAGTGCCGAGGCCGTGGCGCGCGAGCTGGGGGGAATGGATGTCGCGGTCAGCGTGACCGCCGACGTCACCGATGAGGCCCAGGTCGGGGAGGCGTTCAGGAGGGCCGTGCTGGCCTTCGGCGGCGTCGACCTCGTCGTCAACAATGCCGGGCTGTCGATCTCCAAGCCGCTTCTCGAGACGACCTTGCGCGACTGGGACCTCCAGCACGACGTGATGGCCCGCGGCTCGTTCCTCGTCTCGCGTGAGGCGACCCGGATCCTGATCGACCAGGCGATGGGTGGCGACCTCATCTACATCGTCAGCAAGAACGCGCTCTTCGCCGGACCCAACAACGTCGCCTACGGCGCAGCCAAGGCGGACCAGGCCCACCAGGTTCGGCTGCTCGCGGCTGAGCTCGGTCAATACGGGATCCGGGTGAACGGCGTGAATCCCGATGGAGTCGTGCGCGGTTCCGGGATCTTCGCCAAGGGCTGGGGGGCCGACCGGGCCCGGACATACGGGATCCCGGAGGACAAGCTGGGCGAGTTCTACGCGCAGCGGACGCTGCTCAAGCGTGAGGTCCTGCCCGAGCACGTGGCCGCCGCCGTCTTCGCGCTGGCCGGCGGAGACCTCAGCCAGACCACCGGTCTCCACATCCCGGTCGACGCAGGCGTCGCAGCAGCGTTTCTCCGTTGACGGGGCGACTCGTCGCGGCTGTCGACCTCGGCGCATCGAGCGGCAGGGTCATGGTGGGACGGGTCGCACCGAACGAGCTGGAGCTGACCGAGGTCCATCGATTCTCGAACGACCCGGTCCGCCTCCCGGACGGCCTCCACTGGGACATCCTGCGTCTCTACCGGGAGGTCCTGGCGGGCCTGCGCCAGGCGACGCGGGCCGCCAACGAGCTGCTCAGCATTGGCGTCGACTCGTGGGGGGTCGACTACGGCCTGCTCGATGAGTCTGGGACGCTGCTCGGCGATCCGTATCACTACCGCGACACCCGGACGGCTGCCGCCGTGGACGCGGTCCACCGGATCGTGCCGACCGCCGACCTCTATGCGCGGACTGGCCTCCAGTTCCTGCCCTTCAACACGATCTACCAGCTTGCTTCGGCACGGGGGACGTCGCTGTTCGCGCTGGCCCGGACGATGCTGCTCATCCCCGATCTCCTGGGCCATTGGCTCTCGGGCGTGCGGGTCGCGGAGGTCACGAACGCATCGACGACGGCGCTGCTCGACGTCCATCGACGAACGTGGGACGTGGAGCTGATCTCCGCGCTGGGCATTCCGCCCTCGCTGTTCCCGCCCCTGGGCGTCCCCGGCGACGTGATTGGCCCATTGCGGGACGAGGTCCGCGCGGAAACCGGTGCGTCCGCGGAGACGTTGCTGACGCTCGTCGGTTCTCACGACACCGCCTCCGCCGTCGTCGGCGTGCCCGCGGGCGACGCGTCGTTCGCGTACATCGCCTGCGGCACCTGGTCGCTGGTCGGCGTCGAGGTGGATCATGCGATCCTCACCAATGAGAGTCGCGAGGCGAATTTCACCAACGAGGGCGGCGTCGACGACCGGATCCGCTACCTGCGCAACGTGATGGGCCTGTGGCTTCTCCAGGAGTCGCTCAGGACCTGGGAGCTCGATGGCAGTCCGGAACAGCTTCCGGGCCTGCTCATCGCCGCCGGCGAGCTCCCGGCAGGCGGACCCGTGATCGACCCTGACGATCCGTCATTCCTGCCGACGGGCGACATGCCGGCCCGGATCGCGGCGGCGTGCCTGAGGCTCGACCGGCCGCCGCCGGAAACGCGAGCCGGGTTGGTGCGATGCATCCTCGACAGCCTCGCTGCGGCCTACGGGCGAACGGTCCGCGACGCCGCGCGGCTGTCGGGTCAGTCGGTCGACGTCGTCCACCTCGTCGGTGGTGGCAGTCGAAACACGCTCCTCTGCCAACTGACGGCCGATGCATGCGAGGTCCCCGTGATCGCCGGACCGGTCGAGGCGACCGCCCTCGGCAACGTGCTGATCCAGGCGCGGGCCCGCGGGCTCCTGTCGGGCGACCTCGAGACGTTACGGGCCCTCGTGCGCCAGACGCAGGACATCCGCCGTTACGAGCCCAGGACGTCCTTGTCCCGGCGGGGTGCCTGAGCGACATGGCGCATCGGACTCTCGATGACAAGGTCATGACGGGCTGAGATCAACTTTCGCCGAGCCACCCAGGGAGCCGGGCGCCCAGGACACTGAGAGGCAGGGCGCCGTGGCCGAGAAGTTCGTCGTGGAAGTGGCGGAGGTCGAACGATCGGCCTGCCGCCTCGGCTGTCGCTGACCCACCAGCCCTGAGCCGCTCGATCTCGCGCTGCCCCACTTTGTAGGCGAGCGCCTGTCCCGGGATCGCGACGTACCGGTCGACCTCGATCTCAGCGTCGACGCGCTCGAAACCAGTTGCGCCGACGAGCTCATCGACGGCACGCTCCCGGTCCCATCCAAATGCATGGAGACCCGTATCGATGACGAGCCGCGCGGCTCGCCAGGCCTGGGCATCGAGCATCCCAAACCGCTCCCCGTCGGTGCGGAAGAGTCCCATCTCATCAGCCAGTCGCTCGGCGTAGAGTCCCCAGCCTTCGACGAAGGCACCAGCGCAAAGGTCGGCCCCGAGGCGGCGGAATGGGGACAGGCTCGGGTGTTCGTTCTGAAGCCCGATCTGGAGATGATGCCCGGGGACGGTCTCGTGGTAGATCGTGGTGGCGCTCCGGCTGAAGAGCCGGCTCGGAAGATCGCTCGTGTTCATGTAGAAGACCCCCGGCCGAGCGCCGTCTGGGGTCGCCGAAAGGAAGTAGCCAGGCGAGCCGCCAGCGATCGCATCTGCGAGCGGTTGGACCTCGCACCCGGCGCGTGGAAGGCGACCGAACCACTTCGGCGCAGCGGCCTGTGCCCGCGCGATATCCGCCTCCATCCGCCCGAGCAGCGCATCCGCAGATGTCGGGATATTGATTGGATCCGCCGCCAACGATCGCCGATAAGCAGCGGTGTCGGCGCCATGACCGGCCCCTCGCGCGATCAACTGTCGCTCGCGCTCAATCTGCTCAAGGTCGTCGCGACCTGAGCGATGGAGCTCTTCTGGATCGATCTGCACAGTCGTCCACTCGCGCACCGCACTCAGGTACATCCGGTCTCCGCCCGGCACGGCCCACAGGCCGGGCTCTGTCCGAGCCTCTGACAGAAGGCCGTGGATCACGTCGCGGAAGCGCGCGAGCGAGGGTTGGACATTGGCAGCGACGGCGACCGCGATCCGCTCGCGATCAGCCGGATCGGCAACCGGCGGTGCCGTGACGAAGACCGTGCTCACAGCGGGCTCGGCGAGCAAGCCGTCCAGCTGGTCGAGGACACGCTGGGCGACGATCTTGGAGGGCAAGATTCCGAGTCCGCGCGCCTCGTTGATCTGTTCGATAGGTCCCTCGATGTACCGTGGATACGCCGCCAGACGGGCCAGCCATCGGTCGAGCCGCTCGGGGGTGTCCGCCCATTGGGCCTGAGCCAGCATGACGAGGGCGACCGCCGGACCCCTGTCCATGTGATCGATCGACTCGAGTCGCCAACGTTCGGTCGCGACCGTTTCGAGCTCAACCTCGCAGAGGAACCGGAGCACGTCTGCGGTGACCGCGTCTTCGATTTCGCCTTCGAGCCCAGCCACACGTTCATGCCCGAGTCGATCGAGATCGGCGACTGTCTCCGCCGCGAGCCTGGTGCGGGCGGAACGCCCTGCGGTGGTCGGGTCCTCAAGGCGGTCGTCGTACCGCTCATCACCGATTTCCGTCGCGCGGAACGATCGCATCGGGAGCAGCGCCTCCCAGTACTGGACCGCGATCTGTTCCCCGGTCGACGACGAGGCCAATCGATTACGCCCCCATCCGGATGCAGTCAGCCTCATCGGTTGCGCGAAGACTGAGCCGCGCGAGGCCTCGGGTCAAAGGAGGAGCCGCTCGGGGCGGCGCGCCGGGACGATGGAACGTGATGGACCGGGGTCTACGAGTCCTGGCGTTCCGTTCGAAACCCAGAGCGTCAATGCACGGCGATGCTGGTCTCGGGAGACCAGAGCGACGCCATCGCGGTGGTCGAGCTGCGAAGGCGGGCGCTGAACGCGTACGTCCCGGCGCCCGAGGGCGGGCTGAACACGCCGCTCGCGGCCGACGCGCCGTTCTGCCAGAGCTTGTAGGGCGACCAGCTCTTCGCTCCTGCTCGCATGAAGCGGTACTGGACGTCGAAGACGTAGCCGCTCAGGGTCGAGGCTGACCAGGTCACTGTGAACGACGTTGCCGTCCCGCCGCTCACCGGGCTGATACGAACCGGGACCGCGATCGAGCCCACGAAGCTGCCGGGATCGCCCTTGACCGTCGAGCCGTAGGTGTACGTCCCGGCCGCCTGGAAGAGGTACCCGTAGCGACCGCTGGTCAGGACCCCCGAGCCGAATAGGGGGGCCTTGGCGGGACCGAGCTTGAGGTTCTCGGTGACGCTGTGGGGCTTCGTACCGGCGAAGGTCCAGAGGACGATCCCGCCCTGCCCCACGGTCACACCCTGGGGGCTGTAGCCGCTGTTGGCGACAGTTACCCCGACGACCTTGACGGCGGTGTTCCAGTGGCTGGCCGAGCCGGTCAGGATCGTGATCTGGAGGTCGCCACTGACGTAGTGCCGGTCTGCGACGCACGGGTCGGGGACGATCGGTGGCCCGGTGCTCGCGCAGCTCGGGATGACGACGGGGCCGGTGACCTCGGCCCGGGTGACAGCGATGCTCTCGGGTGGTGGTTGGCTGAAGCCTGTTGCGTCGAGAAGTGCACTGCCGTCGATCGTGAAGACGATCGTCAGGGGGTTGCTGGATGACGTTCCGACCGTGGACACGATGTCGATCTGCTGGCCCACGAACTGGTAGCCGGGTTCTACGAGCTCCATGCGGATCTCGCGAGCCTGACCGCCGAGGACCAGGTGGCAACGGTCCTTCTGGGCGATCGGCTGGCGGCGCTCCAAGCAGGACCGCCCGAAGTGGTCGTCTGCCGGCCGATTGCCGCAAAGGGCCTGCCGACGTAGCCGGCGCTCACCCTAGGTAGTCTCGAACCTCGGAAAATGCAACGGCCCTGCGAGGCCCCGCTGCATTCTGTTCGACCAGTGACTGAGCCCGACCGAGAATACTCAGTCCTTGAAGCGTGAAACGATGAGCCCGACCCTCGTGGTGAACCCGGCTGCCGATCGCGTCTTCAGCGAGTTCGCCAGGATGGTCGTCGACCACGGCGCAGCATCGACCGACGAGCTCGAACGGCGGCTCAAGGGTCTCTATCCGCAAGCCGTCGTCCACGCTCGAGAGCTGGTCGGTGAGCCGATCCTCGTCTGGTACGTCTATCGCGACGGACACTGGATCGATACCAGGACGACTGTCGCGAAGCCAGGAGCGCAGGAGCAGGATGCCCGATTCGCAGGAGGATTTTCAGGCCACCGAAGAGTCGATCCGCGGCGATGCCGAGCAGGTGAAAGGCCTCGAGGAAGAGAAAGCGGGGCTTGACCCGGAAGATCCGCGCGTTCAGGAGCTATCGGAGCGGGTCGAGCGACTCAGCTCGAGCCATCATGCCAAGGCTACCGCCGAGCGGGAGCTTGAGCGAGGACATCCAGGCGACCAAGTAGTCCGATACGAGATTGCGCCACCCGGTCACAATGACCTCGTCGAGCGCCCGCTGAGGGTGCGGACGCGAAGCGAGGTTCGAATGACGAAACACTCAAGGCACGAGCGCGATCGCCGCATCGGCGAGTCCGAGCGCGTGAAGGAGATCGAAAGCGCGTGGCTGCGAAGCCTTCCGGCCGATCGCGCCGGGGCATTTGCCTCGACCGTGGAGGCGGCCCGCGCACGCGGCCCGGAGCCGCGACGGCCCGACATGGCCCCCGGCACCCAGCCACGCCCGCCCCGACCGGGCCACGAGCCGCGTCCCCCCAAGGAAGAGCCGCGCTCGCGACGGTCCTATTAAGTGCGCAGGCGAAAAGTCACCTATCCGGTGGCACTCACGAGCCGCCGACCGCCGGGCGTCGTCGGCGGACCGGCTGACCCGACATTCGTACGGACCGGTGTTGTCGCGATCGACATCACAGCCCGAGCCGGACGGAAGGGTCTGGCGGTCGGGAGCCGCGTCCGAATCGGCAACACCGGGCTCTACAGCGGCGAGGCTGCCGTCATCGTTTCATTGGCGCCAGGTGTGATTCCGTCGGCAATGGTTCGCACCGACTCAGGCCACACACGCCGGGTTCGCACGATCGACCTGGAGCCGATCGTCCCCGAGAGCTGAAGCGACGGGATTCCCGGCTACGTAAACGTCGGCGAAGCCCGGACGGACGCTCAGCCTTCTGTCGCGGCCGGCAACACGATCTGGCCCCGAGCGATGTGGACTGCATGCCAGCAATAGAGCGCGACGAAACTCCGGAATGGGCGGAATGGCTCGCCGGCCTCGCGCAGGGCGTGAGGCTTGATGATCTCGGGGAGTGAGTGGATCAGGCTGTAGCCGTTGCGCACGCCGTAGTCCTCGACCGGCCAGACATCCGGCCGGCGCAACTCGAACATCAGGAACATCTCGGCGGTCCACCTTCCGACACCCCGGACCTCGATGAGGCGGGCGATGATCTCCTCATCGTCCAGAGCCGCGAGGCCTTCGAGCGGGACGGTTCCGTCGATGACGTGCGTCGCCAGGTCGATGAGCGAGGCGGTCTTCGCACCTGAGAGTCCAGCCGCACGGAGCGTTTCGGGTGTCGTCGCCAGAATCGCTTCCGGGGTCATACGGCCACCCACGGCGGCCACGACTCGCCCGTGGATCGCGGCGGCGGCGCGTCCGGCGAGCTGCTGGAAAACGATCGCGCGCGCCAGCGAGCCGAAGTAGTCGCCGTAACCGGCACGCTCCTCATAGGGACCCGCGCGACGGATGAACTCCCCCATCACCGGATCGGCCGCGGACACGACCGCGACGGCCGGGGCGAGATCGAGCTCTGCCGCGGTCACGAGTGATTCCCGCGGCATGACGCACGGACGGCCAGACTCAGATCCTCATGCACCGCGCCACGATAGCGGCCGAACTACCCGCTTGCCTGGTGGCTCGCTCGATTTTCGTCGTTCGATAGGCCGGTGCAAAGACATTCTCAGCGGGCTTTCAGGTGCCCAGCGTATTCCATGACCATGGACATGGACGAGAGGCAGCAGCCCGCGCAACCGCTGGAGCCTCCGACGCGTCGGCCGCGTCAGGCATCGGTCCCGGTGATTCTCGTAACGGCCCTGCTGTCGGCGGCTCTCGCATCTGGGGCGACGGCCTTCCTGCTGGTCAGGCCGGCGAACATCACCTCGGCGACAGCAACGGCGCAGCCGCCGAGCGGCCGAGAGACGACGGCGGCCCAATCCCTCGCTCCCGAGGACCAGCAGACCGCAATCGAGGCGGTCGCCGCCGAGGCAGACCCCTCGGTCGTCACGATCACCTCGCAGGGCACATCGAACCTGTCGCCGTTCTCGGTCCCGAGCACCGGCGTCGGATCGGGCATCATCCTGACCGCCGGCGGACTCATCCTGACCAACGCCCACGTCGTTGCGGGCAGCAGTTCGTTGACGGTCGAGACCTCCGACGGGCAGCAGTTCGATGCCAGCGTCGTGACGTCGGACACGGCGGCCGATCTTGCGATCATCAAGGTCACGGCAACCGGATTGAAGCCGGCAACGCTGGGTGACTCATCCAAGCTCGCGGTGGGTCAACTGGTGATCGCGATCGGCAGTCCGCTCGGCACCTTTACCGAAACCGTGACCAGCGGCATCGTGTCCGGACTTGGCCGGTCGATCACGGTCCGCGACGCCGCAACGCGTCAACGGGTCCAACTGAAAAACCTCATCCAAACGGACGCTGCCATCAACCCCGGCAACAGCGGGGGGCCGCTCCTCGACGCCTCGGGGGCCGTAATCGGCGTCAACTCGGCAACGGCGACCACGGCCGAGGGGATCGGCTTCGCGATCCCGATCGGTGACGCGATGGGCCTGATCCAGAAAGCCGAGAGCTCGACGGGCACCTAGCGGACGAGGTTCGCGGAGCGACCCCGCTGCTTCGACGGGCGCCTTGGCGGCCTGCGCGGGGCGACCTCGGCGACCTGGCGGGGGGCCGTCATGCTGCCGTAAGGTCGAGCGACCTACACTCTCGCGCGATGACGGCGCCCAATGGTTTGCCCCATGCGGCTCCTGGTCGCTGAGGACGACCAAGCCCTTCGATCCGTGCTCGTTCGCGGCCTCGAGCGGAGCGGCTACTTCGTCGATGCCGTCGCGACCGGCGACGAGGCGCTCGACTACATCCGGTTCTACGAATATGCGGTGGTCATCCTCGACTGGCGGATGCCTCACACGTCTGGCCTCGAAGTCGTCGCCCGGATGCGCCAGGAAGGGAACGGCACCGCGGTCCTGATGTTGACCGCGCGCGACGCGCCGGCCGATCGGGTGGCCGGGCTCGACGCTGGAGCCGACGACTACCTGGTGAAACCGTTTGATTTCGATGAGCTCCTTGCCCGAGTGCGGGCCCTCGTCCGGCGGCCCGGGAGTACCGATGGTCGCATCCTGAAGCGGGGCACATTGGCTCTCGACCCGGCGACGCGGGACGTCCTCGCCGGCGACTTCCCACTCCACTTGACGGGCACTGAGTTCCGAATCCTCGAGGTGCTCATGTTCCGCGCTCCGGCCGTGGTGAACCGCCAGCTGATCGCGCAGCACGCCTGGAAGGATGAAACGGAGCCGATCGGCTCGAATACGATCGATGTCCAGATCGCCCGCCTCCGCGCAAAGCTTGCCGGGTCCGGTGCCCAGATCGTGACGGTCCGAGGCGCAGGCTACCGGCTCGCGTCGTGAGCCACAGCTTCGCCTCATGACTCCGCGCCCGCCCGCTCGATTCCGACACCTCCCGATCCGGGTTGCCGCCACGACAACGGCGATCGTCGGGGTCCTGTACCTCGTGGTCGCGGTGGTCGTGGTCCTGCTCGTTCAGCGGAACCTCGTGGCCGGCATCGACCGACGGCTCCAGGACGAGATCTCCGCGATGCAGACCCGGAGCGACGCCGACGAGCTGTTCGCGAACGGCGTACCGATCGCCGCGGTGAATCCGGACGCGACCGATGAGCGCGAAGGGCGACGCTTCGAGGCACCGCTCCTCGTCTGGCTGATCGGGCCGGACGGGACGGTGACCGCCAGCGATCCGAGAGCGACGCTGGCGCTGGACCAGCGCCGAGTCACGGCGCCGGTCATCGCCAGCGTGGGCGGCTCTCAGGTTCGCCTCACCGGCGCAGCGCTGGGGCCGGGTTGGATCGAGGTAGCGCAATCGACGGCAGAGATGGCCAACGCACAGAACACCGTCATCCTCGCCGAGGTCGCGATTGCACCGCTCGTGCTGCTCCTCGTCTTCCTCGGATCCTTGACGATCGGACGCAGGGTCGCGGGGCCCATCGAGCGGGCGCGCCGTCGCCAGCTCGACTTCACGGCCGACGCCTCCCACGAGCTTCGTACGCCGCTGACCGTCATCGAGGCGGAGGCTTCGCTGGCCCTCGGCTCCCCGCGCGAGCCCGATCTGGATCGGAGCGGTTTCGAGCACGTGCTCGCCGAAAGCCGCCATCTCCACCGCCTCGTGGACGACCTTCTGTGGCTGGCCCGGTTCGATGCCACGCCCGACCCCCCCGAAGCGGCTCCAATTGACCTGGGCGCCCTCGCGGCGACAACGACAGAGCGTTTCCGCGCCGTCTGCGATCACCGCGGTCTCGAGCTCAAGTTCCGCGTAACCGGCCTATCGGGCCCAGTCGTCACCGCCCCGCCGGAGTGGCTCGCGCGACTCGTCTCCGTCCTTCTCGACAACGCAGTGAAGTACTCGCCGCCGGGCGGCGCCGTCGCGGTACAGGTGTCGACGGACGGCGGTCGGGTCCGACTCACCGTCGACGATACCGGGCCCGGGATTCCGGTAGAGGAGCGCGACCGGATCTTCGATCGATTCCATAGAGCGAACGAAGAGCATGGTGGGGCCGGCCTGGGCCTGGCGATCGCCGATGCAATCGTCACGGCCACCGGTGGCAAATGGGAGATCGGCGACTCTCCGGGCGGCGGAGCGCGAATGTCTGTTGCCTGGAACCGAACGCGGGGACCCGCATTCGAAGGGCAGAGCTTGGAGCAATCCGCCGAGGCCGAGGCGCCGGCGCGGACCTGAGGGCGACGACAATGACGCGCGCCGACCCGCTACGCCGCAGCCGGAGCGGGCTAGGGCGATGCCATATGGGCTTCGAAACCCGGCGTCCAGACGAGGCGACGATCGGTCGTGATGAAGCAGGCGGTGTACTCGGGCAGAGAGGCGATCCACTCGAGGCCTGCCGGCCCCATCGCCAGTGCGGCGGTCGCGTAGACATCGGCAAAGGTCAGGCTGGGGCCGACAACCGTCACGCTCAGGATGCCCTCGGGCGCGCGGTGCGTGTGCGGATCGATCACATGCTCTCCGCGCTCGTATGCGCCCGAGGTCGCGACGGCGAGGTCCCTGACCTCGAGGACCGCGGCGACCCGGTCAGGGCGCTCTGGATGACGGATTCCCACGCGCCACGGCTGCATCGGTCCGGCTTCACCGCGAATCAACGCGTCTCCGCCCGCATTGATGTAGTAGTTCCGGATGCCGGCCTGGTCGAGGATCTTCGCCGCCCCTTCGACGGCCCAGCCCTTCACGAGGCCCGACGGGTCGATATCACCGTCGGTGCGGTGTGCGCGGATGTCGAAATATCCGTTGCTGTCGAGACGGACCGCGTCACATAAGTCGAGGACCTCTCGAAGATCCGGGCTGCAGGACTCCAGGACGATGTCGCCGCGGCTGAGGCGGCTCACCTCGCTGTCCGGCTTGAACGGGCTGAAGCGGGCGTCGACGGATTGGAAGTGCTCGAAAACCCCGCCGAGCACCTCGTCGCCGATGTGGCCATCTCGAAGGTCGACGCTGATCGCCGTACCCATCGCGTGCTCGACTCGATGCATGGGGCGAGCTTGAGGCCGAAGCTCCGTGGGCGCCGCGACCGTCAAACGCCAGCCTTGTCGATCGCCGATTGCAGCGATTGCGCGTACGACTCGCTGGTGTACGTCGCACCCGAGATCAGGTCGATCTGGGCGCTCTGGGCCTGGAGGGCTTCCGTCCGAAGGTACGGCGCGGCGAAATTGCTGATCTGTGCCGAGCGGGCGCGATCGGAGGGCAGCTGCAGAGCCTTGACGTCGGTGATCTTCCTGCCGGAGAACGTCACCTGGACCTGGACGTCGCCGAACTGGTTGGGCACGTCGTCGCCGATGACCGTCTTCGTTCCGGTAACAGTCGTCGCCTTCGGTGCCGCCGTTGGAGCTGCGGCCGCTCCCGGCGCCGATGTCGCGCCCGGTCCTGACGCGGCGATCGGCCCAGCAGAGGCCGCGGGCGCGGCCGCACCAGCGAGCCGGTGCGGGGCCTGATCGGGCGTCTTGAAGCTGAACAGGAGAATGAGCCCCAGGGCTGTTCCGGCGATCGCGACGACAGCGCGCGTAGGGATCGGAGTCAGCCTGCTGCCATGGGCCGTGGACGTCCTCACGAGAATGCGAACCTTTCAAAATGGATCTGTGCTACCGGCACGCGGAGGATTGCCAGGCTGCGGCGAACGGCATCGAGCAAGGAGTCCGGACCGCAGACGAAGACGTCGCGCTTTGCCGCGTCCGGGACAAGGGCGCGAATGTGGGCGGCATCGAGGGGCTCGCGTGGCACCTCGCCCAGCCCTCGCCGCCCGACGACGTAGTGAACCCGCCATAGACGGGCCTTGATCAGGACGTCGAGCTCACGACGAAAGATGACGTCGTCCCAGCGACTGGCCCGGTAGATCAGGGTGAGGGTCCCGGGTGGCGCGGCCATCTCCTCGAGAAGGGCCCGGAGGGGCGTGATCCCGATGCCTCCCGCGATCAGCAGGGTTCGCGGCCGGCTGCTCAGAGCCCCAGTGAAGGCACCGTAAGGCCCTTCAGCGAACACGGGCGTGCCGATGCGCAGGGCCTGGAGGGCTCTGGTGTCGTCCCCTCGATCCTTGACCGTCAGCCGCAGCCATTCGCCGTTCGGGGCCGCCGAGATCGAAAAGGGATGCGCCCGCCACCACCCATCGCCGGCCAGGAACCGCCACAGGAAGAACTGGCCGGCACGGACGGGCAGCCGATCGAGATCGCGGCCGGTCACGTAGATCGAGATCACCCCCGGGCCTTCGGAGACGACGTTCGCCACTTGAAGTCGATGCCGGAATGCCATCTGGATCGGAGGGCCGATCCGGAAGAAGAGGATGCAGGCGGCGGTCAGCGCATAGAGCGCGATCCAGTATCCGCGCGCCAGCGTGTCGTTGATGAAGTCCGTGCCGACCACGAGTTGATGGGCGAAGGCGAGCGCAACCCCGAGATACGCGTAGATGTGGACGTAGTACCAGGTCTCATAGGTAAGGTGTCGTCGGGCGATCCGGACGGACGTGACGCCGACGAGCACGAGCAGTCCGAGAGCAGCGGTTGCCATGAGGACGTAGGGGTAGGTCGTCAGCATCGTCCAGGCCTCACCGATCGGGTCGATCCGATCCACCATCGAGAAGCCGACGATCGTAAAGACGCCGTGTCCCACGAGCAACCACAGGCAGGCAAACCCGACCCACCGATGCCAGGCCGCCAGACGGGGCATTCCGAACAGCTGGTCGAGCCACGGGCTCCTCGACATGAGGACGAGCTGGATCAGGACCAGGTAGGTGCCGAGCAGGGCGGTCAGCTGCCCGGCAGCGGTCAGCTGGGTGCCCAGGCTGTCGAGGCTGTTCAGGCCGCCGTGGCGCACCCACATCCCGACAATGAGGATTCCGTTTGCCGTGGCGAACGCCGCAAGGTCGCTCGGTCGGAGCGGCCAGGTGCGGGGCATCGGAAGGGGCCGGAGCGCGACAGACTGGCGCATCTACCTCCGAACGGTAGCGCGTCGATCCTTTCGATTCGATGAACGCTGGTCCGGTGACGATGCGTTCACATCGGAACGCTGTCGACTGGACGGCCCGCCCGACCGCTACACGGCTTCGGCGACCAGCGGCTCGACGAATTGGCTGTTGTAGAGCTCGTAGTAGAAGCCCCGCCGAGTCAACAGCTCCTCGTGGGTGCCCTGCTCGATGATGCTGCCGTGGTCCATGACCAGGATCGTGCCGGCGTCGCGAATCGTGGACAAGCGGTGGGCGATCACGAAGGTGGTCCGGCCCTTCATCAGGCGCTGCATGGCTCGCTGGATCAGAACTTCCGTCCTCGTGTCCACCGAGCTCGTCGCCTCGTCGAGGATCAGGATCGGGGGATTGGCGAGGAACGCCCGAGCAATCGTGAGCAGTTGCTTTTCGCCGGCCGACAGGTTCGTGGCGTCGTCATCGATCACGGAGTCGTAGCCGTCCGGCAGCGTTCGCACGAAGTGGTCGACGTGGGCCGCCTCGGCCGCTTCGATGATCTCGGCCTCCGTCGCGTCCTCGCGACCGTAGGCGATGTTCTCGCGAATGGTGCCGTGGAACAGCCAGGTGTCCTGGAGAACCATCCCGAACGTGCGCCGCAGGTTGTCGCGGGTGAGCTCGCGGGTGTCGATGTCGTCAATGGTGATGCGGCCGCCGTCGAGCTCATAGAAGCGCATGAGCAGGTTGACCAGGGTGGTCTTGCCAGCACCCGTGGGACCAACGATCGCGACGGTCTCGCCCGCATCGGCAACCAGGTCGAGGTGCTCGATCAGGGGCTTGTCCGGCTCGTACCGGAACGAGACGTCCTCGAACGCGACCGCGCCCCGCGGCTTCGAAAGGATCCGCGGCCGGACCGGGTCGGGAACCTCTTCGGGCTCGTCGAGGAGCTCGAAGACCCGCTCGGCAGAGGCCACGGCCGATTGCAGGACGTTCGCGATACTCGCGGTCTGGACGATCGGGAAGGTGAACTGCCGCGAGTACTGGATGAAGGCGATGACGTCGCCCAGGCTCAGCTGCCCCGACGCGACACGCAGGCCGCCGATCACGGCGATGGCCACGTAGTTGAGGTTGGCGATGAAGTTCATCGCCGGCTGGATGATCCCGGAGATGAACTGGGCGCGGTAGCTCGCGTCGTACAGGCGGTCGTTCTCGGCGTCGAAGGCCTCGATCGCCTCTTGCTGGCGCCCGAACACCTTCACGATCGAGTGGCCCGTGTGCATCTCCTCGACGTGGCCGTTGAGGGCGCCGGTCGATGCCCACTGGGCCATGAACTGCTTCTGCGAGCGACCGGCGATCAGGATCGTCACGACGATCGAGGCCGGAACCGCGAGCAGCGAGATCGCCGCCAAGATCGGGCTGATCGTCAGCATCAGGATCAGCACTCCGACGACGGTCAGGAGCGAGGTAATGAGCTGGGTGAGGCTCTGCTGGAGCGTCTGGCCGATGTTGTCGATGTCGTTGGTGACCCGGCTGAGCGTGTCCCCGCGCGGATGGCTATCGAAATACTTGAGCGGCAGGCGCGCGAGCTTGTGGTCGACATCCTGGCGGAGACGGTAGACGGTCCGCTGCGTGACGCCGGCCATGATCCATGCCTGGCCCCAGCTGAAGATCGAGCTCAGGACGTAGATGCCCACGAGAAAGAGCAGCGTCTGCCCGAGGGCGCCGAAATCGACGCCGACCCCCGGCGTGAGGGTCATGGCGCTGAGCATGTCGGCGAGCTGGTTCTGGCCGCGCGCCCGCAGGGCGGCGACAGCCTGTTCCTTTGTGACGCCCGCCGGCAGCTGCTTGCTGATGAGCCCCTGGAAGATGTCGTTCGTCGCGTTGCCGAGGATCTTCGGGCCGATGACCGCGAGGGTCACGCTGATGACGGCCAGCGCAACCACGAGGATCACGAGGGGCGACTCCGGCCGAAGCCGGCGAAGGAGCCGCAGGAATCCGTCCCGGAAGTTCTTCGGCTTGGCGACCGGCATGCCGAAGCCCATCATTCCGGCCCCCCGGCCGCCGCCGGGACCCCCGCCCGGTCGCATCGGGCCGCCGGGCGGCGGACCACCGGCTCCCGCTGGCGGACTTCCCGCTCCGGTACGCATGGCCGGCGAGCCTGCGCCCGCGCTATCGGGTCGATGGCCGTTGGTCCTCGGGCCGGAGTCGGATCGCTGCTCGCTCATGCCACCGCCTCCGCGGCCGACAGCTGCGAGTAGACGATCTCGCGATAGGTTTCGTTGGTGTCGAGCAGTTCGGCGTGGGTGCCCCGGCCGACGATCCGGCCATCCTCCATGACCAGGATCTGATCGGCTTTCATGATCGTGCCGACGCGCTGGGCAACGATGATCAGGGTGGCCCACCCGAGCTCTCGTTCGATCGCAGCACGGAGGCGGGCGTCGGTCGCAAAGTCGAGGGCCGAGAAGCTCTCGTCGAAGATGTACAGCCCGGCGTTCTTCACCAGGGCTCGGGCGATCGCCAGTCGTTGGCGCTGTCCGCCCGAAACGTTCGTTCCGCCCTGCGTGATCGGCGCGTCAAGGCCGCCCATCTCCTCGACGAAGTCCCGCGCCTGGGCCGTCTCGAGCGCCCGCCACAACTCGTCGTCCGTCGCGTTCTGGTCCCCGAAGCGGAGGTTGGAGGCCACGGTCCCACTGAAGAGGAACGCCTTCTGGGGGATGACGCCCATCCGCAGCCAGAGGTCCTCGCGGTTGATCTCACGGACGTCGACACCGTCAATCAGTACCGAGCCACCGGTGACGTCGTAAAAGCGCGGAATCAGGTTGATGAGGGTCGACTTGCCGCTGCCGGTGCTGCCGATGATGGCCGTCGTCTCGCCGGGCCGGGCCTCGAAGGAGTTGTCGCGGAGGACCGGCTGCTCTGCCCCGGGATAGCCGAACTCGACGTCGCGGAATTCGACGTGGACCCCACGTCGCGTCCCGGACCCGATGGGCGGGAGCGGCACCGGGCGCTCGGGATCGGAGATGAGCGGATCGGTTTCGAGGACCTCCTGGATCCGACCGGCCGAGACGGCTGCTCGCGGCACGAAGACGAACATGAAAACGGCCATCATCACCGCGAAGAGGATCTGCATGAGGTACTGCAGGAACGCGGTGAGGTTGCCGATCGGCATCTGTCCGCTGTCCACGCGGAGGGCGCCGAACCACATCACCGCGACGCTCGACAGATTGAAGATCCCACTCATCACCGGGATCGTCAGTGCGAACAGGCGGTTGACCGAGATCGCGGTGTTGAAGAGGTCGGTGTTGGCCTGATCGAAGCGCCCCTCCTCGTGCTCCGCCCGGACGAAGGCCCGGATGACGCGGACGCCGGCGAGGGTCTCGCGCATCACCTGGTTGATCCGGTCCAGCTTGACCTGCATGGACCGGAAGAGGGGGATGGCTCGAGACATCACCAGGCCGATGAAGGCGGCCATGAGCGGCAGGATGACGACGAGAAGGCCGGACAGGGGCACGTCCTGCCGGACCGCGAGGATGATCCCGCCGACGGCGAGGATCGGGGCGGAGACCAGGATCGTGAGGCCCATGAACACGACCATCTGGACCTGCTGGACGTCGTTCGTGTTCCGGGTGATGAGAGACGGCGGCCCGAAGCGATTCACTTCGACCTGGCTGAAGCTCTCGACCTTGCGGAAGATCGCGCTGCGAACGTCGCGACCAAAGCCCATCGCGATCCGCGCGCCGAAATACACCGCCGCGATCGAGGCGATTCCGAGGGCGAACGTCGCCACGAGCATCAGCGCTCCGGCCTGCAGGATGTACCCGTTGTCACCCTTGGCGACGCCGTTGTTGATGATGTCGCCATTGAGCGTCGGCAGATACAGGTTCCCGATCGCCCCGATCAGCAACAGGCCCATGGTCAGGGTCAGCTGGCCAGAGTACGGCCGAAGGTAGGTCCGAAGGAGGCGGATCATCGGGTTCGTTCCTCGTTGTTCACGGTACCCGCGATCGTCGGCCGATCGTGTGGACCGAATGTGTTCGAGGCGTGGAGGTTGCCGGATCCGAGTGCTATCATGAAGGCCGTGACAGTATCACGGTGGATAATGAATGTCTACAGTATCGGGCAGGCCGACTGAGTCGCCCGGGGCCGAACGGCGGCGGCGGGTGAGCCGTCCGCCGGCAACCAGCACGGCCGCGGAACTGGTCGGCGCCTGGGGGGCGTTCGGGGCCGCATTCGGCCGCTGGGCACGAGCCCACGAGCCCGAGGGCGGGCTCTCGTGGCCGCGGCTGCAGCTCCTCTTCGCGCTTCATCGCCATGGGCCGCAGATCATGGCCGAGCTGAGCCAGCGCCTGGGAGTCACGGCCCGGAACATCACCGCGCTCGTTGACGGTCTCGAGGCGGAGGGGCTGGTCCGCAGGCGTCCGCACCCATCCGACCGGCGCGCCACGATCGTCGAGCTCACGACCCAGGCCGACAGCGTTCCGAAGATCTTCGCCCATCGCCAGGCGATGATGGCCCGCGTCTACGGCGGCCTCAGCGAGACGGATCAGCGCGAGTTGCTTCGCCTGATCCTGCTGCTGACCGACCGCCTCAACAGCGAGGCGATGACTGGCGAAGAGCCGCCCCGTGACGTCGCCGCGGCCGTCAACGGACGCAACGTCAACGTTGGAGGCGCCGCGGGCTGAAGCGACCGCGCTCTCGGCGGAGCCTCTTTATTCCGAGCCCGATCCGTCAGGCCCCGGCGGACGACTCCTCGTCGGCGAAGTCGGCCCGCAGGAGGTCGCGCAGGAAGCGCAGGAACACGCCGGTCGCCGTCAGGCCAAGGAGCCCGAGACTGATCCAGAGGATCGGCTTGGCGACCGCCAGATTCGAGCTGCTGGTGAGGGCGGCCGGCAGGCCGCCCAGATACGCCTGATCGGCTGCTTCGAGACCGTAGATCTGCGGGACGATGTAGAGCACCGAGGCCACGACCAACAGGACGCTGACAAGGCGGAAGGCGGCCGGATCATCATCCGAATCGCGAACGAGCTTCACGATGAGCGCCCAGAACAGGACGAGCGTCGCGAGCGGCGCCGTGATCGGAAGCCCGATCTTCAGATAGAGATTTGGCATGAGGAAGATCACGCTCAATCCGAGGGTGATCACCAGGAGCGCGTCCCGGAATAGCACGTAGGAGAGCCACCAGACGTCGCCACCAAAACGCAGGGTCAGGCTCTGGAGGAAGCGGATCATCGCGGGGCGGGCGAAGTGCAGGACCAGGGTGAAGGCCCACAGGATCGGCAGCACCGCGGCGACCGACAGGACCATCCACCCGGAGGAGCCGTGGGTCAGGGCCTGGGCCAGATCGTCGGCACTCAACATCAGATTCCTCCTTGGGTTGCGGCTTGCTCCGCAGTCGAAGAGCGCCGGGTGGCCTGCGGCCGGCCCATCGTGGCCCGCAGGTTGTAGGCCACCGCGACAAGGCCGAGGACGCCGACAAGGGCCGCCGAGAGGTAGCAAAGGGCCAGGGCGAGATCGGGATTCTTGGATGAGACGAGCAGCGGCATGATCACGTCGACGTTCTTGCCGGTCAGCATCGTCATCTGTACGCCGAAGAAATACGGGCCGATATAGAGCGCCGCGCCCAACCCGAGCAGCAGCGCCTGCCACAGGTACGGTGTGCGCGCGTCGCCCCGCGTCATGAGCTTGATCAGGAGCGCGCCGAACGCGCAGACGGCGGCGAGGCCGCCGGTGATCGGCAGGTCCTGGCCGGTGACCACGTCCGGGTAGAAGAAGATGAAGCTGCCGAGAAAGACCTGGACGGTGAAGATGTCACGCAGCCCCACGTAGATGATCCACCACAGGTCGGCCCCCAATCGAAGGGTGAACTTGCCGGTGGTCCGGACCATGTACGGGCGGCCGAGATGGAGCGCGACGACGAGCAGCCACAAGACGACGAGCGCGGCCGCGATCGTGCCCTCGATGAAGCCTTCGCCGGCGTCGAAGAACCCGGATACCTGGTCGGCGCGCATCTCTACCCTCCCGAGATCGGTTGGATTGGTCGTTCGAACACCGCCGGCGGAGCGTCGTGCGTGGCGGCGGTCCGGTTCTCGTGCGGCCCACGGCCCGCGGTGACCTCAACCGACGCAGAACGATAGATCGCATCGCACCGGAAGCAGCGCTCGGCCTCCGCTCGCGCGGCCGGCTCGTCGAACCCGACCTGGCTCGCGGCGAACGAAGCCCGGTCGATCACCGGAAGCGGCGCACGGGCCCGCGGGCGGATGCCAAGGTCAAGGCTGAGCGCCGGTTCCGCCGAGGTGCGGTACCGGACGGCGGCGAGAATCGCCGACTCGCCGTTTGCGACGCCGCCGAGGAACTCGTGGATTGAGCCGGCGGCGCGCCGGCCGGCGGCGACCGCATCGATGATCGTCTTCGGACCCGAAACCACGTCGCCGCCGGCGAAGATGCCGGGGCGTCCGGTCGCGAGGGTTCGCGAGTCCGCGGCGATGCCCGCCCAGCCGCTGACCCCGATTCCGGCACCTTCCGGAAGGATCGATGGATCGGGTTCCTCGCCGACTGCGACCAGAATCGTCGTCGCGGGCAAGTGCCGCTCAGTGTCCGGCACCGTCTCCCAGGCAACACGCCCGCCCTCGGAGCGCGCCGAAGCACGCTGCTCCGCGAACCGGAGCCCGGTCACACGGCCGCCGGATCCGACGACTTCGAGCGGAAGAAGGCCCGTCTCGAGGGCGATCCCCTCTCGGAGCGCGGCCTCGATCTCTTCCTCCTGAGCGGGCATGTCGGCGCGGCCGCGGCGATAGGCAATCGTCACAGAGGCAGCTCCGCTCCGCAGCGCCGAGCGAGCTGCGTCCATCGCCGTGCTTCCGCCACCGACCACGACTACCGCCCCGCTCAGCTCTGGCCGCTCGCCGAGATTGACCTGCTTCAGGAACAGGGTCGCGGGGACCACGCCGCGGAGATCGTCCCCGGGCACAGCCAGCCGTCGGCTCTTCGATGCTCCGGTGGCGAGGAAGATCGCGCGGTAGCCGTCCCGCTCCAGGTCGGCGAGCGTGAAGTCCCGGCCCATCGCCGCATCGAGGCGAAGGTCGACGCCCAGCCCCACGATCCGGTCGAGCTCCTCGCGAAGGACCTCGCGCGGCAGACGATATTCGGGGATCCCGATTGCCATCATCCCGCCGGGTACAGGCATCGCCTCGAACACGGTCACCGGGTAGCCAAGTCGCGCCAGGTAATACGCCGCCGACATCCCGGCGGGTCCGCCGCCGACAATGGCGACCGGCGCCTCGCGACGCAGCGTGGGCTTCGGGACGGCGGGCAGGTGGCCGTGCTCGGCCGCGAAGCGCTTCAGCGTCCGGATGGCGATCGGCTCGTCGAGGACGCCCCGGCGGCAGACCGACTCGCACGGCGCCGTGCAGATCCAGCCGCACACCGACGGAAACGGGTTGACCTCGGCGGCGACCGCGTAGGCGTCGTCGTAGCGACCCTGGGCGATGAGCCCGACGTAGCGACCGGCGTCAGTCCCAGCGGGGCACGCCTCCTGACACGGCGCGATCGGTTCGGCTGGACGAGCGTCGACCATCGATTTCCACGTCTGCCAGGCCTTCGGTCGCTCGGAGGTTCTCCACGAGAAGAGGTCGCCCCACGGCGACCCGTGAATCGGCTTCAGCGCCTCGCGGGTGACCGTCGAGAGAGGTAGCCAGGCGGTTCGATCGCGAGCGTCTCTACTCTTGCGGGATGCCTGCACCGCCGGCCGGTCGATCGGACCCTGGCGCGGCTGAAGGTCCGGGCCGTCGGCATCGGCGTGGAGCGTCATCACGACGACAGGGCACTCGCGAATACAGATGCCGCAGCCCACGCACTCCCCGACCTGGACCGGGTGCTCCATCATCCACGGCTGGGGCGCGCCGGCCCCTGAAGACTCGATGCCGGGACCTGTTGGGCGGGTCATGTCGAGCGCTTCGACCGGGCAGGTGTCCATGCAGATGCCGCAATTGATGCAGCCCGCATGGTCGATCTCGATGCGGTATGCCATGACCGAACGTTGGGACCGAGCGGAGCCCGTCAACAGGGCCGAACGGCCCCTTGGGGACGGGCCGGTCGATCCTCCCGGGCGACCAACTCTTGCCAGGGGCCGGTGGCGCGGAAGAATCGGAACCTTGCCATCGAATACCGGACGCCCCGGAGCGGTGACCGCTATCCTTCATCGGTTCCCAGAACGTCATGCGCGATCAATCCCAACACGACCCAAGGTGGTGCCCATGAAGGTCGGCGTCGCCAAGGAGACTGCGCCCGGCGAACGGCGCGTCGCCCTGGTACCCGAAGCACTCAGCAAGTTGACGGCCGGGGGCTTGGAGATCCTCGTGGAACAAGGCGCCGGTGACGGCGCGCTCATCCCCGATCAGGCCTTTGTCGAAGCGGGTGCGCGCGTGGTCTCGACCGACGAGCTGTACCGCGACGCCGACGTTGTGCTTCGTGTCCAGAAGCCTTCGCCGGCCGAAGTCGGCCGGATGCGATCGGGCCAGGCCCTTGTCGGAGTCCTCCAGCCGCTGATCGATCCGGTGCTCGCAGGCTCCATGGCGAAGCAGGGCATCACCGCGGTCAGCCTCGATGCGATTCCGCGCACCCTGTCGCGGGCCCAGACGATGGATGCCCTGAGCTCACAGGCAAATGTCGGTGGTTACAAGGCCGTGCTGATCGCCGCCAACGCCTTTGGGCGCTACTTCCCGCTGCTCACGACTGCGGCTGGAACCGCCAAGCCCGCCAACGTCCTGATCCTCGGGATCGGCGTGGCGGGGCTCCAAGCGATCGGCACGGCGCGGCGACTCGGTGCGGTCGTCAAGGCGTATGACGTCCGGCCCGAGACCCGGGAACAGGCGCAGTCGCTCGGTGCGCAGTTCGTGACGCTGAAGACGGCGATCGACGCCACCGGGGCCGGCGGCTACGCGCGCGAACTGACCGCGGAGGAACGCGCCGCCCAGCAGGCCGAGCTCAACGAAGTCATCGCTGGTATGGACGTCGTGATCACGACCGCCCAGGTACCCGGGCGCAAACCACCGGTCCTCGTCACGGCCGAAGCCGTCCACGGCATGAAGTCGGGCTCGGTCATCGTCGACATGGCCGCCTCGACGCTCGGCGGCAACTGCGAGCTCTCGAAGGCCGGCGAGACGATCCTGACCGAGGAGGGCGTGACGATCATCGCGCCGGACAACCTGCCGGCCTCGATGCCCGCCAGCGCCTCGCAGTTCTACGCCCGCAACATCTCGACGCTGTTGCTGCACATGACGAAGGACGGGGAGTTGAACATCGACCTGACCGATGAGATCACCGGCCCGGTGACGATCACCCACGGCGGCGAAGTCGTTTCGGAGGCGGTACGCAAGCTGCTGGATCCGGCGCCCGCCGCGCCGGGAGGTGCCGCGTGAGTCCCGAGCTGCTGTCGGCCCTGACCGTCTTCGTCCTCGCGATCCTCGTGGGCTTCGAGGTCATCAGCAAGGTCCCCGCGACCCTTCACACGCCGCTGATGTCCGGAGCGAACTCGATCCACGGCATCGTGCTCGTCGGGTCGATGCTCATCGCCGCCGGCGCGGACAACATCCTCAGCCAGGTCCTGTCGCTGGTCGCGGTCGCGTTCGCGGCAATGAATGTCGTCGGCGGCTACGTCGTCACCGACCGAATGCTCCAGATGTTCAAGAAGAAGCCGACGGCGCCGGCGCCGAAGTCGAACGTCGAGGGCTGACGCGGTGGACACCCTCGATACCGTCGTCCGTCTCATCTGGCTCCTGGGGGCGGCGGCGTTCGTCCTCGGCCTCCACCAGATGAATTCGCCGGCCACCGCCCGCAACGGCAACCTCCTGTCGGCCGGCGGCATGACGCTGGCGATCCTCGGGACCGTCGTCCTGATCGCCGCCGGCCACGCGGGCACCGTGCAGGGCCTCGCCTGGCCGATCATCGCGGTCGGCGTCGTCATCGGTGGCGGCCTGGGCCTGTACACCGCACGGACCGTGAAGATGACCGCGATGCCGCAGCTGGTATCGCTATTCAACGCGGTCGGTGGCGGCGCGGCGGCCCTGATCGCGATCGACGACTACATCCGCCTCGCCAACGCCGGCGGTGCCATCAGCCTTCAGACGAGCGTCCCCACCGTTCTCGACGTGATCATCGGGTCGGTGACCTTTACCGGCTCGGTGATCGCGTCGGGCAAGCTGCAGGGCCTGATCTCAGGCAAGCCCATCCTGATCCCGGGTGGACGGATCATCACCGCGGCCATTGCCGTGATCGCGATCGTGGGCGCGGGCTACCTGTTCGCCGGCAACGTCAGCGTCCCGGTCCTGTTCGTGATCATTGCCGCGGCCCTGATCTTCGGCATCACGATGGTGCTGCCGATCGGCGGCGCGGACATGCCGGTCGTCATCAGCCTCCTGAACTCGTTCACCGGCACGGCCGTCGCGATGGCCGGCTTCGTCCTCGACAACCCGGTCCTGATCATTGCCGGCGCTCTCGTCGGAGCGTCAGGCGCGATCCTGACCAAGCTCATGGCCAGCGCGATGAACCGCTCCGTATTGAACATCATGCTCGGCGGCTTCGGCGGCGGCGACGGGGCAGTGGCGGCTGCGGGAGCAGGCGCGGGCGGAAGCGTCCGCCAGATCTCGGCCGACGATGCGGCCATCCAGCTGGCCTATGCCAGCCTGGTGATCGTGGTGCCGGGCTACGGTCTCGCCGTCGCCCAGGCCCAGCACGCCGTGCGCGAGCTTGCCGAGCTCCTCGAGTCCCGTGGCGTCACCGTCGAGTACGCAATCCACCCGGTGGCCGGCCGGATGCCCGGACACATGAACGTCCTGCTCGCCGAAGCGAACGTGCCGTATCCCCAACTCAAGGAGATGGACGAGGTCAACCCCGACTTCGAGCGCGCCGACGTCGCACTGGTGGTCGGCGCCAACGACGTCACCAACCCGGCGGCGCGCCGGCCCGGCAATCCGGTCTCGGGCATGCCGATCCTCGACGTTGACCACGCCAAGTCGATCATCGTGGTCAAGCGCTCGATGGCGTCGGGCTACGCGGGTATCGACAACGAGCTCTACACGAACCCAAAGACGGGGATGCTGTTCGCCGACGCCAAGGAAGGGTTGGCGTCCCTCGTCTCGGCCGTCAAGGCGGTTTAGGTCCGGGGACCTCCCGAAACCAGCGCGCCCGCGATCCCGCCGCCGCGCCTCAACGCGGTTTCTTGCCACACTCGCGCCAGGCCGGCCTTAGCGGAGCGGCCTGGGGCAAGACGGTGGCTGCGGCAACCTCATCCCGTGTGCGACGGACGCTGATCTCCGCCGTATAGGCACCCCGGGCGTGAAATGGCGAACGAGCAGCCGCGTCCACTGGTTAAGCCAGTCCTGGTGCGAGTTTGGCAAACGTCCGGTGCTCGGATCGATTTCGGGTGCCTTCAGGCTTCCGGGGTCGTGAGGTCCACGACGTCCGCCGCGAAATGATCGACGAGATCCTGTGGCGCGAGGTGGATGTTCACTCCACGCGCCCCACCGCCAACCGACACGGCTGCGTGGTCCATGGCCGAGGCGTCGACGATGACCGGCCAGGCTCGGCTGGAGCCGAACGGCGTGATCGTGTATCGAACATAGCCGGTCACCGCCTGGGCCTCGTCGGCGTTCGGCAGCGAGAGGCGACTCACACCGAGGTGGGCACGGACCTTCGGCCAGTCGAATCGCCGGCCGGCAGGAACCAGGACGAACAGGTAGTCGTCGGCACCGCGGCGCACGACGATCGTCCGGAGGAGCGCGCCGATCGGGATCCCCTGGAGCGATGCGCTCTCTTCGGGGCTCTCGGGCAGCGCCGTTCGGACGATGCGATGCGGGACGCCCGAAGCCGCGACGGCGTCGATCGCCGGCGTCGCCCCGGACGGTTCCTGATCTTGAGCGTTCACGACGCTCTACGGTAGCCGGCGGCTGGTCGTACCGCCATTCACGACGAGGATGCCATCATGTCCTCGTCAACCATTGCCAGGGTCGCCGTTCGGCCGGAGGGTCGCAGATGCGCATAGATTCGTCGGTTACCTCGCTCTCCTGGATTCCGTCAGAGGCGATCGAAGGACTGGCCAAGATGCCCTTCGAGGTGGGCATCACCCACTATGACGAGCCTCCGCCCGACGCCATCGAGGATCTTGAGGCGCTCCGGAAGGGTGACCGGTTCAGGGAGGCCAATGAGCTTCGCGCCTACGTCGAGTTCGAGGACGGGCGCGTCAGCAGCTACGGCCAGAGCGGCGGCGGCCATATCGGATCCACAACCGTCCGGCTGGGCCCCGCGTCCATTGCATTCCCGGCGGTGAGACTGGCCGACATCACGCCCGACCCCGTCGTCGGTCCCACCTCGGTGCGCTTCGTCCAGACGGTGGGCGGCCGAATGGGATTGCCGACCCCCAGACCCGTGCCACGAAAGCCCTTTTTCCAGCTCACCCCACCGATCGCCTGGACCACTCTTGCCCTCACGATCAACAGCGATGGGACGACCCAGCGCGAACTCGTCGGTGCCAGTCCGTTTCCGCGTCACTGGGTCTACGACCATGCCGGCAAGCTTGTCGCGAAGTCGGCGGTCATCGACTTCAAGACCTGGTTCAACGATTCGTTCGGTGTGCACACCCCATGGGGCGCGTACGACTCGCCGGCCGTGGTCACCGCGGTCGAGACGGCCCTCGAGCGACAGCTCTCGCGGACGATCATGCGGTCCGGGACGTCACCCCGGATCCGGACGGTCGACGCAGGTCAGTCCCTGGTCGAACAGGGCGACCCGGGCAGTGAGATCTTCCTCCTGCTCGACGGGGTGCTGAGCGTGATCGTCGACGGCAACGAGGTCGCCGAGATCGGACCGGGCGCGATCCTGGGCGAGCGGGCGATCCTCGAAGGCGGCCTTCGGACCTCGACGCTGCGCGCTGTCACCCGCGCTCGCGTGGCGGTTGCGTCGCCGGACCAGATCGAGGAGAGCGCCCTCGCCGAGGTTGCGACCGGGCATCGCCGGGAGCAAGCGCCGAGCTGAGGGCGGCGCCGAGCCCCACGAGAGGAAGGCCCAGACCGGCGCGGGAAGGCCCCGGGCTCATGCGTCGTCGCGTTCAGGCGTCCTCGATCGCGATCCGGATCCGTTTGTAGATGCGGCCCTTCGATTCGTAGCCGGTCACGCGGATCCGGCCGACCTCTCGAGTGTTGGCGACGTGGGTGCCGCCGTCGGCCTGGAGGTCGAGCCCCACGATCTCGATCGTTCGGACGGTCGCAATCCCCGCCGGCAGAAGGTTGATCTTGGTCCGGATCAGATCCGGAATGGCGAACGCCTCGTCTCGAGGCAGGTTCGCGACGCGGACGTCGCGCTCCGCGGCGAGCTCGACGTTCACACGCGACTCGATCTTCCCGACCAGCTCACCCGCCATCCGCTCGAATTCGAAGTCCATTCGGCCGCTGCCCGGCTCCATGTTGCCGCCGGTCACCTGGGCGCCCCAATCGCGCCAGACCACCCCGCACAGGGCGTGGAGAGCGGTGTGCGTTCGCATCAGGGCGTAGCGGCGCTCCCAGTCGATGTCGGCGACCACCCGTTCCCCAATCGCAGGTGGCGCGATCTCGCCGGAGTCCCCAATCTCGTGGACGATTTCGCCGTCGAGCTTGCTGGCGATCTGGACGATCCATGATCGACCGTCGGCGCCACCAAGCGCGCCGCGGTCGGCGGGCTGACCGCCGCCGCCCGGGTAGAAGACCGTCCGGTCGAGCGTCACCACGGCGGCCGTGCCGGATTCGCCGATCGACACGGCGGTCACGACGGCGTCGACCGATCGGGCGTACGCGTCGGAATAGCAGATCTGCTCGCCTGACATCAGCGTCTCCCTGCCGGCGCGCTGCGAAGAGCCCTTGAGTGGGGCCCAACTGGCCTAACAGGCCTAGTGGACCGTGAGGGTACCCGTCATGGCCGCGATGTTGTGGACCGAGCAGTAGAACGTGTAGGTCGCCGCCTGGAGTGCCGGAACATCGTACGTCCTGGTATCGACCCCGCTGAAGAAGTCGTCCTTGAGGATGATGTTGCCGGTCGCGTCCTTGATCCAAACGTTGTGCGGAACACCCGCATCCTCGTTGTCGAGGACGATCTGGAAGGCCTGGCCTGCGGCTGCACTCAGGTCTTTCTTGTCGAAGGTGATGTTCTTGGCGACCAGCTGGAGCTGGGCGCCGACCGCACCGGAGGGGGCGCCCGACGGCGAGCTCGACGGTGCGGCGGCCGCTGCAGACGGGACGGCCGAAGGGATGACCGACGCGGCCGCTGATGCCGGGCCCGACGCGGCCGCTGATGCCGCGCCCGACGCCGCAGGAGCCGCCGATGCGACGGACGGGGCGGGAGCATAGGTCCAACCCGGCGACGACGAGGCGGTGCACGCAGTCGTCGACGACGCAACCGCAAGGAACGCGGCGGCTCTGACGAGGCCCAGGCGGAAGGGGACCAGCCGCCAAGAGACCGCGCCGGCACGGAGACGGGGGCGAGGGGTGGGCATACGAACTCGGGACCTCGTGTTACGGGATCTCGCTGAAGGCCGTTCGTGGGTCGGTGCAGTCGTCTGGACTTGCCAGGCGATGGTATCGCGATCTCGACGGGCCGCGCCCGACAGGACCATCGGCTGGTCGACAGGTACCAACGGGCCGGTTGTGAGCACCGGATGCATCGGGCAACGTTTCGTCTCCACGGTCGGCCGGGCCGGCCAGATGACCATCTGCTGCTCAGAATGCTCAGGAAAAGGGAGCCAGATCAATGTTCAACCGCCTCACCGGGCGCGCCAGGCTCAGCCTGATGACCGTCGGCCCGCTCATCGCCATGGCACTCGTGCTGTCCGCCGGTTGGCGCTGGTAAGACCGACTCGTCTCCTCGTTCGCCCGGCGTCTCGGGCGATGGACACAGAACGAAACCCGGACCCTAAAGGGTGCCGGGTTTCGACGTATTCAGGGGCCGGTCGGCAAGATCGAGCCTGATCGCGACCGTCGCCGCCTCAACGCGGCCCGAAACCCCGAGCTTGGAGAGGATCTTTCCCACGTGGACGCCGACGGTCTTCTGGCTGATGAACAAGTGCTGGCCGATCTGACGGTTCGTTCGCCCCTGCGTAATCAGAGCCAGGACTTCCCGTTCGCGGCGCGAGAGGCCGAAGGTGTCGGGACGGCCGGCGCCGGACGCGAGGCCGGCAACGCTCCGCACGAGATCTGAGGGAAGGGCTACAGTCGCTGCACCCGCGCCGTCGACCGAGTCGGCCGACGCGGCTGACCGGGCCGGCCGCGCGCCATCGGGTCCCGAAGGCGCCGTCGCGACGGGCCTGAGGCCGCGGCCGCCGGGTGCCCCAGAGGCGTGGCCGTCGGGCGCGCCAGCCACTCCATCATCTGAACCTGGCCCAGCTGCCGCCAGGATCGGCAACGGAATCCGCGCCCGCGCCGCCAGTTCGCGCAATTCCGCGAGGAGGGGCTCCGCGCCGAGCTCGAGTGCGATCGTCGCGGCGTCGACAAGTGGACGTCGCGCCTGCCTCCGGCCGCCCCGCGCATCGGACGCCATCAGGATCGCCTCTGCCTGGCGCCACCGAGCCCGCGCAACCTGATACGGATCGCCGATCGCCGCCCACTGCGCGGCAACGGCATCCCAGTCGAGCGCCCTGTCCCGCGCCTCGATGCGCCGGTGAAACGCGGCGGCCGTTGCAAGCTGAGCGTCCGCCTCGCGCCGAGAGCCGAAAGTCACCGAGACGTGGGACCCTCCCACCAGGGCTCCCGCTTCGCTGAGGACGACACTCGCGCGTGTGCGCGCCGCCGCAACCGCGGCGAGGTCCCGGCGCTCGCGTGCATCGGCCGCCGTCATGGCCTCGACCTCGAGGAACGTTGCGGCCATCTTTGCCGCCAGGACCCAGTCCTCGGTTTCGCGAACATGAGCCCAGCCGCGCTCGACGGCTCGACGGGCGTCGGCGAGGTCCCCGCGCCACAGGGCCAGCGAGGCGGCCGCCTGGTACACGGGAACCGCGTGTTGGGAGTCGCGCACGGTCTCGAGCTCGAGCAGGAGCTGCCCCAGGAGGCGTGCGGCGAGCTCGCCGGCTGATGTCTCAATCTCGGTGACCGCCAGGTACACGCTGGCATTGCCGAAGTTGACCCCGAGCGGGCTCCATTCGACCGCCGTCGCGCTGAGCGCGCGCGACTCCGGCCAGCGTCCAAGGCGAAACAGTGAATCGGCCGCATTGCCCCGCAGGAAGTTGCCGTAGGCGGCCTCCTGGCCGTGAAGACGGGCCTTCTCGATCCCCTCCTCCGCGACCTCGACGGCTTCGGTCCTGCGCCCGAGCACGTCGAGGACCGTGGTGAGGTTGGCGTAGACCCGGAACATCTCGTCGAGATTGCCCAGTTCCTCCGCCATCTGACGGGCCTCCCGGAGCAGTCGGACACCCTCCTCTGGCTCGCTGCCCCAACCCAGAGAAACGCCGAGGGTCGTCGTCGCGTGGACGAGCGACGAGGCCGCGCCTGGGCCGACCTTGCGAGCGATCTTGATCGCTTCGCGGGCGTATGGCTCCGCATCCGAGAACGTGCCTTCGAGCATCCGGATCTGGGCGATCGAGGCGAGGACGACGGCGCGCGCCGGGCTCGGCTCGACGGGAACGAGCTCGACTGCCCGACGATAGGCCGCCAGCGCCCCGTCGTTGTCGCCGCCGGCACGCCGGTAGCGGCCCATTCGCTCGTAGAGCAAACCCAGTGCGACCCGATCCCGTCGACGTTGGAGGTCGCTCATGGCGGCTTCGGCGAATGCCGCCGCTCGGGCGGGACGGCCCGCCGCGCTGGCCGCCTCGGCGGCCCGCAGCTGGAGAACGTGGACCGAGGGCGACGCGGCGTCGCGGGTTCCGCCATCCTCGGAACCGGCGCCGCCCTCGCCAAGCTCCAGGGCAAGCTCCAGGTACCGGAGCGCGTCGTCGGGGGCGTCGACCGCCTCCGCCAGGCCGGCTGCCGCGATCGCCGCGCGGCGTGCTTCCTGGACGCGGTGGGCGACGAGCCAGTATCGAGTCGCGGCGGCTGGGTTGTCATCGAGCGCGGTCGCGAGGGCCGCGTGGTGGCGAGCGCGGGCCGCCGGGAGGAGGTCGTCGGCGACGGCCCGACCGATGAGCTCGTGCCGGAAGTCGATCATGCCGGCCGGGCGTCGGACGACAAATCCGTGCTCGATTGCTTCCTCGAGACCAGCCCCAAGATCGGGCGCGAGCCAACCGGAACGGCGCTCCGAGGTATCCCAGGCGCGCGACGAGCCGGCGGCCGTCTCGGTGGATCGGAGGGACGGCGATACCGGGCGCGCGCGGGTGGCGCTCGACCTGCCGGTGTCTGCGAAGGCCGAGGCGACTTTCGCCAGCTGCGCGTCCGTCAGTGGACGGTGGGCCGGAGCCAGAAGGCCCAGAACCCGGCGGCAATCCGAGGTGCGAAGGGCGAGTCGGGCGACCACGAGCTCCGACAGGCCGCCGGCGAGGGATGCGCTCGACAGCTCCCGATGTGCAGCGAGGACCTCCTCGGCGAGGAGCGGCACTCCACCCGATCGTTCCGCAACGAGCACGAGCACTGACGCCGAGGGCCGAGCGCCCTCGATGCCCTCGATCAGCTCCGCCAACCGCCCTCGATCCAGGGCCTGGAGCTCGATCCGCTCGACCGGCCGGCGTGCGTCGTCGATCGCCGCCAGGCTCGACCAGAGCGGATGGTCGCGGGTCATCTCGTCTGGCTGGTAGGTGCCGACCGTACAGAGGCGCTGGTTCCGGGCGATGCGGGCTAGGAAGGTCACGAGGGAGCGGGTCGCCGCGTCGGCGTGGTGGAGGTCCTCGAGCACGAAGGCGATCGGTTGGAGGCCCGACAAGCGCCCAAGTACTCCGAGGACGCCCTCCAGCATCCGGGCCTGCCGGCGCTCTGGAGCACTCACGGCGGGCCGCGCAGCCATGGCGCCGAGAGGCTCCAGGCGAGGGCGGAGCGATGGGACGAGGCGGGCGAGCTCCTCGGCGCCCGGGCCGAGAACCGTGGCCAGCGTCGAATCCGGGAGCGCCTCGAGCACGGGCCGCAGGGCCGCAATCGCCGGCCCGTACGGCTGGTCAGACCCATCTGCTGTCGCCGCCCCTCGCAAGACGAGGAAGTCGGAGCCGGGCGTTGCAAGGCGACGTTCCGTCTCTGTCAGGAACCGCGACGCGCCCACGCCCGCCTGCGCGGCAACGAGAACGGTGGTCGCCCGGCCCTCGGACGCCGCCTCCAGCGAGGCCGCCATCCGGGCGAATGCTCTCTCTTGCCCGACGAACTGGACGCTCGTGAAACGAGCGGGCATGGACGCCATTCTAGGGCTCGCCGTCGGCTACGCTGCCCCTCACATGACCGAGAGGAGGCGGGCCGCGCATCCCGACAATGCCCTCAACGAGCTGCCCGGCGAGGAGTGGCTCTACTTCACGAAATCGGTCTGGTCGACGGCATACCCGTCCGAGCTCGGGCATTCCCGACGCAAGAGCCATGGAGCCAACAAGCCGCCGAGGCTCATGGCCAGGCTCATCGAGTTCTTCACCAAGACGGGCGAGCTGGTCCTCGATCCGTTCGCGGGCGTCGGCGGGACGCTGCTTGGCGCGGCCATCGCTCTCGGGCCCCGCCGTGCTCTCGGGATCGAGCTCGATCCCCGCTGGGTGAACATCTACGAGGAGGTCGTCCGCGACCTGCTTGCCGAGCGCGATGGGAAGGGTCCCGACCTCAGCGATCTGGGACCGGCGGACCCGGTGGGGCGCCGGTCGTTCGACCCCTCGGGGCTCGAAATGCGGCGGGGTGATTCGCTGAAGATCCTGCCGACGGTGCCGGCGGCGTCGGTCGATTTCGTCGCGACCGACCCTCCGTACAACGTCCAGCTGCCCCTGACCATGGCCGGCGGCAAGCTCGCCGAGACACACGCCAACCGGCGCACGGACTACGCGATGGTGACGTCCGATCCGGCCGACCTCGCCAACAGCGGCGATTACGAGACCTTCCTCGATCGAATGGAGGCGGCGTTGGCCGAGTGTCGACGCGTGCTACGGCCGGGCCGGTACGCCGCGCTCATCGTTCGCGACGCCTACCAGAACGGCCGCTACATCTTCACTGGCGCGGATCTCGCTGCACGCGCGACGGGCGTCGGCCTGGTTCCGAAGGGCGACCTCGTCTGGCATCAGGCCGGCACCCGCCTCCGACCCTACGGCTACCCCAACGCATTCGTTCCCAACATCGTCCACCAGCACATCCTGGTTCTTCGCCGGGAGCGGTAAGAGGGCGCGTCGGGATCGCGATGAAACGTTCCGGCGAGTCGGGCGTCCTCACCGTGCCCAGCGGGAGGCGTCGACAGGCGGCCGATGAACCCGGCCGCGACTCGCGTCGGTCCACCATCTCGCCCGGGGCGGAGGGTCCCGTTCATGCATTGTCGATCTACAAAGGTCATCGCCGTCCTGGCCGCGCTCGTCGCGGTGATCGGGGCGCCGGCCATGGCGAGCGCCAGCAGCGTCGGCGGCGGAACCCCGCCGCCAACGTGGGGCACGATCACTGTCACGATCGGCTCAACGGCGTCGCTCACCGCCAAGCTCCTGGCCAAGGTCCCGGTCGATGTCACCTGCAGTCTCAACGCCGCTGGCATCACTGCCAACGCGTCAACGGCGCCCGATAGGACGGGCGTGTTTGTCGAGGTCGACGAGGCTGTGGGCAAGTCGATCGCATCCGGCTTCGGCTCCGCCGGGCCATTTCCCTGCGACGGCACCACGACGCATTTCCTGGTCTCCGTGCAGTCTCAGAACTGCTGCCCCGGCGTTCCGTTCAAGACGGGCAAGGCGATCGTCTCCGCCTCCGGCGAGGCCGATTGGGGCCCGTTCGACCTCGATACCGGAACGCCGGCCGGAACCGCGTTCGGCGTGGCTGGTCCCCAGGTCCTCCGTCTGAGGTAGTCGCGCTCGTGCGGACCCAATGAGCGACGGGCTCCGGGGGTCGGGGCCCGTCCTTTTTGCCGAACAGGACACCGTGGCGTCAGGGATCACCACCCAGCGGGGCGATCCTCGCTGCCGTCTGCCTCGCCCGTCCAGACCGCCCGCCACCTCGATCAGGCTTACCCTCATTCGAGCAGCGCTTCGCCAGCCGCCGACGGGATGTCAGAGGCGGCCTGCTCGCCTCACGTCGCATAGAGGCGGACGAACGCGTCCATATCGACGCGTGGATGGCCAGGGGTCGCCAGATTCACGATCTTGAGCGTGTGCGTGCCATTCCCACCCCAGTTGGCCGCGTAGACGATCTGCTTGGAGGCGTAGGTAGCCGAGTACAGATTGACGGTGGCGTAATAGACACCGTCGAGATAGATCGTGGCCGATCCGCGATCGGGGCCCCGGTATGCCACCCAGTTCACGCCATAGCCGGTGAACTTGAAGGTGGCGCTGGCTCCAGAAGCCGTCGAGTACTTCAGGCTGCCGCCCGATGCGTGGCTGTTCGAGACGGTGGTCCACGTCCCAGTGGTGGTGATCGCCGAGCTCGACTGCTCGGCGAGGAGCGGCTCGAAGTAAGCCCCGTAAACCCAGCTGCTGGTGTTGCCGGCGCCGTCGGTCGCCTTGACGACGAATCGATAGATGGAGCCAAAGCTGAGCGATTGATCGACATAGGTCGTGGTGGTACTCGGCAGATTCTGGACCGTCCATGCGCCGCCATTCACCATCCGCTCCAGGGTATGGGCGGAGATGCCGCAGGAATCGGTCGCCGACCAGTAGGTCCGCACCGGCGAAGTTCCTGAGCCCAGCGTCGCGAGCGCATAGACACGGGAGATCGGGGCTGCGACCTGGGGTAGCGTCGCATCGGCCGGCGGCGCGACGAGCTTCGTTTTGAGGGCGATGATGCGGTTATAGGAGGCCTGCAGCGTCGTCGACGGGATTGTGCCGTTCTGGGCGGCGAACAGGAGAGTGGAATACGTCGAACTTGTCGTTGCCTCAGAGCCACTCAGCAAGATCATGTCGGTCCCGGCTGATGCTGCCTTCAAGGCGAGCGATGCTTCCGACACCCCGCGTGATGCGGCCGTGCCGTCGAGGGAATCGGTGATCGAGACTGCGGTGTATCCGAGGCTGCCGCGCAACAGGTCAACGCTGATGGCATGCGACCAACCGGCCGCGTTGTTGGGGTCATAGGCGCTGTACGTGGCGTTGGACAGCATGATCAGCGGGATGTGGTTGCCGATCGCCTTTTGGTACGGAAGCAGGCCCGGTGCCAGCGCGGTTTTGGAAGCCGTGATCGTCACCACGTTGGAGTCGGTATTGAGGGTCGCGTAGCCGATTCCCGGGAAATGCTTCATGGCTGGAATGTCGCCACCGGCCTCGAGGCCAGAGGCGAATGCGTCGGACAGGGTAGCCGTCAGGGAGGCATTAAACGACCAGGTTCGGCCCTGCTGGTACATGAATGACGCAGTCGAGGACGGAACGTCGGCGACCGGGGCAAGATTGTTGTTGATGCCCCCGCAGAGCAGGATTTTTCCCGTGGCCAGCCCCTGGCTGTTGGCGGTCGAGGCGCTGCCGTTGGTGCCCATCTGGGGCGGCGAGAGGGTCGGCGGGGCCCAGCTGACGCGTTTGACCGAGCCGCCCTCCTGATCCGTGGCGATCAGGAGGGGTGGCTGGCCACCGGCCGCAGCCGCGTTGCGCAGTTGGGTCGTCAGGGCGACCAGGGCGGCCGCCGTCGTGATATTCGAGCCGAAGAGGATGACGCCGCCGACTTCTCCACGCCCAATCCGCCCCAACAGGGCGGAGTCCGGAGTCGTGCCCGACATCGCCACCATCAGCTTCTGACCGATCAGCTGCGCGAACGTGGGTGCAGCCGGCAACGGGGTCGGCGTAGACCCGAGCGGCTCACGTGCCATGGGCCTGGGGTTGTCGCCGTTGCCGGCGGCACGGTTGTCCGAGGAACCCACCACCGGACCAGCCAGGGCCCCGGCCAGGGCGACGGTGAGGAAAGGTACGAGGAGGCGCTTCATATCGAGCGCGCGATGAGCCGGGCGATGCCCAGTTTCCCGACGGCCATTGGATTTCCCCTCTCGGTCTTTGGCGCCAAGCGATGGCGATTAACGCTGACCACAGCAATCGATGGTTATCAGGCCCTTCTCTCGGCTCCGGAGGATGACGACCGCAGGGATTGTGGTAGGGGAGCCAGGATTCGAACCTGGGACCGGCCGTGTATAAGACGGCAGCTCTAACCGCTGAGCTACTCCCCCGTCGCCGATCCTACACCGGCCCGAACGCCGATCGAGATCAGACGAACAGCGGCTTCAGGACCTGGACCACGACCACAAGGACGAGATAGCAGATCGGGACCGCCGCGAAGAAGCCGAGCGCCGCGCTCCAGGGGGTTCGGAGGGCCCGTGCGTCGGATCCGGTCGGCATCGGCACGATCAGGTACGTCAGGATCGTGCCTGTGGCGAGGACGATGAGAACGTCCGCAGCCGCAAACAGAAGCCGAAGGTCCCCGCCGGGCAACCGCGCTCCCCGCGTCAGCGCGACGTCGTAGGCGAGGTAGCCGATTCCCAGCAGGATCGCGACGACGAGGCTGCTCGCCACAGCCCGGATGATGGGCCGCGGCGCGTTACGGAACTGGCGCCAGCGGACCTCGATCTCGGAGCGGCGGCGCACCACGGGCGCGACGGGGGGCCGGGCGACGGGAGGCCGCGCTGCAGGCGGTCCCGTGATGCGCGGCCGCTCGAGATTGCTCACTGGCCCGCGTGCAGGATCGTCAAGGTCCGACGGGGCGGAAGCGTTTCGGGCGTATGCGCCGCGATCAGCTCAACCGCCTGGGCGAAGCGCTCGATCTCGACCTCGGAGTTGAAGAACCCGACCCCGATCCGGATCGCGTCGAGCGCGGGCACCGTGGACGCGATCGCGAACGCCCGGGCTCCGAGCTCGTCGAGGGCGGCCTCGGCCGACCAACCGCGAACCTTGAATGACAGGACCGTCGCCATTCGGTCCGTCGGCGTGAGGAGGACCACGCCCGGGATCCTCGCCAGACGATCGGCCGCAAGCCGGGCGACCGCGGCGCCTCGGCCCTGGATCCACTCGAGTCCGACGTACATCGACAGCCAACCGCAGCTCCGGGCGAATCCGACCAGCACCGGTCGATGGTGGTCGACCTCGCCAGTGCCGAACGAACCGGGGACGATCGCCCGCGCCCGATCGAGAACGCCCGAGGTGCACCAGACCGCCCCGATTCCCTGCGGCCCGAGCAGCCAGGTCTCGGCCGCGACGCGGTACACGTCGGCCCCTGACGCCTCGAGGTCGAACGGCATCGCGCCGACAGCCTGGCTGCCGTCGACGGCGACCAGGGCGCCCTTCGCGTGGGCGAGCTCAGCGATCCCGGCGACCGGCAGGACCGTTCCGCTCGACGGGCTCACGTGTGGAATGACCACAAGACCACACCCCGTCGCGATGGCGGCTTCGAACTGGCGCAGGATCGCGGCGTCGTCGCGATCGGCGGGGACGTGGACCACCGCATGTCCGTAACCCTTGATCAGGGCTTCAACCGCGGGCGACGGATCGATCAGGACCGCAGATCTCTCCCTGGCGTTGGGCCCAGCAAGCAGCTCCAGCAGGACGACCGCATCGGTCTCGGAATGAATGAGTCCGACAGAGTCGACGTCTGTCCCGAGGATCGCGGCGACGCCGGCGCGCGCTTCGCCCGAGCGCTCAAGAGCATCGAGTGCCTGATCCGGGTGGGCCCGCCCGAGCGTCAGCTCGGAGGCTGCAACGTCGGCCATCGCCTTCGCCGTCTCGGCCGGCATCGGCCCGGCCGACGGGGTATTCAGGTAGATGCCGGCCCCGACCGCCGGCAGGGCCTCGCGAACTGCGGCCAGCTTCTCCTCATCGGGCATGAAGGGGGCGACCACGAACCTATGATATCGACGATGCCCGGCCCTCCTGTTCGAATAAGGAAGCGATGACCCGGCTCGCACGCCCAGAATTGTTGGCGTCGACCGACTGGCTGGCCGAGAACCAGGGCCGTCGCGACGTCCGGATCCTCGACGCTCGCTGGCGACCCGACGGGAATGGCCAGGCAGTCTTCGCAGCAGGACACATCCCCGGTGCCGCTCATGTCGACTGGTCGGTGGCCCTGGCCGAACCCGAGGAAGACAGTGGCGCCATTCATCTCGCTGGCCCGGAGGAGGTCGCGGAAGCGATGGCGCTGGCCGGGACCGGCGACGGAACCACCGCAGTGATCTACGACGACACGCTCGGCCTCTACGCGTCGAGGATCTGGTGGAGCCTGCGAGCCTACGGCTACGACTCTGCCCGGGTCCTCGACGGAGGGTTCCCGACGTGGACCGCCGAGGGCCGGCCAACAACGAAGGCGGTTCGGTCGAGGACGCCGACCACGTTCACCCCCCGGGCCGATCCGCGCCAGCGCCTCTCAACCTCCGACGTGCGCGGGCTCATCGATTCGCCCGATGCCATGATCGTCGACGGGCGAGCGCCGGTCGAGCACCAGGGCCTGCAGGGAACGACGGCCCGGCTCGGGCACATTCCCGGCGCGCTCAACCTCCCGGTCGCCCGAATGGCCAGGACAGACGACCAGCGGCTTCCCGAAGGGCCTGAGCTGAGCGAGCTGGTCCGTAAGGCCGGCGTTATTCGCGGCCGGCGCCTCGTCTGCTATGACGACGCGGGCCTCGGCGCCGCGAAGCTTGCCTACGTCCTGACGCTCCTCGGGCACGACGACGTCGCCGTGTACGACGGCGGCTGGGCCGAGTGGGGCAACCGGCCCGACCTGCCGGTCGAGCGCTAGGGGGCCCGGGGGGCGGGTCGAACACGCCCGGCCGACCGCCGGCCATCACATGAGTGGACGCCCGTCGCCCTCTGCTCGCCGGGCCCGACCCGTTGCCGTGAGCCGCGCCCGCGCTCGGCGCCTGTCTCCCGCCCAATTCGTTGCATCGCATGAACGAATTCGGTCTGGCGTTTCATGCCATGAACACAGCCGATGAAATCGGGCCTTGACCCTGTCGGTTTGTTCCACCGCGTGAAAGAAACTGGGTCGTAGGAGGCATTCGGGTCGAAATCTTTCATCGGGTGGAAAATCTCGACTGATTCCGGCCGGGAGAGCTCCCCGGCGCCGCCGACACGTGCATCCCATGAAACGAGGCCGGGAGCTGGCTGGGTCGGGAGCCTGGCCGGGTGCGGAGCTCGCCGGGTCGGGAGCCTGGCTGGGTCGGGAGCCTGGCTGGGTCGGGAGGCTGGCCGGGTCGGGAGCCTGGCTGGGTCGGGAGCCTGGCCAAGAGGGCGCCTGGGTGCGGGCAGCCTGGCTGGGTCGAGTGCCTGGCTGGGTCGAGTGCGCGGCCGGCCCGCTCGCCCGAACGGACCGCGTCAGACCCTTGCGCCGGCCGTGACGAGGTGCTCGGCGCCGAGCTGGAGGCCCTCGTAGAGGCGCTCCACGGTTTCCAGGGTGTCGGCCTCGGTCGCGGGCTTGTCGAGGCGGAGGCGGCCGATGCGCGGAAAGCGCAGGGCGAACCCTGAGCGGTGCCGATTCGAGCGTAGGATCACGTCGAAGGCGACCTCGATCACGACCGTGGGTTCCACGACCCGGTAGCGGCCGTGGCGCGAGACGGTGTGAGCCTCGAACCAGCGCGTCATGTCGGCGATCTCGACATCGGTGAGGCCGCTGTAGGCCTTGCCGATCGTGACCAGTCGGTCGTTGGCCTCGTCGCGGACCGCGAACGTGTAGTCGGACAGCACCCCATGACGCTTGCCGTGGCCGACCTCGACGCCCACCACGACGCAATCGATCGTCGCGAGGACCTTCTTCATTTTCAGCCAGCCCAGACCCCGCCGGCCCGGCGAGTAGGTGCTCGTCGGGTCCTTGACCATCAGGCCCTCGTTGCGGCGAGCACGGGCATCGGCAAACGCTGCCTCCAACTCCAGGATGGAGTGCGCCTCGGCCAGGTGCGAGAGCGCGAAGCGACCGCCTTCCTCGGCGAGCGGCAGCGCGAGGGCCTCGAGCCGCCGTCGCCGTTCCGCGAGGGGCTCCCGCAGGAGTGGCTCGATCGGCGCCCCGCCGCCCGCGCCAATGCCCAGGGCATCGAAGGCGACGTAGATGATCGGAACCTGTTCGAGGATGGCCGCAGGCGGATTCTTGCGTCCGAGACGAGCCTGAAGCGAGATGAACGGCAACACCGTGCTGTCTCGATAGGCCAGGATCTCGCCGTCGAGGATGCCGTCCCACGACAGCTCGCCACTGGCGTCGACGACCTCGGGGAAGCCCGAGCTGATCTCGTTGAGGTCACGCGAGTAGAGACGGACGTCCGGGCCACGTTTGTGGAGCTGGGCACGGATCCCGTCGTACTTGTCCTCGAGCCAGACGGTGGGCCCGGCGCGCTGCAGGATCTCGGCGGCATCTTCGGCGGGCGACGCGAGCATGAACTTGATCGGATGGAAGGCAGTCAGGGAGGCCTCGTCCAGGCGATCGTCGCGGGCCAGCAGGGCCACCCGCCCGATGTCGCCGGTGAGCATCCCTGCCCACTTGACGGCATCGAGGTTGCCTCCGTAGGCGCGGGCGACGGCCGCCTCGACCAACCCTTCGCGAAGGCCGATCCGGAGGTCGCCGGAGAGGACCTTGACGACGTACTTGGCGGTCAGCGGGTCGCAACGAGCCAGGAGCTCGGCAAAGATCTCGGACTTTCTCGCGGCACCTGACGCGACCTGGATCGCCAGGTACGCGGCGGCCACGTCGGGCAGGCTCGGCGAGATCGATGGGTCGGGATCGTGGCCGGCCGACACCAGCACGTCCATGACGGCGCGTCCGAGATCCGAGGAGCGGTCATACGCCTCGCCGAGGGCCGTCCTCGAGGCACCCGCGAGGGTGGTCACGCTCGTGGCGATCGCCGCCCAGCCGAGGCCCGCCCCGCGTTGGTCGACCTCGGGAAACGCCCGACCGGTCAGGAAAACCGCAGCGATCGGGAGCTCGTCGGCCCCGAGCCCGCGGAGGTATTCGGCGAGCAGGCTGGTCTTCTCGGAGGTCCGAGTCGTCGCCGCGACGCGCTCCGCAAGCTCGCTCCAGCGACGCATGGCGGCGATAGTATACCGTGCCCGCGATGACCCCCCGATCGTGGTTTCCTGAGCGATTGATCGGAGATCGCGTCGAGCTGCGCCGCCATGAGCAGTCCAACCTCGAGGCCTTCCGGCGCTGGTACTCCGATCCAGAGATCGCCCGACTGACGCGTTACCAGGAGGGCCCGATGCGGCCCGATGAAGTCGAGCGATTCTTCATTTCGCGCGTTGTCGGGGCCGAATCCCTGGCCATGGCCATCCACGTTCGGGCCACGGGCCGCCTGATCGGGACGTGCGCGTTCAGCCAGCTCGACAGCGACAACGGCTCCGCGATGTACCACATCACCATCGGCGAGAAGGATTCCTGGGGCCGGTCGTACGGAACCGAGGCCACCCTGCTCATGCTCGAGCACGCGTTCGAGACACTCCACCTCCACCGAGTCGTCCTGTCGGTCTTCGAGTTCAACGAGCGTGCGATTCGCTCGTACGCGAGCTGCGGTTTCGTGGCGGAGGGACGGGCTCGCGAGGCCATCTGGCGGGACGGGCGCTGGTGGGACGAGATCACGATGAGCATCCTCGATCGGGAGTGGCCGGCGGCGAAGCCCGCTGCCCCTCGCGGTCCGCGCGTGGCCGTCGGGAGCCGCGCCGAAGCGGCGCAGTGACATCCACCGGACCGGCGGCGGATCAGGCGCGTGCCGACTTCCGCGAGCTGATGGACGCGAAGGGCCATGCCGTCGACAACGCTCGGGCTGCGGTGTCGCGCCTCGACGAGGCCTTCGCCGACGGCGCCCTGGTCCGGACTCCGGCCCTCGACGGCATGCTCGCCGATCTGGGAGTTGCCCTGGAGCAGGATGAGGGCCAGCGCCTCGGAGGCAAGAGCGCGGAGGCGGCCCGCTTCATCCTGCGGGCCATCTCCCTGGAGCTGGATCGTGCCTGAGCCGGGCGAGCAAATCGCTCTGATGGATTCCTGAGGAGGTTCGCCCGATGACCGATCTCAAATGCGGCGTTCTCTTGTGGAATCAGGCCGCAACCTGGGCGGAGATACTCGACGCCGCCAAGCGCGTGGACCGGCTTGGCTACGATCACCTCTGGACCTGGGATCACCTCTATCCCATCTTCGGCGACACGAACCAGCCCTTTTTCGAGGGTTGGGGCCTCCTTCACGCCTGGGCGATGGCCACTGAGAAGGCACGCCTGGGCCTTCTGGTCGGCGCGATCCCCTATCGCAATCCCGGCCTCGTCGCGAAGCTGGCCACGACCCTCGACCACGTCTCGAACGGCCGCGCGATTCTCGGCATGGGTGGCGCCTGGTTCAATTTCGAGGCGGACGCGCATGGCATTGACTTTGGGCGCAGTCCTGGCGAGCGGCTCGACTGGCTGGACGAGGCGCTCGGGGCGATGCGGACGGTCCTCGATGGCGGTGAAGCCACGTCTCCTGCGGACGGGCATTACCGCTTCAAGGCGCTCCGTCAGCTGCCTCGTCCCGTGCAGGCGCACCTCCCGATCATGATCGGCGGGTCAGGAGAGCGGAAGACGCTTCGGTCGGTCGCGCGCTACGCGGACATGTGGAATGCCATGGGGCCGCTCGACACGATGCGTCACAAGGTCAACGTGCTTCGAGGACATTGCGCCGACGTCGGACGGGACCCGGCCGAGATCGAATACACGCTAGGCGTGAAGCTGACGCTTCGGGACTCGAAGGAGGAAGCCGAGCGCGTCTGGCGGGCGACGATGGAGCACAACAAGACGCCGCTGTCCGACGTGGAGAGCGACCTGACCTTCGTCAACGGGACCCCGGAACAGGTCGCGGAGATGCTGTTGCCGTACGTCGAGCTGGGCTTTCGGACCGTGATCTCCGAGCAGCCGGCGCCCTACGACACCGAAACGCTGGAGCGGTTCATCGGCGAGGTCAAGCCGCTTGTCGATCGCGGCTGAAGCCCGACCCCATTCCGGCGGCGGCCGAGCCGCGACTGTCGACTTCGATCACGTTTCGAAGCGCTATCCGGGTCAGCGCGGCGGCGGCGGGGCCGGTGGCGGCCGGGCCGGTCGCGCGGCATCCGGACCCGACAGCCGACCCAGTGCCGGACCGGCCGCTGTCGAGGATCTGACACTCCACGTCCCGGCGGGGCAGATCTGCGTCCTCGTCGGGCCGTCGGGCTGCGGCAAGACGACCAGCCTCAAGATGGTCAACCGCCTGATCACGCCGACCTCGGGTCGGATCCTGATCGATGGCGTCGATGCCGCGACGCGTGATGTCACCGAGCTGCGCCGATCGATCGGATACGTCATCCAACAGGTCGGTCTCTTCCCCCACGAGACGATCGCCGAGAACGTTGCCACCGTGCCGCGGCTGCTCGGCTGGAGCGCGGCGCGGCAACGTCAGCGCGCCGAAGAGCTGCTAGGCCTCGTCGGGCTCGAACCAGCCCGCTACCGCGACCGGTATCCGAGCCAGCTCTCGGGCGGCGAGCGGCAGCGCGTCGGCGTGGCCCGGGCGCTCGCCGCCGACCCCCCGATCATGCTCATGGATGAGCCTTTTGCGGCGGTCGACCCGATCGTCCGGGAACGTCTCCAGAACGAATTCCTTCGCATCCAGGAAGACCTCGCCAAGACGATCCTGTTCGTCACTCACGACATCGACGAGGCGATCAAGATGGGCGACCTCGTTGCGGTGATGCAGGTCGGCGGGCATCTCGCCCAGTTCGGCCCGCCGGCCGACGTGCTGGCTCATCCGGCCTCGGAATTCGTGGCCCAGTTCGTTGGCGCCGACCGGGGCCTGAAGCGACTGTCCCTCCGGCGCGTCGGCGAGCTGCCGCTCCTGCCAGTCGCGACGGCTCGGCCCGGTGAGCCGGCTGGTCCGGCACGGGCCAGGGCCCTGGCCGATCCGTTCCCGTACCTTCTTCTCGTTGACGACGCAGGCCGCCCCATCGGCTGGATCAGCCACGATGAGATCCCGGCGGACGGCATCCTGAAAGCCGAGCGGGCGATCGCGGCGTCTCCGCTGCTCAACCGCCGGACGACGCTCAAGGATGCCCTATCGATGCTCCTCGAGGCCGACGTCCAGGCCGGGATCGTGGTGGATCGAAACGGCGTGGCCCAGGGATTGATGACCGCGGACACGATCGCCGACGAAATGCGCGCGAGCCCACGGACGGCTGCCGCGGCGGCTCCGCAAGCGGCTACCGCGGTGCCTGCCCAGGCGGCCGCCACCGTTGAAGGTGCCGGATGACGATCACCTGGGACTGGGTGCCCAACAACGCCGGGCTGCTCGCGGTGACGGCGCTCGACCACCTCGTCCTGACGCTCGTCGCGGTCGGCGTTGGGCTGGTCCTGAGCTTCAGCCTGGCTCTCCTGATCGTCCGCGACCCGCGTTCGTCGGGTCCGATCCTGGGCATCGCCGGGATCCTCTACACCATCCCGAGTCTCGCGCTCTTCGCGCTCCTCGTCCCCATTACCGGTCTGACCGCCCTGACTGCCGAAATCGGATTGGTCAGCTATACGCTCCTCATCCTGATCCGGAACATCGTGGCCGGCTTCGATAGCGTCGCGCCGGACATCCGCGAGGCCGCCGACGCAATGGGCTACACACCGCTCGGCCGGCTCCTCCGCGTAGAGCTGCCGCTCGCCGTTCCGCTGATCGTTGCCGGCCTGAGGATCGCGACGGTCACCACGATCGGGCTGGTCATGGTCACAGCGCTTATCGGAGAGGGCGGTCTCGGCCAGCTGACCCTTCGCGGCTTCAACCTCCAGAACTGGGCCGAGGTCTACTCCAGCTCGATCGTGACCGTGGTGCTGGCGGTGGTGGCGGACGGCGCCCTCGTCATCGGGGGCCGGCTCGCGACCCCCTGGAGTCGGGGGCTCTAAGCGTGGAGATCGTGGGCGAGGTCGCTGCGTGGTTCTCCGATCCGGCGCGCTGGACGGGCACCGACGGAATCCCCAACCGGCTCTTCGAGCACATCCAGCTCTCGGGCGTCGCCGTCCTGGTCGGCCTCGCGATCGCGCTCCCGATCGGCTTGCTGATCGGCCATTCGGGCCGGGGAGCATTCCTCGTCGTGAGTGTCGCCAACATCGGGCGCGCCGTTCCGTCGTACGCGCTTCTCCTCCTGCTCTTCCCGATCTTCCTGTTCTCGACGCCGATTCCGGCGCTCATCCTGCTCGCGATCCCGCCCATCCTGACAAACGCCTACGTCGGTGTGCGGGAGGTGGATCGCGACCTGGTCGAGTCCGGTCGAGGAATGGGAATGACGGGCTGGCAGGTGCTGACGGGGCTCGAGCTGCCGATCGCGGTTCCCGTCATCGTGGCCGGCATTCGAACTGCTGCGATCCAGGTGGTAGCGACCGCCACGATTGCTGCCCTGGTGGCCGGCGGCGGATTCGGGCGGTACATCGTCGACGGCTTCGGCCTGCGCGATGAGGCGATGATCGTCGGCGGCGCCATCCTCGTCGCCATTCTCGCCATCGTGGTCGAGCGAGCGTTCACGCTCATCGAGGGCCTCGTCACGTCACCGGGCCTCGAGGTCGGCCGTCGCCGGCCGAGGGCCATCGAGCTCCGACCCCTCGGCCGCTTCGGCGGCGCCGCCTGAGCAGCCCGGCTCGCCGGGCACCCTCGGGGACGCGGCCGGGCCAGAAGTAAACGCGGGGGTACATCAGCAGACTGCTGATAGACTCCCCGCTTGCCCTGGGCGCTGTTGCTGATGGCGCGGGGGCGATAGCAAGGAGGACCCATGCGGACAATCCGCAGTGTCGCTCTCGGGGCGACGATGCTTGCGCTGCTCGCCAGCGCATGCACGTCGGGTGGGAGCAGCACATCACCGACCACGGCGCCGGCGAGCGAGGCTCCCAGCCTCCCGGCAGCCAGCCAACCGGCGGCCAGCGCAACGGCAGGGCCGGCAATCTCAACGACGCTCGTACTCGGCGGACCGGCGGAATGTCCGAATCGGCCGTTCTGCCTGAAGGGTCTCCAGGACAAGTACGGCCTGGCGTTCAAGGACTTCAAGGCTCTCGACAGCGGCGGTCCGCTCACCGTGCAGGCACTCAAGAGCAACCTCATCCAGGTGGGCCTGCTGTTCACCTCCGACGCGGCGATCGCGGCGAATCAATTCGTCCTTCTGCAGGACGATAAGCAACTCCAGCTCGCCGACAACCTCGTTCCAGTGGTCCGGCAAGCCGTCCTGGACAAGTCCCCGGGTATCGCGGACTTGCTCAACGGGATCATGGCAAAACTGTCCCAGACCGAGCTGACCAATCTCAACAAGAGCGTCGGCGTCGACCACGTCGCGGCTGCCGATGCAGCCAAGGCGTGGCTCACGACGAACGGCTTCCTGCCCGGGCCCGGCGGCTCCGGCAAAGGCGCGGTGGTCGTCGGCTCCACGAACTTCTCGGAACAGGAAATCCTCGGCGAGTTGTTCGCCCAGGTCCTGGTGGCGAACGGCTACCAGGTCGACAAGAAGTTCCAACTGGGCAATCGCGAGGTCGTCTTCCCCGCGCTCCAGTCGGGCAAGATCGACATCCTGGCCGAGTACGCCGCCACGTTGCTGGAGTTCGTCAACAAGGGTGCCGGCGAGGCCACGTCCGATGCGGCGGCAACGGTCGCGAAACTGAAGACGCGACTTGCACCGCTCGGGCTGACCGCGCTCAACGCAGCCGCGGCCACCGACCAGAACGGGTTCGTGGTCACGAATGACACGGCGACCAAGTACGGCCTCGTCAAGATCAGCGACCTCGGGAAACCACTTCCCTAGCGCCCTTGACTTCCGGGGGCCCCGCCTCTGCAACCGACCGAAGCCCCGGCAAGAGCCGGGGCTTCGACCTGTCAGCCAGATCGATCGCTCGACGGCTGCCAGCCTACCTGTGCCAGGGCAATCGCCCCGCCTGCTGATGTCGCGACGAGGATCGTGGCGTGGGCCAGCAGGGCGAAGGCCAGGGCCGCATCGCTGGCCACCCCCAGCGCCTGGAGGATCCGCACCGCCGCAAGCTCGAACGTACCCAGGTAGCCCGGGCCCGACGGAATTGCGGTCGCGAGCGCCGTGACGGAAACGACAAGGGCGGCCTCCACCGGGCTGAGGGTCAGGCCCACGGCCTGGCCGGTTGCGGCAAATGCCGCGGTCGACCAGGCCCACGCGATCGCACTCCACAGGACCGCGGCAATGAGCGTGCGGGGGCGGGCGGCAACCGAGAGCCCTCCACGAAGGCGCCCGACGAGTTCGGCCATGCGCGGCCAACGAGGGCCGAGTGCGATCAACCGGCTCGCGCCGGGGAGGCGATGGGCGGCCAGCCCAATGCCGAGCGCCAGCGCAAACGCTCCGGCGACCGCGCCACCGACGATGACCGCAGTTGCAACGACTCCGCCGATCCCGAGGACGATCACGGCCGCGGCCGCGATGAGGACGGCCATGACCGTGTCGATCACTCGCTCCACGACCACGGTTCCGAGCGTCGTCGTCCGGCTGAGGCCCTCGCGATCGCCCAGGTAGTGGCTCCGGACCAGCTCGCCCAGCCGGGCCGGCAGGACGTTGTTTGCGAGGTAGCCGATCAGGGTGTAGCGCAGGACATTCCGGTACCGAACCGCGCGGATTGGCGCCAGCAAACGTTGCCAGCGGGCCGCCCTCGTCATCGCGTCAGCGGTAACCGCGGCGAGCGCAACCGCGATCCAGACCGGCGTCGCTCGAGCCAGGACAAGGAGCGTGTCGGCGATGTCCACCGATCGGAGGACGATGACGAACGCCACGATCGAGATCGCGAGGCCGATCCCCGCCCGAACGATGGGTCGACCGACCCTCACCGTGTGGATCGCCGGGCGGCGAGCTTCCTCGAACGGCGGATCCGCCAGCGGTGGAGCAGAAAGCGGGCGACGACCCGCAGCGTGGACAGGCCGTACACGAC
>DATCPH010000231.1:0-4869 GCA_036570185.1 Candidatus Limnocylindrales bacterium | reverse complement strand
GGCTGTGCGATGATCGCATCAATCAGGTGCTCCTCTGTCGGGCTTGATGGGTCGTCTCCAAACGCCATCATCCCAGTTCAGATGGGCACCTGATTCGTCATCCGTGCAGGCCATCAGCCGGCAGCGATCGGTGGATCCGGGGTAAACGGAAGCGATGCGGCGATCCTCCACGAGCGCGCGACCGACTCCTCGCTGTCCGGCCTGCGTCCGTCCACAGGTCAGGGGCGCATGAATGGCCCCCTCGTCATCAGGTAACGAGCCGAGGAGGGGTTCTCACAGGTCGTGCAAGACGTCCGTGACCCAGGAGGTCACCGATGACCCCACCGTCGATCACAATCGAGGTGGCCGAGACGCGTCCAGAAGCGCGCGGCCCCTCTCAACCGCTCGGGACCCGCCGGGCGGCCCGGATACACCACCTCGACGGCGCGGCTAACTTGGGTTCCCCACGAACGTGTCCGACCTCGTAGGGAGAGCCTTCGAGCGCGAGCGGGCTTGAGCCACCCCTGTCGCCCGAATGCTTGAGTCGCGCAGCACGCGGAGTAGACTGCGGCTGAGCACCCGGAATGGACCGGCTGGCTCAACGGGTGGAGCAGGAGGAGGGGGATTTCTCATGGGTTGGCGTCGTACGCCTGTGACTCGACCCGCCCGACTCGCGGCCGTCGGGATCTTACTGACGGCGCTCATCGCATCGACCGCGACGATGGCCGCGGCGACAAGTAGCGGGAACGACTGGGCGAAGTACCTCTTCGACGCGAGCGGGAGCGGATTCACCAACGAAGCGACGATCACGTCTGCCAACGCGCCGAGTCTCGCAGCGCGCGCGGGCTGGCCCGCGACTCCAGGTGGCGGGGCCACCATTTCCACACAGCCGGTGGTCGCGAACAACCTCGTCTATGTGGGCTCCTGGAACGGGTCCGAATACGCGCTCTGCGCGGCCGCGTGCACCCACAACAAGAACGGCCGAGGCAATCACCCGTCCGGTTCGGTTTGGTGGAGCCAGAACCTCGGCCAGACAACTGGGGGCACGTCGTGTCACCCCCAGATCGTCGGCGTTGCCAGCACTCCGGACGTGGCGACCGTCACGATCGCGGGCGATACGAGCCCATCTTCGGTGCTGTTCGTCGGCGGTGGCGGGAACAACACCGCCGGGGGTGGATCCGCCCAGATGTACGCGCTCGACGCGCTCACCGGCCGGATCCGGTGGCGGACGGCGCTGGGTGCTTCGCCCGCTCACTTCATGTGGAGCTCGCCGGTCGTCTATAACGGCAGCGTCTACGTGGGCGTCGCCTCGTTCGGCGACTGTCCCCTCGTCCAGGGCCAGCTCTTCCAGCTCGCTGCCACGAGCGGCGCCATCCAGCACGTCTTCAACGTCGTTCCGAATGGCTGTGTTGGGGGTGGCGTGTGGTCATCGCCCACGATTGACATCAGCGATGGCTCCCTGTTCTTCGCGACAGGCAACGGAGGATCCTGCGCGGTCAACGAGCCGTACGCGGTCGCCGTGCTGAAGGTGCGCGCGTCAGACCTGGCCTACCTGGACAGCTGGCAGATTCCTGCCGCGGAGCAGACGACGGACAGCGACTTCGGCGCGGCCGTCACCCTCCTCGCCGGGACGGTCGCTCCAGGAGCTGCCGCGGTCAAGCTCGCCGGAATCAGCAACAAAAACGGCACGTACTACCTGTTCGACCGCACGAGATTGAATGCCGGTCCGGTCAAACGCCTCCTCGTGGCGCAGCCCGGCGACTGCCCGCAATGCGGCAAGGGAGGCATCTCGCCGAGTGCCTACGACGGCCAGAAGCTGTACGTCGCCGCCGGCAACACAGCGATCAACGGCGTCGCATGCCAGGGCAGCCTCAGGGCGTTCGATCCCAACAACCTTGCCGGACCGCTGTGGCAGCACTGCATGTCCAGCGGCCCGGTGCTGGGGCCGGTGACGGCCGCACCCGGGATCGCGGTCGTCGGCCAAGGCTCGTACATCATCATGGTCGCAACCGCCACCGGAGCCACGGTCTTCAGAGGCCCCGTCAGCAGCATCACCACCGGTAGTCCCGCGATCTTCTACGCTGGTGCCTCGATTTCGCATGGCGTCCTGTACGAGGCGGACACCGCTGGCAATGTCTACGGTTACAGCGTCAACGGCTTGTAACAACGAGCCGGCCCGTACCAGGCCCTGATCAATCGCCTCGCCGAGGCCGAGTAAAACCGTGCGTTCGCGGGGCCTCCTCGACCTGCCTCGGGCAACGGCCAGTTTCTAAACGGGGGGGTACTACGTAGGAGTGGCCGTCGCCGGCTCGGGCAACGTCTACGTCACCGATAACGGCAACAACCGAGTCGAGGAATTCACGAGCTCGGGCGCCTACGTGACCCAGTGGGGCCAGTTCGGCTCGGGCGACGGCCAGTTCAAGTACCCATTTGGGATCGCCGTCGACGGCTCAGGCAACGTCTACGTCGCCGACGCCAGCAACAACCGAGTCCAGAAGTTCACGAGCTCGGGCGCCTACCTGACCCAGTGGGGCTCCTTCGGGTCGGGCGACGGCCAGCTCTGGGGGCCATATGGGATCGCCGTCGACAACTCGGGCAACGTCTACGTCGCCGACGCCAGCAACGACCGAATCGAGAAGTTCGACAGCTCGGGCGGTTACCTGACCCAGTGGGGCTCGGGCGCGTCACCCGATGGCAAATTCGGCGCGTTCGGGGTCGCCCTCGACGGCTCCGGCAACGTCTACGTCGCCGATCCCGGCAACAACCGAGTCCAGAAGTTCACGAGCTCAGGCGCCTACCTGACCCAGTGGGGCTCGTCGGGTACTGGTGACGGGCAGTTCATCTACCCGACCGGGATCGCCGTCGATGGCTCCGGCAACGTCTACGTCACCGATCCCGGCAACAACCGAGTCCAGGAGTTCACGAGCTCGGGCGCCTACCTGACCCAGTGGGGCTCGTCGGGTACTGGCGACGGCCAGTTCCTCGGCCCGATCGGGATCGCCACCGGCGGCACGGGCAACATCTACGTCACCGACACACCCAACAGCCGAATCGAGGAGTTCGCTCCCGCGGTTACCGTGGCCCCGACGCACCGACGAACGTCACGGCTACGGCTGACGACGGCGACGCATCGGTCAGCTGGTCAGCCCCTGCATCCGATGGTGGCAGCCCCATCACCGGATACACGGTCACGTCATCAGGTGGCCAATCGGCATCGGTCGATGGCAGCACCACGACGGCGATCGTCCTCGGCCTAAGCTTAGCGATTTCACGAGCTACACGTTCACGGTTACGGCTACGAACAGCATCGGCCCGAGCGTGAGCTCCGCCCCCTCCACGTCAGTCACGCCGCAGCCCAACACCCCGAGCGGGACGGGCGTCACCGTCGCGCCGACGACCGCCACCGGCGCCCCGAGCCCGGTGACCACGACCTTCTCGGATGTGACCAGCGGCGGAACGACGTCGGTGACCGTGATCGACACGTCGGCCCCCTCCGCCCCGCCGCCACCGACCGAGGGCTACAACATCAGCGGGTCGCCGGTTTACTACGACATCGTCACCACCGCGGCCTACTCCGGGTCGATCACGGTGTGCCTCTCTTACGCTGGGATCACGCCCGCACCGACGGATCTCTGGCACTACGACACCACGTTGACCGTGCCTGCCTGGGTCGACATCACGGTCGTGCCGATCGACACCGTGAACCAAGAGATCTGTGGTACGACAGCGTCGCTGTCGCCGTTCGCGCTCACGACCTGGAGGCCGCCGCTCCTCACCGTCCCATCGAGCGTCGCGGCCACTGCGACTGGCTCGACCGGGGCCGTCGTGTGCCAATACCGTGACCGTGACCGCCCGTCAGCCGCTCAGGAGGCGCGCTGACGGGCCCGCTCAGGACGCTGGGCGAGCGCGCCGGATTGACGGCCGCCGACGCCTCGTCCTCGCGCTCCTGCCCCTCGCGACCGGGGGAGGGCTCACGCTGATGATCCTCACGGGCGTGTCACTCAGGGTCGCGTCGGCGGGGCTTCTGGTCGGCGGAGCCGGCCTCTGGGCCTGGACCCTGCGGGCGATGAGCGCGGATGCGCGACGATGGCTGCGCTCACGGGTGACCGCAGGGATCCTTGTCGGCCTCCCGGCCGTGCTCGCCTACGACGCCGCCCGCTACGGCCTCGTCTCGATCGCCTCGCTTAGCTTCGCGCCATTCCACGTCTTCTTGCTGTTCGGCCAGGCGTTGCTCGGTCCTACGACGCCCGAAGGGCTCGCGTTCGCGGCGGGAACGCTCTTCCATCTTGCGAACGGCCTCGGCTTCGCGATCGCGTACCTCATCGTGGTGAAGCGGCCCAACGTGATCTCGGGTATCGCGTGGGCGCTCGTCCTCGAGACGGCAATGCTCCTCCTCTACCCAGTCTGGCTTGGCGCCTTGCTGCCGGGCGAGTTCGTCCCCGTCTCGATCGCCGGCCACGTCGCATACGGGTCGGTCCTCGGAGTCGTTGGTCGGCGTGTCGTCACGAGGCGGGACGTGAGCTGCAGAACCTGCCGCACGGGGTCATGTTCCATCTTCGTTGCACGTGGTGCCGGCCGGGTTGCATGATCACCGCGGCATGCGCCTTCGCGTCCTTCCGACGATCCGCCACAAGTATCGGGGACGCGGCGTTTCTATCATCGCCAATGACGTCCCGGCGCACCGCGAGGTCCTCGGCGACGCGGGCGCCTACTACGCTCGCAATTCTCCTGAGGACCTGGGGCGGGAGATGCGGGCGCTGGCCGAGGATGCAGGCCTACGCCGTCGTTTTGGCCAGCTTGCTCGTGAACGGGCACGCTCGCTGTACCCATGGGAACACGTCACGAACGAGTACGAACGTCTCTTCCGAGTGATGCTTGGGTCCCCTGCCG
>DATCPH010000230.1:0-6158 GCA_036570185.1 Candidatus Limnocylindrales bacterium | reverse complement strand
GTGCCGCGCCGTGCCCATATGCGTCCGCCTTCACCACCGGCTCGACCCGAACGCCGCTGCCGACGAGCCCACGGATCGAGTCGAGATTCGACCGGAGCGCGTCGAGGTCGAGCTCGAGCCAGGCGGTTCGCGGGAGTGGGGGCAGTCCCGCCTTCGCAAGGCGGGCCTCGATCGGCACCCTCGCGGGTTCGAGAATGCTCAGCTCGCCGGTCCGGCGCTCGGCGCAGCCGGCGACTCTCCGTCCTGCGGCCCCGGCGGTTCGATCCGGACGAGTGGCCCGCTGTGATTCCTCGTGAGCGCGAAAGCCGAGCCGCTTGCCGCCGGCGTTGCGCTCGGCCAGCCCCGCAAGCCGCTTCCGGGCGCCCGGGATCGCGTCGGGCAGGTCGGACGCGAGAAGCCCGGCATCGCCCAGGCGATCCCGGACCGTATCGCCGGCCATGCCGTGGAGGTAGACGCCGAGCTTCGCTGCGTCGAACGCCGCCAACCCCTGGGCGAGAAGCGATCCGATCGTGCCCGACAGGACGTCGCCCGTCCCGCCGCTTGCCATGGCCGGATTTTCGAAGGGCGCCACGGCCACGGTGCCGTCCGGAGAGGCGATGACAGTGCGGGCCCCCTTCAGGACCACGACCTGGTTCCACGTCGCCGCGGCGCTCCGCGCTGCCGCGGCGCGGGCGGCGTCGTCGTCGGTCAGATCGCCGTCCGCGGCGGGATCATTGCCGCTGCCGGCGCGAAGGCGAGCGAATTCACCCGCGTGCGGCGTCAGGATGGCCGACCGGTTCACTGCGTTCCACCAGCCATCCATCGTGGCCAGCGAGCGAAGGGCCTCAGCATCAAGCACGATCGGGGCAGGTGTCGGCTCTGCCGGTACGGAGATGAGCTCGCGAACCAGCTCAACGGTCGCCAGGCCCGCTCGGAGACCCGGTCCGAGGACCATAGCGTCGTGCTCGTGATCGAGGATCCGGGCGAGCGCCGCATCAGGCTCGACCTCCTCCACGTCGTCTTCGGGAAGAGCCATCGTGGTGGCCTCGACGACCTTGGCCGCGAAGAGCGGCTGGAGGGACTCGGGCACGGCCAGCGTCACGAGGCCGGCACCGGCGCGGCCCGCCGCACGGCAGACCAGGAGCGCCGCGCCGGCGTAATCGAGGGACCCAGCGACGACGAGGAGCTTGCCGAAGCTGCCCTTGTGGCCGCGCTTGGGCCGCTCCGGCAGGAGCTTGGAGACCTGATCGTCGTCGAGCTCGATCGCCCCCTCCGCCTCGACGCTGGGCGACGCGTCGCGTTCCGGGGCTTCGGTCGCCTCACCATGGCGGCGGAATCCGACCGGCCGACGCTCAGGCATCGTCGCCATCCTCCCGAAGGGTGGCGCCAGGACCCGCTTCGATGGCCGCATCGGCGAGCTCGCGCAGGCGCTCGAGCCGGGTAAGCAGCCGTCGCTCGCGATCGTCGAGCCGCTCTTCGATATCCAGCGGGAACAGGAATCGTCCACCTGCGGTCCGGACACCAAATGCAATGGCAACCGCGTAGTCGGACTCGTGGCTGATCGAGACGGCGATCCGGTCCATGCCGAGTTGCCGTCCGCGCGCCTCAGCGCGGCCGTGAAGCCGGACCGCCGGCTGCCCTGTCGGCAGGCGCTCGATCTCGATGTCGCGCCAGCCGATCCCCCGTACTCCGAGGCCGAGGACCTTGCTGATCGCCTCTTTCGCGGCCCAGCGGCCGGCCAGCGTTTCGGCTCGATCGCGCACGTAGCGCTGCTCGGAGGGGGTCAGGACCCGCCGGGAAAACCGGGTCCCGAAGCGGTCGAGTGCGGCCTGGATCCTGGCGACCCTGATGATGTCGATCCCGAGCTCGGTCGTTCCAGGCGGGACCGAGGCGGGAAGGGCCTCGGTCGGGAACGCCTCGAGCGCCGCCTTGGCCCGGGCCGTCATTCGACCGTGACGGACTTTGCCAGGTTGCGGGGCTGATCGACGTCAGTGCCGCGGGCCACGGCCATGTGATATGCGAAGAGCTGGAGCGGGATGATGGCGAGGACCGGGCTCAGGATCTCGTGGGTGTCGGGCACCCAGCACACGTCATCCGCGAACCGCTCGATCTGCTCGTCGCCCTCGGTCGCGACCGCGATGACCTTGGCGTCCCGGGCACGGCCCTCCATGACGTTGCTGATCAGCTTGTCGTACACCTCCGAACGGGTCGCCACGGCGACCAACGGATACTCCGCATCGAGGAGAGAAATCGGTCCGTGCTTGAGCTCGCCGGCGGCATAGCCCTCGGCGTGAACGTAGCTGATCTCCTTGAGCTTGAGGGCACCTTCCAGGGCGGCCGGGTAGGACGAGCCCCGCCCGACAAACATGAAACCGTGGGAGTTCACATAGCGGCGCGCGAGGCTCGGGGACAGGCTCCCGTTGAGCTCGAGCGCGCGGGCGGCGCCATCCGGCAGGGCGCGGAGCGCCAAGCCGAGCCTTCGCTCGTCGTCGGGGCTCAGCGAACCGCGGGCCTTGGCGATGGCGGCGGCGAGGATCACAAGCGTCGTGACCTGGGTCGTGAACGTCTTCGAGGCGGCAACCGCGATCTCGGGGCCGGCCTGGAGGAAGAGCACCGCATCGGCTTCCCGGGTGATCGCCGAGCCGACGGTATTGGTGACGGCAACGATCGAGCAGCCACGCTCACGGGCGAGCCGCGCCGGCGCAATCGTGTCGGCCGTCTCCCCCGACTGGGTGACCGCGATCACGAGCGTCTTCGCGCCGAGCGGGGGCGGGTTGTAGCGGAACTCCGAGCCCACGGTGGCGCGGGCCGGCAGGCCCGCGAGCCGCTCGATGGCGGCCGCACCGACGATCGCCGCGTAGAAGGCGCTGCCGCAGGCCACGAGCTCGATCCGCTCGACATCGCCAAGGATCGACGCGACGGCTTCGAGCTCCTCGACGTGGATCTCCCCGTCCCGTCCAACGCGCCCGGCGATCGACTGGCGGATCGCCTCCGGCTGCTCGTGAATCTCCTTGAGCATGAAATGGTCGTAGCCGCTCTTCTCGGCCGCCTCGAGCGACCACGTGATGACGGTCTCCTCGCGCTGCCGAGGCGTGCCGTCGACGCCCGTGATGGTCGCGCCCCAGGGCCGCAGGTCCACGACGTCACCCTCCTCGAGGAAGATGATCCGGTTCGTATGGGCGAGGATCGCCGCCACGTCGCTGGCGAGAAAGCTCTCGTCCTCCGCCAGGCCGACGACGAGGGGCACATCCTGGCGGGCTCCCACGAGACGGTCGACCTCCGCCCGGTGCATGACCGCGATGGCGTACGCCCCTTCGACCTTCTTCAAGGCGTCGCGCACCGCGTCGGCGAGATCGCCCGAATAGGCTTCCTCGACGAGATGGGCGATCGCCTCGGTGTCCGTGTCGGACGTCAGTCGATGGCCGCGGGCCGTGAGCCCGTCGCGCAGCTCGCGGAAGTTCTCGATGATGCCGTTGTGGATGACCGTGATGTCCCCGCTGCAGTCCTGGTGGGGATGGGCATTGAGATCGGTGGGCCGGCCGTGAGTCGCCCAGCGGGTATGAGCGAGGCCGATCGCGGCGTGGGGCGTGCGGTCGGCGATGGCCGTCTGGAGGTTCGCGAGCTTGCCGGCCTTCTTCTCGACGAAGAGATCACCGGCGTCGTCGACAAGGGCGATCCCGGCCGAATCGTAGCCGCGATACTCGAGGCGCTTGAGGCCTTCGATCAGGATCGGACCGGCCTCGCGCGGACCGACGTAGCCAACGATGCCGCACATCGATCAGGGCCTCCGGTCTGGTCCGCGGCCGCTGCCGATCGGAATGATGGTCGTCACTGTGGGCACGATGGCTGCCTAGTGTAGCCGCTGTCCTGCGAGAGCCACGAGTGAGTCGGCGAGCTCGCGGACGAGGTCGGCGTCCGGACCCTCGACCATCACCCGGAGGGCCGGCTCGGTGCCGGATGGACGAACGAGGACCCGACCACCAGCTCCCAGCCGCGACTCAGCTTCGGCGATCGCCGCCCGGAGCGCCGGGTCGCCCTCCCATTGGTCCTTGTGCCTGACGGTCACCGCGCGCTGCTGCTGGGGAAGGAGCGGGACGTCGGCGGCAAGTTCTGCGAGCGACCGGCCCTTCGCGGTCATAACGCGGAGGATCTCGAGGGCGGTCACGATCCCGTCACCCGAGGTGGTCTGGTCGAGAACGATGACGTGACCGCTCTTCTCCCCGCCCAACGCCGCGCCCGAGACCTGCATCCCCTCGAGGATGTACTTGTCGCCCACCGGCGTCCGGATGACGACGCCGCCGGCCGCCTCGATCCGCGTCTGGAGCCCGCCGTTGGACAGGACCGAGACCACGAGGGCCCGCTGCGGCAGGGCATCGCGCTCGAGCCGGTCGAGGGCCAGGATTCCCAGGAGCTGGTCGCCGTCGACCACGCGGCCGGCCGCATCCACGGCGATGAGCCGATCCGCGTCGCCGTCGAGTGCGAACCCGACGTCCGCGCCGCGATCGGTCACGCACCGGGCGAGCCCTTCCGGTGCTGTCGCACCGGACTCGACGTTGATGTTGAGACCGTCGGCGTCGTTGTTGATGACCTCGAGTGCCGCGCCGGTCGCCTCGAGGATCCGCGGCCCGACGATCCCGCCCGAACCATTGGCGCAATCGAGCACCACCCGCAGACCCGCGGCCCCGATCGAGCGAGCCAGGCCGAGGCGGTGTCCGAGGTACGCGTCAAGCCGGTCGTGGGCGTCGACGACGACGCCCAGACGGTCGAACGGCGCCCCTGCGATCTCCTCAGCCCGCCAGATGAGCTGCTCCAGCTCGTCCTCGAGACCGTCGTCCAGCTTCAGGCCGAACTCGTCGAGGACCTTCAAGCCGTTGTCGGTGGCCGGATTGTGCGATGCCGAGACCATGATCCCGGCTGCGTACTCGCCGCTCCCGGCGATGAATGCCAGGGCCGGCGTGGGCACGACCCCGACCTGGTGGACGTCAACGCCGACGCTGGTCGCACCGGCCGCAATGGCCGCCACGAACATGTCGCCCGAGCGCCGGGTGTCCTGCCCGACGACGATCGCGCGGCCATTCTCGGCCAGCCGGCTACCGGTCGCGCGTCCCAGGGCAAATGCGGTAGTGGGCTTGAGATCAACATTCGCAATGCCACGGATTCCATCCGTTCCGAACAGGCGGGGCAATCGCGTCTCCTTGGTTGTGGGTCGCGGGGCGAATCAGGGTCCGACGGACGCCGACGGGCTGGGCGCGGGCGCCGGTAGAGCTGCGGTCACGACGACCTTCGCCGGATTGGCCGAGCGGAGGGTCAGTCCTGCGGGCAGGTTGGCCGTGACCGTGACCTGGCGACTGCCGGTGTCGAGGCCGGTCACGTCGGCGGTGACCGTGAAGGATGATCCGGATAGCCGGTCGACGTCAGCGACCGAGCCACCGATCGTGACCAGGACACTGTCGGTCGAGATCGTGTAGACGCGGTCGGATCTCGCGCCGACCAGGACGATCCCGGCGCTGAACGTGCGGGTCGCGGTGACCGACCGCAGGGTGACCTTCACCGTCACGGTCGACTGGCCCAACGCGAGGATGCCATCCGGCAGGGCGAGGGCGGCGGAGGCGTTCACTGCCGACGACGCTCCGTTGATCGACACCGGCGCGGTATTGACCGCGTCTAGCGCACCGAGTGCGTCGGCATCGCCTTCGACCATCACGACAAGCGGCGTCACGGTCACTTTCGCGACCTCGAATCCGGCCGCGGGCGTCCCGGTGACGACCGGCGTCACCGGCAGGGTCCGCGTCTGGCGGTTGGCGAATACCGCGACCTGGATTCGCACGGTTGCCGGGGCAACCTGGAGGGGTCGGAGCGTCTCGCCGATGTTGTCGACCGGGATCAGCTCCACGTCACGGTCGAAGTTGATCCCGGATTGGTCGATCTGGACGCGGGCCTGCGCGGCGACGACGAGCCGGACGACGGTGGCCGGCCCGCTGACGGTTGCGGTCGTCTGGGCCGGCACCGGGGCGCGGACGTCGAGGCCCTGTGGAACCGTGCCCTGGATGACCTGGATCGGAACGTTACGGCTGATGAACTGGTCGACCTTCACCTTGATCTGGCTCGGCGCATAGTCGAGGATCTGGACGCGCGGATCGATCGCCTCCACCCTTACTGCGACGAGCGCGGTCCCCGCC
>DATCPH010000229.1:0-14230 GCA_036570185.1 Candidatus Limnocylindrales bacterium | reverse complement strand
GACCCAGCGGTTGAAGTCCGCCTCGCGGCGACCCCGAACTTGCCACAGTCCGGTCATGCCTGGGGTCATCGACAGGCGACGACGGTGCCAGATGTCGTATCTCTCGACTTCGGCCGGCAGCGGTGGACGCGGCCCCACGAGGCTCATCTGACCTCGAAGCACGTTCCAGAGCTGGGGCAGCTCGTCGAGAGAGGTCCGCCGCAGGAATCGACCCAGGCGGGTGATGCGCGGGTCGTGCGGCATCTTGAACGCATGGCCGTTGATGACGTTTTGGCTCAGCAGCTCCTCCAGTTGTGCTTCCGCGCCGTTGACCATCGAACGGAACTTCACCATCCCGAACGGTCGGCCGTGAATCCCCACGCGCGCCTGCCGGTAGAGCGCCGGCCCGGGCGAGTCCAATCGGATCAGCAGCGCGATCAGGCCCATCGGGATGGCGAACACGGCCAGGGCCACGGCGCTCCCCGCGACGTCCAGCAGGCGCTTGCCGACCAGTGCCACGACCCGGTCCGGACCGTGGACGATCGAACGGACAGCCATGTCGCCGATCATCTCGGCCGGCCCCATCCCCACCGAGCGGAGTGGGAAGACGGAAGGGATGCGGACGATCTTGCCCTCCTCCGAAGCGATGTTCGCGATGTCGTCGACGTGCTCCCAGTGGTCGGGCGCGAGACAGATCGCGACCTCGTCGACGATGCGCTCGTGCAGGACTCGTTCGAAATCCGCGAGGCCACCCAGGATGGGTCGGCTCACCGCGGCGACCGGATGGCCGTTCTCCAGGAGGTGCCCGATGACTCGTACGCCGAGCTCGAGGCGACCCTCCACGAGGTTCGCGAAACGCTCGGCTGCTGGGCCGGTTCCGGCAATGAGCATGAAGCGGGTGTTCTTGCCGGTGGCGCGCAGCCACACCAGGATGGTCCGGATCAGGTACCGCGAGATGATCGCGCCCACCGCGAGCGTGGGAAGCAGCGCCACAATGAGCGCCCGGCTCAGATCCGCCTCCTTTGAGAAGTACAGGACCGAAAGACCGATCACGCCAAAGGTGATCGTCGCTGCCGTAACGTCGAGGATTTCGCGTCGTACCGTCAGGCGCGCCCGCGGCCGATACAGACCGCGCAACCACAGGACGCCGACCCAACCCGCAACATAAATCGCCCCCGCAGGCATGGGATCCGGGAACCTGTCGGCGACGATGGCCATTCCCCCGGACCCGAACCGCAGGGCGGCGGCGAACCAGAGAGCCAGGATTGCGACGAGGACGTCGGCGGACACGAGGACCATGCGAAACGCAAGCGCGTGACGACGGATCACGGCTTCGGTCCTCCCTCGTGCCCTGTGATGCGTGGTAGAACCGAACAGCTGACCCGCTACCCTCGTTGCAGGAGCGGAAGCCGCTGCACTAAGCGATCCCGCCAGGAGCCGCCGGGCACGCGCGGCTCCCGAACGTCGTCGCCCTCCGTCCCGGCTCGGGGGATCAGTCTCGCTTTCCACGTTCCGGGACGACATTGTAAACGCGCTGGCAAGACGGGATTCCATCGTGAAGGAATCTGGTCCACAAATGGTCTTGCCACCGCCCGGACTCTGCTTCCCGAGGAAGCGTCTGACCGAGGATCGAATCGGGTGCACGGCTCGATGTGGCGGCCCCCGTTGCAGGCGAGGAAGAGCTGCGGCCGGCCCAGCGTGCCTACGCGGTGCTCGGCGGACGGTATGGGCGGCTGAGCTCCTCGATGGCCGCCACCAGCCGAGCGCAGGCCCGACCGTCCCGGTTGACGAAGGTCTGGTCGATGCGCGCCTGGTACTCGGGGGCAGGGCACGGGCCGTTGTCGACGGCGGCAACGATCGCGGTCTCTGCCTCAGGTACGTCAATGACGACCGGACCGAAGCCATCGCGCAGGTACTCGTAGTAGCCCGGCCGGCCCACATGCCCGCCGCTCATCATCTGCTCCTGGTCGAACTGGAAATAGACGACCGGGCAATTGAGGTACGCCGCGTTAAAGGCCACTGACGAGTAGTCCGTCACGAGCAAGGCGCACCTCGCGTAGAGTTCCTGCACGTCGTTGCCGACGTAGGCGAGCAGCCGGATGTGCGCGGGCAGCCCCATCCTGGCCAGTATCGCCTGCATTTTTGGGTGCGGCATGAAGGCGACGCGCCGTCCCCGGCGAGCGGCGGCCTCGGCGATCCGTGGCGACCGCAGAAGAGCGTTCCAGTTACGGAAGTACTCAGAGTTCCAGAACTCGTCTTCCGCCTGGCGGCGCCCTGATACCGGGGCGAACGGGGCGAGCGGGAGCCAAAGCCACCTGCGCCAGGTCGGCGCCACAAGGATGAGGTCTCGATCCTCGGGGCTGAACTGACGCCCCTTCGCCAACAGCCGGTCCCACCGTGGCAGGCCGGTGTTCTGCGTCTCCTTTGCGGTGTAACGATAAGAAGTCCCGTCGGCCACAACTGATTCGAGCTCTGCTTGCGTACTCACCATGAACATATCGAAATCAAGCTCGTTAAGCCACACGGAGTAATCGCCATCAGTTACACCGTGCTGCATGAAGGCGAACTTCCAAGTTGGTTGCGCGGTGATCCCCGTGATCTGCTCAGGCTTGACGATCCCGAGGTCTGCATGTGAAGAGAGCAACCAGGCGCAGTTGAGCATGAGCATCTTCCATTGAAACGAGCCGTACGCAACCAGCCGAGGAACACCGGCCGCGCACATCCGCTTCCAAGCAGGGGTGCTCTTCTCGAGGACGAACCAGGCGTTGATGTCGGGCCGCTCGGCCAGGAGGTACTCGAAGAGTCGCTCCCCGTTGTCATCGGCGTCCTCAATGCGATCCATCACCACCCAGGCATTGGAGAACTTGGCCCTATACGGCAACGCCCGAGCAAGCAGGCGCAATGGACGCCTCTGGAGCGAGCCAAACGACGCGCGCCCTCGCCTCGCCAAAGCCCTGATGAGGTAGGCTGCCGGAAGGCGGCGGTACAACCAGAGCCGTTCCCGGATCGACTTTGAATGTGCCGGTTGGCTTGGCTGCGGCCACTCGGCCACTATCGTGACGGATGCTCCCTCCAACAGCACCCGCGATGTCAGGCCGCACGGTAGCCACACAATGCGCTCGAACATGAGTGTCTTGCGGTAGTACGTGTGCGACATCGTTTTCGAAAAGGCTGGCTGAACGGCCGAACCGTCGACGAGGAATTCTTCTCGCGGTGGCGCCCCGACGTACCGATAGCAGATGCGTTGCAGCCCCATCTGCGGGTCTACTTTGGTTCGCACGGCCACTGCCGAATGCCAGTCCTGGATGCGGCCCGCGTGCGCGAACAGGTCCGCCCACACCGATTTTAACGGTCGGACGGTGTGACTCCAAACCACCTCGGGATCGAGGTATCTGATGATCTGACTGAACAGGTCGTGGAATCTCGGGATCAACTCCGGCGACATCCGGATATTCGAACTGATCTCCCGGTCCTCTTCGAGATACCAGGACAACTCGTAGATGATCACGTGCTGGAGCCAGGGGGGAACGCGTCCATACCTGGCTTGCGCACCCTGCAAGACCTCGAGATAGCCGAATTCCAGAACGTTGGAATAGCGCCCCGGATGGCTCATGCTTTGCTGCAGGGTTGAGTTGTTCGTTGCGCGCTTTCGGTAGATGTACTTCGCGTCGCGCAGGACTCCGACCACAGGCTCCGGCAAGCCCATCAGATAATGAACGGCGAATTGATCGTCCTCGAAGTTCGGCGTGACGCGAGTGTCATACTGCAGACCCAAAGCACGGATCCGATCGAGTTTGAACAGGCTAACGCTAGCGCTTCCGGTGAAGGTGTTCGGTTCGTGCTCCAGATTGACTTGGCGATTGCCTGCCTCGTATTGCCGACGGCGCGGATGCTGGTCGCTGATGCGCCCGCGGCTCTCGAGGAGCAAAACGGGCTTGCCTGCCAGAACTTCGACATCCGGGTGTGCCATAGCGAACCGATGTGCGACCTTGAAGAAGTTGGAGTCGAGCATGTCGTCTGGATCGGTGAACGTGACCCACTCGCCGGTGGCGTGCTCGAGGCCAAGGTTCCGCGCAGACGACTGGCCGCCGTTGGACTTGGTCGCCACCTTGACAAGGCCGTGGCTGCGCCGAGCCCATTCCTGAAGCAACGCTAGGGACCCATCGGTAGAGCCGTCGTCGACCGCGATGACCTCGAGGCGCTGGAGGTCGAACCGCTGCCCTTCGATGGACGCGATAAAGTCCGGAAGATAGGGCTCGACGTTGTAGACGGCGGTCACGACGGAGAACAGCGGACGTGGCAAGCCCAAAATACTCCCCTAGCTTTCGCTGTCAGCTGGCTGCATGGATTCCGCCCCGGATCATAGACGCGAACCGCCGGAGCAGCTCCTGGCGAACCCGGCCAACTGGCGTGTCCACGCGAAGGAGGGGCAGCAGGCCCTCGCGGGCTCGCCCTCTGGCGGTGGGATGGGTCCGGAACGGTATCATTCCTGCGATGCAACGATCCGTCCGCCTCGACCTTAGGTGACCCGGCGTGCCCTGATCACTGGGATCACCGGGCAGGACGGCTCGTACCTCGCCGAGTTCCTTCTCGCCAAGGGTTATGAGGTTCACGGCCTGATCCGGAGATCGAGCTCGTTCTCCACGGGCCGAATCGAGCACCTATATCGCGACCCACACCGACCCGACGTTCTGCTCAACCTCTACTACGGTGACCTTGCGGATTCCTCGTCCCTGATCAACTCGCTCAATCGGATCAAGCCGGATGAGGTCTACAACCTCGGCGCCCAGAGCCACGTCAAGGTCAGCTTCGATATGCCGGAGTTCACGGCGGACACGACCGGCATGGGTGCGTTGCGCCTCCTCGAGGCGATCCGCCACGCAGACTGGCCGATCCGCTACTACCAGGCGGGAAGCAGCGAGATGTTCGGCAAGGCCGCCGAGTCCCCGCAGATGGAGACGACGCCGTTCCACCCACGAAGCCCCTATGCCGTCAGCAAAGTCTTCGCGCACTGGATGACGGTCCAGTACCGCGAGGCGTATGCGATGTTCGCTGCAAACGGCATCCTGTTCAACCACGAGTCTCCCAGGCGGGGTGCAACGTTCGTCACGAGGAAGGTGACCCGAGGGATCGCCGCCATCCTCGCCGGGACCGAGAAGAAGCTCTACCTCGGGAACCTCGACGCCCGGCGCGACTGGGGCTACGCTCCCGAGTACGTCGAGGCGATGTGGCTGATTCTCCAGCAGCCGGAACCGGACGATTACGTGGTTGCGACCGGAGAAACGCACTCTGTGCGCGAGTTCGTCGAGCTCGCATTCTCGCTAGTCGATCGCGACTGGTCGGAGTTCGTGGAGATCGATCCGCGCTACTTCCGCCCGATCGAAGTCGACGAGCTATGCGGCGACGCGACGAAGGCGCGTGAGCGCCTCGGCTGGCAACCGCGGACGACCTTCGCGAACTTGGTACGGCTCATGCTCGAGGCAGACCTCCGGGAGGCGGGCGTAGATCCGGAGGCCCACCTCAGCGCGACGGAGGCCGGAACGACGCAATGAGCGCCTTCTGGGCGGACCGCCGGGTAATGGTGACCGGCGGCGGGGGCTTCTTGGGCAGCGCAGTTGTCCGCCGGCTCCAGGCCGCCGGAGCGACCAACATCTTCGCTCCTCGCAGCCGCGACTACGACCTCCGGACCCTGGACGGTGTTGGACGTGCGCTCGCTGACGGTCGCCCGAACCTCGTTATCCATCTGGCAGCGGCGGTCGGCGGGATCGGCGCGAACCGCGAGAACCCAGGCCGCTTCTTTTACGAGAACGCGATCATGGGCATCCAGCTCATCGAGTCGGCGAGGCTCGCCGGCGTCGAGAAGTTCGTGACGATCGGGACCGTCTGCTCATATCCGAAGTTCACCCCGGTTCCCTTCCGCGAGGAGGACCTCTGGAACGGCTACCCGGAGGAGACAACCGCGCCGTACGGCCTTGCCAAGAAAATGCTCCTCGTCCAGAGCCAGACATACCGCACGCAGTACGGTTTCAACGCCATCTACCTGATCGCGGTGAACCTGTACGGCCCCGGCGACAACTTCGACCCCCGCAGCTCGCATGTCATGGCGGCGCTCATCAAGAAATGCGTTGAGGCGCGCGACGTGGGCGCAGATCACATCGAGGCCTGGGGCACCGGATCGGCCTCGCGGGAGTTCCTATACGTGGACGACGCGGCAGAGGGGATTGTCCTCGGCGCCGAGCGCTATGACGGCGCAAAGCCGGTGAATCTTGGGGTGGGCCGCGAGGTCACGATCCGCGAGCTCGTCGAGCTGATCGCCCAAATGACCGGGTTTCGCGGCGACATCCGCTGGGACCCGACGAAGCCCGACGGGCAGCCCCGCCGGGCCCTCGACACGTCTCGGGCACGAGAGTGGTTTGGGTTTGTTGCGGGCACGAGCTTCGAGGATGGGCTGCGCCGGACGATCAAGTGGTACGAGGCAACAAGGCTGGATAAAACGCGGGGCGTCGCCAGATGAAAGCGCGTATCGCTCCCCTCGGCCAGGACATCGACGACTCGTACGCCTCCGGGGTCATGGCTCCCTGACACATGCGCATCGCCGTGATCGCGGACTGGTTCGCAGAGAAGATGGACTACAGCGAGAACTGCTTGCCCAAAGCCCTGGCATCGCTGGGTCCCGAGGCCCACCTCGTCAGCTCGGACGGACAGCCCTACTTCGACAGCCCCGGGTACACCGCAACATAAGAGCGATTCATCGGCCCTTGGGTGGTCCCGACTGGAGTCAGAGCCTACACCCAACGAGGCTTCGCCTCAGACTGACGAGTCGTGTCGCGGGTTGAACCGGCGTAGGCTCCGGCGTGCGGGCAGGCCACGGCCACGAGGGCCGGGGAGATGGGACCGTCAAGCGGTCAGTGGTCCACAAGGGACCCCGTCAAGCCGGAGCCGACGATGAGCGTACCGCAGTCCGTGGCGACGATCCTCCATGATCACGTGACGTTGGAGGTGGAATGCGTCGACCGGCTCTACCTCAACGTCTACGTGCCGACCCTCCAGCGCGTCCCGGGCGTGCTGCGCTTCTTCGGCGAGCACCGCGATCAAAGCCTTCGTCGAGCGGGAGAACGTGTAGCTCGTCGACTTCAAGCGGGACGAGCGCAAGGACAACATCGCGAAGGAGCACCTCGCCCGGTTCACTGGCAGCGAGGGCGTCCTGTTCGTCGGACGGGCCCAGGATAAGACGACCGTCTCTCGGACCGAGAAGCGCCACACCCGGGCGACCGGCCGGCCATAGGCCTGGATCGTGCCCTCGACGTCGATCGTCAACCAGTTCTACGTCTACGCTGTCGATGCCAACTTCGGGCCGTTCTTTCTGAAGTTCAGCTCGTACTTCCCGTACACCGGGCGGCTCTGCCTCAACGGCCACGAGTGGGCCAAGCGCCAGCTCGAGCGCGAGGGGATCGCCTACCAGCCGCTCGACAACGGGTTCCGCTCGTGCCCCGATCCAGAGCGCCTCCAGGCGATCTGTGACGGCCTCACCCCCCGGGCCCGGATCGAGGCGCTCCTGCGCAAGTGGCTGGCCCGCCTGCCGAACCCGTACACCGAGGCCGATCGGGCCGCCGGCTACCGCTACGAACTCTCCGTCCTCCAGGCCGAGGTCAGCCTGACCCAGGTCTTCGGCGAAACAACGTTCGTCCGGCTCACCCAGCCTGCCCTCGTCAACGGGCAGCGGGCGCCGGCCCTCCGGTTCGCCGATCGACGGACCCGACAGCTGCTCTCGACGCTCTTCATCTTCCGACTCGGGCCAGCCGGCTTCGCCGCCCGCGACATGCGAAGTTACGTCGCGCCGCTCTTCGGACTCAGCCCGGCGAGCTCCGCGAGGGCTCGACTCAGCTACGAGCTCCGCCGGCTTCGCCTCCACGGGCTCATCGAGCGGATCCCCAAGCGGCCTCGCGCGAGGCGGCATCCGCGGCGTGAGGACCTTACGCTTGAGCATGCTGAAGTAGATCTCGACCTGGTTGAGCCAAGTGGCGTGGACCGGGAGACGGACGGGCACGAGTTGCGGGTACGCCTCCACGAGACGTCGGACGGCGGCCTTGCCCCGATCCGAGCTGCCGTCGTCGAAGACCCAGAAGACGCGCCGCGCCGAGCGGTAGGGTTCGGCGATCAAGACCTGCTCGACGAGCCGGCCGAACGGCTCGATGCTGGTCTTGGGCTCACGGCGGCCGAAGAGCTTGGCCCGGTGGACGTCTCAGGCGGCGAGATACTGAAGGCTCCCGCCGCGCCCGTATTCATGCTCGACGAGCATCGGGTGGCGCGCAGTCCACACGCGCAGTCGCACCGATCGACCGATGGCAGCGGATCATGACACAATGCCGCGGGCCCCCTTCGCAGCGCCTGCACCCCGGGGCTGCTATAGCGGAGTCATGGGAGAGATCGCGTCCGGCGAACACGCTGGCACCTTCCCGATCACGGTCATCGAGCCCCGCCATGGCTGGCTCGACCTCGGGATCGGCGAGCTGTTGGCCCACCGCGAGCTCCTGTACTTCTTCGTCTGGCGCGACCTGAAGGTCAGGTACAAGCAAACGTTCTTCGGTGCGGCCTGGGCCGTCCTTCAGCCGGTCTTGCTGATGGCGGTGTTCTCGGTCTCATTAGGCCGGATCCCGGGCGTCGGGCCGAGCGGCGTCCCGTATCCCCTCTTCATCTTCGCGGGTCTCGTCCCGTGGACTCTGTTCGCCCAGAGCCTGACGGGCGCCTCGAATAGCCTGGTCGGGGGGGAGGCCATCATCACGAAGGTCTACTTCCCGCGATTGCTGCTGCCATTCGCAGCCGTCGGCTCGTTCCTGCTCGATTTCGTCATCGCACTGGGCGTGCTCGCGCTCATGCTGGTCCTGTTCGGGGCCAGGCCGTCGCTGGCGGTCCTGTGGGTCCCGGCCTTCACGCTGCTGGCGCTGATCACGGCTCTCGGGATCGGGACCTTCCTCGCGGCGGTGAACGTGCGCTATCGGGACGTCAAGTACGTGGTCCCGTTCCTGGTCCAGATTTGGCTGTTCGCCTCGCCCGTCGTGTACACGAGCTCGCTGATCCCGGAGCGCTGGAGGACGCTGTACGCGCTCAACCCCATGACGGGGGTCGTCGAGGGCTTCCGATGGGCCGTCCTCGGCGGTCCTCGCGCTGACAACCTGGTCCTGGTCTCGGCTGCCGCCTCGGTCCTGATCCTCGTCGGAGCTCTGCTCTACTTCCGGCGGGTCGAGCGCACCTTCGCCGACGTGATCTGATGGGCGATGTCGCGATCAGCGCGCAGGGGCTCGCCAAGAAGTACCGGATCGGGACTCCCAAAGGTCCGTATGGGCGCCTGACCGAGTCGCTTTGGAATGGGTTGACGGCGCCATTCCGGCCGAATGGGGAGCACGAGACGGCCACCGACTTCTGGGCGTTGCGCGACATCTCCTTCGAGATCCCCCGCGGCTCCGCAGTGGGGATCATCGGCAGGAACGGTGCCGGCAAGTCCACGCTCCTCAAGATCCTGTCGCGGATCACGGAGCCCACCCTCGGCCGGGCGGAACTCCGCGGCCGAGTCGGTTCGCTGCTCGAGGTCGGGACTGGCTTCCACAACGAGTTGACCGGCCGCGAGAACATCTTCCTCAGCGGCGCCATTCTGGGCATGCGCCGCGCGCAAATTACCCAGCGGTTCGACGAGATCGTCGATTTCGCCGACATCGGACCCTTCCTCGAGACGCCCGTGAAACGCTACTCGAGCGGGATGAAAGTCCGGCTGGGGTTCGCGGTCGCCGCTTTCCTGGAGCCCGAAATCCTGTTCATCGACGAGGTGCTTGCCGTCGGCGACGCCGAGTTCCAGAAGAAATGCATGGGCAAGATGTCCGAAATCGGCAAGGGGGGCAGGACCATCCTGTTCGTGTCGCACAGCATGCCGACGATCCTTCGCCTGTGCGACCGGGCCATCCTGCTCGACCACGGACGGCTCGTAACTGATGGGTCCACGCGCCACGTTGTCCGAAGCTACCTCGAGTCCGACCTGGGCCGCACCGCGGAGCGTCACTGGGACGACCCGCGGCATGCTCCAGGCGATGACGTGGCGCGACTCAAGAGTATTCGCGTCCTCCCCGCGGATGGAGGGCCGGCCGAAGAGGTTGACATCCGTCAACCGATCGATGTCGAGGTCGAGTACTGGTGCGAGGAACCGGGAGAACTCCGACCGTCTGTCGGCCTTCACTTCTACAACGACGATGGGATCCGCCTTTTCGCCTCCCATGACTGGAACGATCGCGAGGCTTGGGGCCGCCCGCGCGTCCCGGGGGTCGTCCGATCCACCTGCCGGGTCCCAGGCAACTTCCTCGCTGAGGGACGGATCGTCGTCACGGTGCGGGTCGCCACCCTCGCCCCCTTGGTCAACCATGCCGTGGAGCGGGATGCGGTCGCATTCCAGGTGGTAGATCGGAGCGACGGCGACGGCGTCCGCGGTCACTATGCCAATGATTGGCCAGGTGTCGTGAGGCCCATGCTCGAGTGGCACATCGAGATTCCGCTCGCGGCCAGCGACCGCGGCCCCAGCAGATTGGCAGCCACTAACCTCGGCCATGAGTGACGTGCCGGACGGCCGGCCGCCGGTCGGAACGTCTGCGGCGGTTCCTCGGAGCACAGAGGGTCAGCGGGCCTTGGCCTCGACGATCGAAGCTCCCACGACTCGCGTGTCGGCGCGAGTCGGCTCACCCCTCGTCTCGATCTGTATCCCGAGCTACAACGGAGCCCCCTGGATCGTCGAGGCGATTGAGTCCGCATTAGCCCAGGACTACCAACGCCACGAGATCATCGTTTGCGACGACGCGTCGTCGGACGAGACCGTCGCCATGGCTCGTGAATTCGGCGATCCACGCCTTCGAGTGCTCGCGAATCAGGTGCGGGTCGGCATGGCAAGGAACTGGAACCGTTGCGTACGAGCGTCAAACGGCGACTACGTGAAGCTGCTCATGCAGGACGATCGGCTTGCCTCCACATGCGTGCGACGCATGCTGGATGTCATGGATGCGCATCCGGACGTCGGCTTGGTCTTCTCGCCCAGAGAGGTTCAGCTCGATGACCCCAACGATCCCGAGTCGTCGCTCTGGAAGGAGCGGTTCGGCGTTCTCCATGCTTCGTTCGGACCGCTGTCACTTGTCAATGACGGGCGCGCGATGTTCGACCGTTTGCGAGACGGTCAATTCAGGCACAACGGGATCGGCGAGCCGACGGTCGTGATGGTTCGCCGTCGGGCCCTCATTCGCGTGGGGTTGTTCAACGTCCGTCTCCGGCAGCTAACCGACCTTGAGCTGTGGCTGCGGATCGCCTTCTTCCACGACATCGGCTTCGTGCCCGACGCGCTGGCGACATTCCGCGTGCATCGACGGTCGGTCACCGCCGCGAACGAGCGGACCGGCGCCGGGTGGCTGGATCGGGTGTGGCTCCTCGAGGGTCTCCGCGCCCACCCCGAGATCAGGGCGGCGCTTGGCTCGACGACTGAAGCGTTGATCTGGTTCGACATTCTCCGTTCGACGGGAAAGCGTCTCATCGGCAAACGAGCGGGGACGATGCCGTCGCAGACGGCCGACCTTCGCAACTACCTGAGGTTCCGCCTCGGCCGTGACCGCCGCCCTCTTCATGAGGTGCTGATGGCGGATCGGAACGGTGAAGCCCGACTCGGCGCCACGCGCGCGGGCAGTGGTGCTGACACAGGAGCCCATGACGACCCGTGACGCCCCAACCGGAAACGACCGCAAGGCTGCAGGCGCCCGGCCGTCAAAGCAGGAGATTGCAGCCGTCGTCGTGCTGTATGAGCGCGATCCGCCTCGGGCTGCAGCTTACAACCGGGTGGATTTAACCCGGATCCACCGGGTCCGCCTCGTCTGAGAGGCGTGGAACGACGAATCAGGTGCCCTTCTGAACCGGGAAGATGGCGTTGTGAAACACCCATCAAGCCCGACAGAGGAGCACCTGATTGATGCGATCATCGCACAGCCTCGACCGCCCCGATACGGCCGGGTTCGGCCCGGGACGAAGTCAACGTTGGCTCTCGAGCACGTCGCAGCGCTTCGCCGCCAATTTCGAGCCAACCATGCTCGCCTGTATCGTCCCTGGCTTCGACTGGCGGTGGTGCGTGCGCGGTGCTCGCGCGACTTCGTCGCTCCAGGGATGGTTCTCGCGGCACTCCGACCGACAAGCCCTGCTGATCACCGAGGTGCCGGTTGGACAGGAAACCCGAGCCTGATCATGGGCGATCGACCCGGAACGCGACGCGACGACCGACGAGTCATTGTCGAAGACGAGCTTCTCGGGCACGCCGCCGGAGGCGTTCCAGGCAGCCCGGGAGCGCCACGCGGAGGTCGCCGACCGAGCCGGGCGAGATCGGCCAGGTCGACTGGTGGCATACCAGCGGAAACGACAAGAGGAGGCCCGTCGGCCTCGTCTCTCATCTCGGGTCGGCTATTCCTTCAACCGGGCTTGAGTCGCTCTTGGCTCCTCTTTCGCTTGAGCTGTCGCTGGACGTCCCGCCCAAGCGGCACGTCGCCCCAGGTGCGGCCCTTCTCCGAGGTCTGCGGCCCGATGTGGACCGCGATCTTCGCAGCAAGCGCCCAGTCGACCAGGAGGGACTTGAGCTCCGCCGCGCGGTGGTCATAGGTGTGGCGCGCGAGAACCTGACGCCGGTAGCGCTCGGCGAGCGCGCTCCGACGTTCCAGGTCAGCGAGGAGGTCGCCGACGCCCGCCACAAGGCTCTCGGCATCGTCCCAGGTCGGGAAGTCCTCGTCGAACAGCTCGCGAACGCCAAGCGCATTGTCGGTCAGGACGAGCGTTCCAACCGCGAGGGCGTCGAATACCCTGGAGTTGACCGATCCATACGGCTTGGTGCTGATCGCCGCATCGTCGATCGCCAGCGCTGCCGAGGAATAGACCTCCGGGAGGGAATCGTAGGGCAGCAGGCCCCCGGAGAGGTCCGCCAGGCCGGGCTGGTCCTCCCAACCCCGCCCGTAGATCGCGACCCGATGGCCGCTTGCCGCAAGCACCGGCAGGGCCTCGTCGATGCCTCGCTCGACACCCCAGTGACTTCCCACAAAGACCGCGTCGCTCGATAGGGCGGGGTTCGGCGGACGAGGGTAGAAGCGCTGCGGGTTCGTCGCGAGCGGGAAGACGTGAGCGACCTGCGCCGATTGCTGCTCGACGATTTCCTTGGATCGACCACTCGACACGAGGACCACGTCGTAGTTGTCGAACCATGCCTTCGCGGTCCATTCCTCGGTCCAGTTCCGGATCCACGCCACGGTGATGACGTGCCGCGGGACCCGGAAGAGGTCGACCTCCGGAAGTAGCGAGACCACGACGTCGCACGATGGGGCGAGCCCGTACCACCGGTCGCGATGGCGCTCGAGATAGGAGACCTTCCAACCCAGCCGCGCGACCGCATCTCCCAGCTCGTGCGCGGTGTACCAGTCGCCATACCCGGCCGACTCATCGTCTCGCGTGACGGTGATCCCGATGTGCAGGGGCTGCGAGGACCACCGGCCTCGAGCGTGAAGTCGATCCAGCAGGACCGATCTGTACAGGGCGGGACCCCATGGATCGAAGAGGCGCCTCAGACCGACGCGACGCGCCAACCCGCGCGCGAGCTGCATCGCGGACTTCGCTCTTCGACGGGCCCACTTCAATGGGCTGCGCGCGAGGTGCAGGACCACGACTCCGATGCGCACGATGCGCCGACTCTTGATCCGCTCGAGGTCGGCCCGCGCCACCGCAACCGCCGGTTGCCGCTCTCCCGCGAGCCGGACCGCGCGATCGACCTCGCGCTCGAGAGGCCGGTGCGCTACCGCCGACCGCTCGGAGACCTCCCGGAGCTCCGCTTCGAGCTCCGCGATTCGTGCCTTCAGCTGGGCGACCCGGTCGCCTTCCGTGGGTTCCCGAGTCGAGGGGTCAGTCAAGGATGCCCTGGATCGTGGGGGCCGAAGCGGTGGCCGGCCGTGGGGTCATGCGTGGCGTGGACAACAACGTCGTCACCAGGCACCGGCTACTCTACAGGAGCCGTGGGCCTGGCTGGCCGGCGAACGATGCGTTCCCCAGAGGAGTGCGGGTGGACTTGTTCGTAGTGGGCGCTGGAACTGTCGGCCTCACGACGGCTGTCGGGTTCTGTGGCCTGGGACATCGCGTGGTTGTCCACGACGTGGATGCAGAGCGGATTGCCGCCCTCTCGAGTGGCCGTTCGCCGATCTTCGAGGCC
>DATCPH010000228.1:0-6868 GCA_036570185.1 Candidatus Limnocylindrales bacterium | reverse complement strand
ACCACCCACTGTACGGCGACTGCCGCTGGCGGCGACTGATGACCCGCCGCCCGCCACTATCGGAGGTCTGGCACCACAGCTGGGACAGACGCAGCGCCGCGCCCCTCGAATGGTGGGCGGCGCGGGGTGGGGTGCCGGTCGGCGGCAGCGACTACCATTTCCATGGCCATGGCGGATTGCCCGGCCAGCCGACCACCTGGGTCGAAACGACCGATCTCAGCCTGGCCGCGGTGATCGAGGCGCTGCGCGCCGGTCGGGTCGCGATCTCGGCCGAGCCGCGCGGTCCCGTCGCCGTGCGCCACGAGGGCGCGATCGCCGTTCTCGACGCAGAAGGCGCGACACTGATCGATGCCGACAACAGCGGTCGAGCGGTCGTCGGCCCGCACCAGCGATTCCCGGGCATCCCCGGATTGCATCGGCTGGTCGACCCTGACGGCATGGTGCTCGCGCTCGTGCCGTGAGGTGCCCGGTTGCCCCTTGGAGTGCGGGGAGGACCCATGAGCGAAGCGGGCGCTGAGGCCGCCCGGCTCGAGACCATGCGCGCGGCTGTCCGCGGCCTGTACGCTCGCAACCGCCAGCGCGGGCACGCACCGTGGTGTGACCGCGACTACGACTTCGTCTGCCCATCCGTGACGACCTACCCATTCCAGTGGTTCTGGGACTCGTGCTTTCATGCCATCGTCCTGAGCCACCTCGACCCTGTTCGAGCCGAGTCTGAGCTGACCAGCCTGCTCGCGAACCAGCAGCCCGATGGGTTCGTGTCACACGTCATCTTCTGGCAGCGGGAGGCATACAAGGACCGCCCCGCAGACTATTCGATCGCCTATCGGACCCCCTACCTTTCCGACTGTATCCAGCCACCGCTGCTGGCGGAGGCGGTCGCAGCCGTAGCAGCCCGCGGCCGTGGCGAAGCCTTCCTGCGCGAGGTCCTGCCGGCAGTTCGCCGCTATTTCGACTGGCTGCATGACGTGCGAGACCCCGACGACGATGGACTCATCGCCGTTCTGCAGGCGGACGAGACGGGGCTCGACGAGTCGCCGAAATTCGACGAGTACCTGGGCGTCTCCGGCGACGACCGGCCCGACTACGACGCCGCCTGGCATCGCGTGGCGGATCCATACGCGGAGGTCGGCCGGGATCCAGCGCGCATGTTCGCTCTCGACCGCTTCATCGATGAGGACGTGATGGTCAACACCATCTACGCGGAAAACCAGCGCGTCCTCAGTAACCTCCTCGCGCAGGTGGGAGACGCCGCGGGTGCCGCGGACTTCAGAGCCCGAGCTGACCGAACGCGTGACGCGCTCGTAGGGAAGTGTTGGGACCCCGAGGCGGGCCTCTTTTTTGACTTGGCCGGCCTGGCCGAACGGCCACTGCGTACGAGCACGTTCACGAGCCTCTTCCCGCTCCTCCTGCCCGACCTGCCGGAGCCGATCGCGGCACGTCTGATCGGTCAGCTGGAAGACCCGGGCGCCTACGCGACCCCGTGGCCGGTTCCCACCTGCTCCCGACGCGAACCCGCCTTCCGGCCTGGGGCGATCGGCGAACACCTACTCTGGCGCGGCGCGAGCTGGATCAACGTCAACTGGTACCTCTGCCGTGGCCTGCGGCGCCATGGCCGCGCCGACCTGGCCCGACGCATCGAGGATTCGACCGCGACGATGATCGAGCGCTGGGGCTTTCGCGAGTACTACGACACGTTGACGGGTGAGGGGCACGGCGCGCCCGACTTCAGCTGGTCGGCGCTGATTCTCGATCTCCTCGAGGCACGGCCCCCCGAGGCATAGGGGCGACTGGCGAGACCGCCACGCCGCTCTCGTTGGCATCCGACCGAGCACCGCGAAGCGCCACCTTGCCGATCTGCGTGCGCGATCGGGTCTCAGTACAGAGCAGCTGATCTACGCCGGACGGGCTGCCGGTTGGCTCGTCGTCCCGAGTCTGGAGTCCCTTTGAGCGATGCTAACTCCGCATCCCTTGAGCGGGCGCGGCACGACAACACAACGCAGCCCGGCTACTCCAGGAGCGTCTACGGAAACCGGATCCCCGGGGCTCCCGTGGCTCGTGTCTCGTGCCCCGGATGCGCGTGCCAAGGCGGCCGTGGCGTCAGCCCTGGGCATAGACCCTCCAGCGTCACCCTCGTTGACTTGTACGGGGGCGTCGCGAGTCTACGCCGGCCCAGCCCGCCATCGAGAAACGCAGAACCTGGACGCTGAAACCCGCTGCGGGTGTCCCGGCGACCGCGAGCCTGAACCGCGTTAGCGTGGCCCTGCTGCCGCTGGGCGCTCCACTGGCCGAACGCGCGAAATCGCGCGCGCAGCGAGGGCGCCGAGCACGGCAATTAGGGGAGGCACCCCCAAGCGAGGACCCCGCGGAATGTTCGGAACGGTCGCGTTCCCTGGACAGCCAGCAGGAAGAGCGTCGCCCGGAGGAAGCGGCCGCTCAGCAGCCCCAGGCCGATGAGCGTCTCCCAAACCGCGAGGACCGGGAGCGAGGTCGACGGCGGCATCGCGCCACCCGTCAGCATCGCGATCGTCCGGGCGGCGAGGTCCTCGGCCGGGCTCCAAGCCCGGGAAGAACTTCAGCACACCGAACCAGAGGAAGACGATGCCGAGGCCAACCCGGAGCGTTGGCACGCCGGCTCGCGCCAGGAACGCGGTGATCCGGGCGTCGAGTCGGTCGTAGGTCCGGGCGAGCGTGCTGCGAGGGCGGCGGCCTTATGAGGCCGTCGCAGGCACGCGGACGCTCGACTCCGCCGAGCCCCGCAGCAGACGACGATAGATGCGCTCGTAGTCATCGGCCATCCGGGCCGCGCTGAAGCGCTGCAGCGCCCGCTGCCGGATGTCTGCGCGGTGGAGTGCACTCACCAGAGGCACCGCCAGCTCGGCCTCGCTGAGGTCTTCCACGAGGTAGCCGTCGGCACCGTGCTCGACGATCTCGGGCAGGGCTCCAGCGCGACGTGCGATCACCGGAGTACCGCTCGCCAGCGACTCGATGGCGACCAGGCCGAACGGCTCCGGCCACGATCCAAGCATGAGCGTTGCCCGCGCACCGGCGTACAGCGGATCGCGCTCGGCGGGCGGCAGCTCGCCGAGAAAGTCGACCACGCCTTCGTCCACCGCGGGCCGCACCACGCGCTCGAAGAGCTCCATCTCGGCCGGGTCATGCACCTTCAGCACCATCTTCAGCGGCAAGCCGACGCGTCGGGCCAGCTCGATCGCCTCGGCCACCCCCTTCTCGGGGGCGGCCCGACCGACGACGAGCAGGTACTCGCCGGGATCATCCGCGAATGGCATCTGCGCCAGGGCCAAGCCGTGATGGACCGTTGCGACCCAGTTCGCGCGCGGTGCCCAGCGGCGCTGGCTGTTGCTGACGGCCACCAAGGGGATGTCGCTGAAGCGATCGAGGAGCTCGGGCATGCCGTCGCGGTCGAGGCGACCATGGAGGGTCGAGAGCACCGGCGTCGGACAGTGGCGAGCCAGGAGGAAGCCGAAGGCCTCGACGTGCGAATGGATGATGTCGAAGCGTTCCGCCTGCTCCCAGGCCTGGGCCACGGCCGACAGCAGGAAGGCCGAGACGTCGCCGCGGTAGCCGGCGGCCCAAAGCGACTGCGGCGCGATGGGCTCGAGGGCGCACGGAGCCCGCGAATCCGCGGAGGCGAAGAGGGTCACTACGTGACCGCGCCGTGACAGCTCGGCGGCTAGGGTGCCGACGATCCGCTCGGTCCCGCCGTAGGCGACCGGCGGAACCGGTACCATCGGCGCAGCGAGCAAGCCGATGCGCAGGCGTTCTGATGTTGGTCGGGGCCGTGGACGCTCGAGGCCCGTCATGCCAGTCGATCCGGCCCGTCGCACGCCGAAAGCAACCTCGTCCGTTCGGCTCAATTGCCCAAACCTACAGGCCCTCCTGTCGGATGCCCCTGCGCATGGCTCCTCTGCTCTGCGGCCGAAGCGCTGCAGCCCGAGGTGGGCGATGCAACCCGCTCTGCGAGCACTTCTCGGGCTCGATCGGTCAGCCACTTGCGTGATGGCGCAGCCGCGGTCGGATCGGGACCTCCGACGACCTGGCTCGCCGGCAAAGATGCGCGCCGTGGGCCACATTATGGACCCGCGCTGACACGGCGCTCGACGGCCCGACCTCCACAGCCGCCGCCAAGGCCGCCCTTCAGTGCTGGCTCACCTGGAAGCAGGCGACATCGTACTGGCTAACTCTGGTCGTGCCCGTGACGTTGGCGTAGACAATGACGGCCCTTGTGGCAAAGCCGTTGGTGGTGCTGACGATACCCGGAGGACCGGAACCGTTGAAATCCGGATTCTGGCACGACTGGCTGGGCTGACCGGTTCCGGGCGTGGATGCTTGGACGAGCCTGGAAACCCCGGTGCCAGGGACCTCGCCGCGGGCTCGATCGGCTGAGAGTCGCCACGATGTCGGGCCGCCGAGGCTCTCTGGGCGTTGATGCCGTCAATCCCTCAGTCGTCGCTCGTGATCGGGTTGGCGTCCTCCGGCAGGGGATAGCGAAGGGTCCCGTCGTCCATAACGCGCGCACCGGGCGTGAGTGTCGCGGGGTCGATGTGGCCAGGGCCCATGATGTGCTCGACGTGCGTCCCACCTGCCAACAGGTAGTCGGCGATGATCCAGCGATGGCAGTGCCACCACACCGCTTCGGCGCACATGATCGCGCACCGGTCTCTGAGCGCAATCGCGCGAAGCGTCCTCAGGCCGTCGCGGAAGTCGGCGGTCTCCGCGTAGTCGGCGTAATTCCGGAACGCGGGGACGCGCCAATACCCGTTGCGTGAGGGCGGCGCCCCATTTGGACGACGACGTCGACCGCCGAGGGCTCGGAGATGCCGGTAGCCGATGCCGTCAGCGGCCAGTGAGGCCGGCAGCGTGTCCTCGTTGAACTGCGGCGTCGTCTGCGAGCGCGGGGTCGAGCGGACGTCCACGAGCAGCGTGACGTCAACGTGCTGCAACAGTGCCACGAACTCGGCCAGGGTCCGCGTGGAGTGGCCGATCGTGAAGATGGGATCGACCGCCCGGTCGTTCAGGACCGGAGCTTCCTCAGCGCCGATGCCTTGTGCATGGCGATGTGCTCGGTTGTGTCACTCTTGATCTCGTACTGCGGCTGGTCTCACGTCGCGTGGACCGTGTAGCCCTTGAACTCCGTGGGCGAGGTGACGACCCTCCTAATTGTGCCGCGCATACGACCGGCCTCGGACTTCCAGTCCTCATAGACCTGGCACGGAGCCTCGCCGCCGCACCCGGCGATCTCGAGAGCTGTGACCTGCTGCAAGAAGTCGCCCGAGCGCAGACACTTCACGGGCTCGAAGTTCGCTAGGCCGAGGTGCTGCGATCCGCATGTGCCCAGCGATCGACAGCTGCGCCGGCGGCTGGAACCTGCCTTGAGCAATTGGAGGTCCGATGATGGTAGAGCCGCGGCTGCGCCAACGGCCTGCTGATCGATTCGCGGGGCCCGAACATGTCTTCGATCTCGCCGCGATCGCGGAGCGGCTCCGACACGAGCGCCATCCGGCGACGGACGGTCACCGCCAGATGACGATCTTCAGCGACGGACCGGTGTCGCTCGTCCTGTTCGATTTCGAGCGCGACGGTCGCCTTTTGGACCATGTCGCCGAGGGACTCGTCACCATCCACGTGGTCGCCGGCCGCATTGCCGTGAGGACACGCGAGCGCAGCCATGAGCTGCCCGCCGGGAGCCTGCTGGTCCTGGCCTCAGGCGTGGCGCACGACCTCCACGCGCACGAGCCGAGCCAGGTCCTCCTCACGGTCCATCTTGCGTCGAAGGACGGCTCGTAAGCCGACGAACGCCCTGGACAACGCACCGTCCACGCACGCCAATGAACCCGACCCGAACTCACGCGGCCGTGCTGATACCGAGCCCAGGACCCGCGCCTACCGGAGAACCATGAACGTGCCAGCCACGGTGTTCCGCGATCTCGTCGCCGAAGCTCCCGTTCCGGCCCGGGGCATCCTCAGCCAGACGCTCTCGAACGAGAACGGGATCGAGCTCGTGCTCTTTGCCTTTTCCCCGGGCGAGCAGCTCTCGGAGCATACGTCGGCCCGTCCCGCGATCATCCACATCCTCTCGGGCGAGGCCGATCTCACCGTGGGCGGGGACGCGCACCACGCCATTCCCGGCACCTGGGTGCGGATGCCGGCCGACACCAGGCACAGCGTCGTCGCCCGGACGGCCCTGGTGATGGCTCTGTACCTGCTGCCCCGCAACGTCGCTGCGACGTCCTGAGGGGCCGAGGAACCGTGGCAGCCATCTCCCGATCCCGTCTGTCCGCATGCCGCGCCAGCACATCGGCTACGTGGACATCCGATACGTCTGCTGGCCGGACGATCGGCACAGTCGCTGGAGGAGCGCCAGCCCGAGCGAGGGTGCGCGGAGGTCGTCGAGCGACATCGGGGAGCGCCTCACGGCACGTAGGCCCATGTCTTGCCTGGCTTCCTGAAGCCGCACCGCTGGCACTCTCTCCATTCGTGCTCGAGGCCCCTCGCAACGTACGTCCGCCAGGGCCCTCATCCTCGGTCGCCGGCATCTCGATCGGACGCTCCGGACCTATGTCGATCACTACAACCGCGGGCGACCCCATCGCGCCCTCGGCCTCGCCCCTCCACGAGCCGAGGCGCGGGACCCGATGGCGGTCAGTCCGCGCGACGTTCGCCGACGGGATCTGCTCGGCGGCCTGATCCACGAGTACCATGGCGCCGCCGCGTGATCGCATCCGAGTTTCCGATCCCCACGGGCGGCAGCGGCGAAGACCCGCTCGACGAGGTCGGCCGGCCGGCCGCCGACCGGCGCCGGCTGGGTGGTCCGGATGCTCTTGGCCCGGCTGACGCCGGTCAACCC
>DATCPH010000227.1:0-27736 GCA_036570185.1 Candidatus Limnocylindrales bacterium | reverse complement strand
CGGCGTGAGCCAACCGAGCAGCCGCTCCTTGCGGTGGTTCCCTACCGTCGGCCGGCCCGCTGGGGTCTCTGACCGGGACGTTGTGTCAGTTCCTTTGTTTGGGCTCGATAGTGACCGGGAGGTCGTGTCATGTGGCCGCCGCATTCTTAGCTTGCGGCTTATCGAGCCTGCGACCCTGCATCTGGGCTCTCGGGAGCGGGATTGAGCCCGCGGTGAGCCCGGCGCCGGCCCTCGAATGATTGCCGGTGATATTCCGGTTCATCGCGGAGCTGGGGTGCGACGATCCGCCGCTCTCTACGATTGGGGCTGATATTGGCCCTGGCGGGCCATGCTGAAGAGGGAGCGTCGGCAATCCCTGCGCTTGATGCGCATGGCGTTTCGGCCGATCGAGGCCGTGAAACCCGTCGATTGTCGCCGTGAATCCCGTCGACTCCCGCCGTGAAACAGCAGAGGGTCGGTCTGCCGACCACCGGCCTCAATGCGAAGATGGGCGGCGTGGCCCTCCCCGCGGCACCATGCCCCGCGTAATCCTCGTCTCCAATCGCCTTCCGGTAGCCGCGCGCATCGAGCGCGGTGAGCTCGTGGTGTCAGCGGGCGCAGGGGGCGTGGCGAGCGGCCTCGCGGGATTTCACGAGCGGGGCCAGGGGGTCTGGATCGGCTGGCCGGGCGAGACGTGGAGGCTGGACTCGGAGCAGCGCGACGCGCTGGACGAACGCCTCACGGCCCTCCGGGCCGTTTCGGTCGACCTGACAGCCGGTGACGTCGAGCGCTACTACGAGTCATTCGCCAACGGGATCCTCTGGCCGCTCCTCCATTACGAGCTGGAGCGCCTGCCCACGTATCCGAGCGGCTGGGAGTCCTACAAGCGGGTCAATGAGCGGTTCGCAGACGCAGTCGTCAGCCAGTATCGTCCGGGCGACGTGATCTGGATCCATGACTACCAGCTGATGCTGGTGCCGGGACTGGTGCGTCGCCGGCTACCGGGCGCGGCGATCGGGTTCTTCCTCCACGTGCCATTCCCGTCATCAGAGCTGTTCCGCGTCCTTCGCTGGCGACGCGAGCTCCTCGAAGGGATGCTTGGCGCGACGCTCGTCGGCTTTCACACGGCCTCGTATGCCGGCCACTTCATGAGCTCGGCGTCGAAGATCCTGGGATGCGAGATCAGCCACGGCCGCGTCCTCTTCGAGGGCCGCCGGGTGCGGGTGGGGGCCTTCCCGATGGGCATCGATGCCGCAGCCTACGAGGAGATCGCCAGGAGCGAGGCCGTCGCGGGCGAGGTCGCCCGTCTGGCGCGCACGGACCGCGACGTGCGGCTGGTCGTCTCGGTCGATCGACTCGATTACACGAAGGGGATTCCGCGCCGGCTGCTCGCGTTCGAGCGCCTTCTCGAGCACTACCCGAGCTGGCGACGTCGCGTCCGACTGATCCAGGTCGCGGCGCCTTCGCGCGAGGCAGTCGGCGCTTACCGCGATTACCGCCGAACGGTCGACGAGCTGGTCGGACGGCTGCACGGCCGCTTTGCGACCGTGGGCCACGACCCGATCCGGTACATCTCGCGGACATTGCCCCGCGAGCGGCTGGTAGCCCTCTACCGTGCCGCTGCCGTCGCCCTCGTCACTCCCCTCCGCGACGGCATGAATCTCGTCGCCAAGGAGTTCGTGGCAAGCCGCGTCGACGAGGACGGGGTTCTCGTCCTCAGCGAGTTCGCCGGTGCAGCCGCGGAGCTGTCCGGAGCGCTCCTTGTCAATCCATTCGACCTCGATGACGTGGCGGGAGCGATTCACCGCGCCCTGGAGATGCCGATTGGTGAGCGCCAGGACCGCATGCGTGCGCTTCGGGCGCGCGTCAGCGACTACGACGTCTACCGCTGGGCCCGGGAGTTCACGACGACACTCCGCGACGAACAGCGTCGGGTCAACCGGGTAACACTCGCCGAGGGAACCGCGGAAGATCTGGTGCGCCCCCTCGACATCGTCGATGCGATCGAGCTCGAACGGGCCGGGCCGCTCTGCCTCGTCCTCGACTACGACGGCACGATCGTCCCGCTGCGCCCTCGCCCCGAGGACGCCCGTCCCGACGACGAGATCCTGCGGATGCTGGGCACTCTGGCGGCGCTCCCCGACCTTCGCGTCGACGTGGTCAGCGGACGGCGGCGGGCCGATCTCGAGAGCTGGCTCGGCCACCTCCCGTTGGGCCTTCACGCCGAGCACGGCCTGTGGTCGCGGTCGCCGGGCGAGAGTCAATGGCGTTCCCGGATGGTTGAGCGCCCGAGCTGGCTGGCCGAGATCCGGCCGCGGCTGGACGCCCAGGCGCGAACCGTTCCCGGCTCGTTCGTGGAGGAGAAAGAGGCGTCGCTCGCCTGGCACTATCGGACCGCTGAGGACGCGGCGGCCGGCACCCGCGGGGCGCGCGACCTGCGACGGGAGCTGACGGCCGTCCTCGAGCCCAGCGAGGCAAGGGTCGTGCCCGGATCGCGGGTCGTGGAGGTTCGCCAGGCCGGCCTCCACAAGGGCCTCGTCGTGGACGAGGTGCGCGGTTCGCTTCCCGGCGCAAAGCTGGTGGTGGTGGGCGACGACGTGACCGACGAGGACATGTTCGCGGCCGCGCCGCCGGACGCCGTGACGGTCAAGGTCGGCTCAGGCCGGACGAGGGCACGCTTTCGTCTGGGCGGGCCCGACCAGGTCCGAGCCCTGCTCGGTGAGATCGCCCGGCGCCGGGGCGGCTCGTGGGAGCTGGATGCCCATCAGGCGGAGTTGGCGTAGCCCTTCAGGCGGACGAGCGAGCCGTTCTACGTCAGGAGCAGTTTCGCAGCGACGATCGAACCTACGACGACGATCGCTACCCGGAGAACGCCAGCCGGCATCCGGCGGCCGACGGTCGCGCCGAGCTGTCCTCCGACGATGGCCCCCGCGGCCAGGAGACCGGCGGGGAGCCAGGCAACCGGCGCGACGGCGATGAACAGCAGCGCGGCGACGGCGTTCACCAGGACCGTCAGGAGGTTCTTGAGGCCGTTGAGGCGCTGGAGGTCGTCGGCGACGAAGATCCCGAGGACGGCGATCAGGATCACGCCCTGGGCCGCGCCGAAATAGCCGCCGTAGATGCCGTTGAGGAAGACCAGGGCGGCGAGGGCAAGCGAATGCTCTGCGCCGTGGGGTCGATGCCTGATCACCTCAGCGGAGAGGCGGGGCTGAAATGCAACCAGCAGGACGGCCAGGACGATCAGCAGCGGAACGATGCGTCCGAAGGCACTCGCCGGCAGCAGAAGGAGAAGCGCGCCTCCGGTCAGGCCTCCGAGCGCGGCCGCGATGCCGAGCCGCACCACGCGAGGGCGCTGGCCGACGAGCTCACGGCGATAGCCGACGGCGCCGCTGATCGTGCCCGGCACCAACCCGACCGTGTTCGAGACGTTGGCAACGACCGGCGGATAGCCGAATGCGAGGAGGAGTGGAAAGGTGATCAGCGACCCAGAACCGACGATGGCATTGATGGCGCCCGCCGCGAGGCCGGCGGCCAGGATCGCGACCGCCTCCAGGGGATTCACGAGCGGGATCTGAGCATCCGCCGAAGATACGCGACGCGTCCGCCGGTCGTTAAGGTCGTGATGGGTGACTGGCGGTGGGACCCGGAGGCGCTGGTGCGCGACTCGCGGCACTCGTACCGCTGAGGGTCACACCAAAGTACGGCTAGCAGGCCCCCTACCCCACCCCGACACTCTGTCCACCACGTAGCCGGACCCCACTCATGGATCATCACCCGCCCAGCGGGCCCCCAGCCAATAGCGAGGCAATGCGGAACAAGATGGCGTCAACGGTCGTTCACGAATTCGGCCCCATGCTCACCGCATCGGAAGTCGCCGAGATGCTCCACCTGCATGTCAACACCGTGAAGCGGCTCGGGGACCGGGGCGAATTGCCCTTCTACCGGGTCTGCCGCCGCGGCGATCGCCGCTTCCGCCTCGACGACGTGATGAGGTTCCTCGGCCAGAACCGCTGACCCGCCGGCCCTCGCGGGCCGCAGCGCGGTTGCTGGATCAGGCGGTTCGGAGGGCCTCGCCGAAGAGCTCGAGGCCTTCGGCGATCTCGGCCGGGGTCACGTCGAGCGGTGGGATCCAGCGCACCACGTTGTGCGCGATGCCGCACCAGAGGATCGCAAGACCCAGGTCGAGCGCCCGCGCCGAGACGCGTGCCGTGAGCTCGCCGTCGGGTTCGCGTGTCCCGCGATCGCGAACCAGTTCGACGCCGACCATCAGGCCGGGTCCGCGGACGTCGCCGATCCGCTCGTCCTCGGCAGCCATCGCGCGAAGACCGCTGGTGAGCTCCATGCCGCGGGCCGCCGCATTGGCGACGAGGCCCTCTGAGGCGATCGTCTCGAGGACGGCGATGGCTGCTGCACAGGCGACCGGATTGCCGCCATAGGTCGATCCGTGGGCGCCCTTGCCCCAACGTTGCTGGAGCTCACGGCGGGTGGCGATGGCCGAGAGCGGCAGGCCATTGGCGATCGCCTTCGCGATGCAGACGACGTCGGGCACGATGCCGGCGTGCTCAAAGCCCCACATTCGTCCGGTTCGAGCGTAGCCCGTCTGGACCTCGTCGGCGATCAGCAGGATGCCGTGCTCATCGCATAGCCTCCTGAGCTCTTGCATGAACCGAACCGGCGCTGGGTAGTAGCCGCCCTCGCCCTGGATCGGCTCGATCAGGATGGCCGCGACCGCGGACGCGGGCACGGTCGTCGCCAATAACGATCGAAGGGCTCCGAGGCAGGTGTCGGTCGCCCGCTCTTCGTCGCTCTCGAAGTCGCGGTAGGCCGCCGGGAACGGCGTCAGGTACACCGACGGCAGGAGCGGCTCGATTCCGATCCTGTAATTGAGGTTCGAGCTGGTCACTGACGCGGCGCCGAACGTCCGGCCGTGGAAGGCGCCTGTGAAGGCGATGATCGCCGGCCGGCCGGTCACCCGGCGGGCGAGCTTGAGCGCGGCCTCGATGGCCTCCGATCCCGAGTTCAGGAACATCACGGTGTCGATCGGGTCGGGCAGGGTGTTGGCCAGAAGGCCTGCGAGCCGGACCGGTGGATCGGAGTAACCAATCGCGCCGGTCGGACCAATGAGCCGATCGACCTGGGCGTGGATCGCGGCCGTCACCGCGGGGTGGTGATGACCGAGCGCGGTAACCGCAATCCCGTTCGCGAAGTCGAGGTAGGCCTTGCCGCTCGTGTCGTACAGGCGGTGACCCTCGCCGTGACTCCAGCTCGTCTCGAAGTAGCGCCCGAGAACCGGTGTCAGGTGTTCGGCGGCGGGCAGCGAAAGATCGGCCTCGTTCGCGGGGGAATTCATCCGGGCAGTATAGGAGGGGCCGATCAGCGAAGGTGACCGCGCACGTTGAGCGCATGGCCGAAATGGGCCATGACGAGAGTACCGCAGACATCACCCGACCTCACCTCTAGCCTCGGGACATGTATGTGGGTCGTCGCCTGGGCACGCCGCTCCTGCTCGCGCTGCTGCTTGGGACGATCCTTCCCGCGGGCGTGGGACCCGCGTCCGCCTCGGGGGCCACGCTGCAGTGGGCGGCCAACTGCGACGTCAACGTTCGCGCCCGTCCGACGACCTCCTCCCCGAGGACGACGCGCATTGCGACGGACACCCTGGTGACCATCTCGGGGAAGGTGTCGGGCCGCCCATACCTCACCGTCTGCCAGCGATGGGTCTCGGGATCGACCTGGTACGCCATTACCGCCATCGGCGGGCGAAGCGTCAGCTCCCTTTTCGGGGTGAAGACCGTCTACGCGGCAAGCGTCCTGTTCCGGGCGGCCCCAAGCGGCTCCGTTGAGGGGATCGATGTCTCCCGCTGGCAGGGCCGGATCGACTTTGCGCGCGTGCGCGCCTCCGGCAAAGGATTCGTCATCGCCAAGGCGACCGAGGGCCGCTATTACACTGATGGCGCGTACGCCCGAAATCGCTCGGGCGCCATTGCCGCAGGCCTGGCCTTCACGGCCTACCACTACGCTCATCCCGACCGGACCCCCGGTGACGCGACCCTCGAAGCGGACCACTTCATTGCCGTTGCGGGTCTCCGTCACGGGATGCTCACGCCTGTGCTCGACATCGAAAATGGCACCAGCCTCGGCGTGAGCGGCCTCCAGGCCTGGGTCAAGACCTGGCTGTCGCGCGTGTATTCACGCGTCGGGGTGCGGGCGATGATCTACACCACGCCGAGCTTCTGGCAGACGTCCATGGGCAACACCCGATGGTTCGCCGATAACGGCTATCGCGTCGTTTGGGTGGCGAACTGGAAGGTCTCCTCCCCGAGCGTGCCGGCGAGCAACTGGAGCGGTCGGTCGTGGCGGTTCTGGCAGTACTCGGACTGCGGATCCGTGAGCGGGATCTCGGGCTGCGTCGACCTCGATCGATTCAGCGGAACCGACCTGTCCACGGCGTCCTTCTAAGGGAGACCCTCGAAGCGATCGAGCAGGTCGGTCATCCAGGGGTGCTGGGTGGGCGAAAGATCGGTGCCGCGGATCTCGTGCTCCTCGCCATTGCCCTCCTGGGAATGGTCACCTCCCGTTATCTCTGAGGCGGAGGTCGGCCGCCAGCGGCCAGGTCAGCGCGACGTTACCGTGCGCGGATTCGTCGCCGCAAAGACTGCGATCGACCCGACAGTCTGGAGCTCCACGTGATCGAATGATGCGGCGAGGATTTCGCGGAGTCCTTCCTCACTGTCGTGGAGGTTGTCGAAGGCACCGCGTCGGTTGAACGCGTCCAGAACTCGACGCGACAACCAGGTCTGGGGTCCCGACGTTCCGAGGACGGAGGCGCCGAAGAGGACGCCACTCGGTGCGAGCACGGCCGCGACGTTGGTGACGGCCGCGGCCTTTCGCGAGAGTGGTCCGGGCAGGCAGTGGATCACCAGCTGGAGCGCAGCGGAATCGAAGGGGCCAGCGACGGGCAGCGGCTTGAGGACGTCGGCCTCGACGGCCGTTACGTTCAGTCGGCGCGGTCGCTGCAGTCGCCGGGAGGCGTGATTGAGGACGTTCGCGTTCGGGTCGAGGATCGTCACGCGGCTGCCATTGGCAAGGCCGGATTGCTCGATGAAGTAGCCAGTCCCTGGGCCCACGTCGAGGTGCCGGTCGCGGATGTGCTGCCGGTATCCCTCGACCAGTCGAGCGGTGGGGCACCGCCACACGAACCATGAGACGAAGCCGAGGACAAGGGGGTCATACACCTTGAGGAGCGTCCGGGTGTAGTCGCTCTGGCCCCGATAGGCGGGATCGTCCGGATCCATGGGCATTCGGCGATTCTCCGTCGCAGGCGCGCTGCCGGTTGGATCGGCCAAGGATGACACGGCCGGTCGACTCGAAATTGGCATGGTCATGGCTTGACCGAGCGAGGCACCAGAATGCTGTCGTGCGCCGCCGAAAGCCGCTGATCGTTGCGATCGTCGTCACGGTCACCCTCATTGGCGCGGCTGTGGCGAGGCTCAGCCCGCTCTGGCCCGGTCCTTCACTTCCCGCCGGCGCAAGCCGCCTGCGCATCGCCACCGAACCGCCGCATCTGGTCCCTGCCCTCGGTTGTCAGACGGCGCTCCTCGGGCCGGTTCGCGTTTCAACTTCCGGTAACGAGGTGACGTTCCTGTCCGTGGCAAATGGCGATCCGGTCCAGGTCGTCTGGCCGAGCGGGTATGTGGCCTGGCGCGTCGGTGGACATGCGGAGCTCGTGGCCCGCGACGGCTCAGTGCTTGGTCGCGAAGGCGACGTGATTCAGGATCGCTTCGCAGGGGGCGTGGGCGTTGACAATGCGTTTCACGTTTGCGTCGTCGGTGGCTGACCACCCGACCCGATCATTGATCGCGCGGGCGCCGGAGCCGTTTCACGGGATGAACGTGTCGAGGGTTCGGCCGGCCCGTGAAGGGTGATTTCGGTCGTGATTTTTCACCCGACGAAACGAATAAGCGGTTTCGCCGCTGACGCACCGGTTTGTTCCATCCAGTGGAAAGAATTGACGTGGATGGAGGCCGATTCCGGCGATACGTTCACAGGGTGAAACGGCAACGCGATTCGTTGCATCTGATGCAACAAAAGGGGCGCCGGCCGACTCCGCGCGGGTCGCGAGCCCGCGCACGCCGCGGCGCCCGTGTGGCCCGTTGGGATGCAAGCCCCGTCGCCGAGGCGGCAACGGAGGCGCCGGAGCCCCCCGGGACTCCGATCTAGATCATCCGGATGGGCGCGACCTTCGGCTCGAGCGAGACCCGGACGGCGGCAGCTTCGCGCTGGATCCCCAGCTCCTCGAACATCGCGAGTGCCCGTTCGAGCGTAGCCTTCGACTCCTCCTCCCGGCCGACGGCGCGGAGGGCCTGGCCCCAGCCACTCAGCGCCCGCGCGAGGCTCGGCCGGGCGCCGACCGACTCGAAGATGCCCGCGGCTGCCTCGTAGTCGGGCAGAGCCGCCTCTGCGTCGCCTCGGTGCACGGCGGTCTCCGCACGTTTGCCAAGGATGCCGGCCTCGCCATAGCGGTTGTCGATCGAGCGGGTTGTTGCCAGTGCCTCCTCGAAATCGCCACTCGCGTCGAGGTTGTCGAGGACAGCCGCGGTCGAGCCGAGCCACGCCTGGATGCTCGGCCGCCAGGTTTTCTGGTTCACCAGGAGCGACAGGTCGGAACCCCGGCGCAACGCCTTTTGGGCGTCGGCGAATCGCCCCTGGCGGTGGTAGACGTCGCCCAGGATCCATGAGCTGGCGACGACGCAGGCCGACGCCCCCGCGTCCTCGGCGCGCTGGACACAGGCCTGTGCCAATGGCAGCGCGCCGTCGAGGTCGCCGCGCTCCAGGCGGAGCATCGATTCCGCAATCTCGGCGTCGAGTTGAGCGATGAGATCGCCGTTGGCCGCGAGTTCCCTGGCCCGTTTGGCAGCGGCCTCCGCCTTGTCGAACTCACCGAGCTCCGCGTAGCCGATGGCCAGGGTGCCCCGCGCGAAGGCAGTACCGATGAAGTCCTGTCCCTGTTCGAAGATCGGGACCGCCTCCTCGAGAGCGGCCACGCCGGGTCGCAGCTGGCCACTGAAGATCTGGCTCATTCCGACGATCGCCATCGGCATGGCCCGCAGAGCGGGGTCCCCGAGTGCCTCGCCGATCGACGTGATCCGATCGAGCGAACGCTTGACGCCGGGATCGGAGGCAGGCATTCCCGACAACATCTGCGTCAGGGACAGGTACAGATGCAGCATCGCCACGAGCTTCGGATCGCCGAGCTGTTCTGCCTCGGGAACGATCGCGGCCAGGTCGGCGACGACTGCCTCCGCCGGGCGGAACGACCAGCTGGCACGGCCGCGACCGACCTGGATGTCGACGCGCCGCCGCCGCAGCGTCTGGTCGTCATCCGCCGAGACGGGAGGCAGGAGGGCGGCGGCCCGATCGAAGGCCGAGTAGGCCTCCTGGAGGGCGTTTCGATCGAGCGCCTGGTTGCCGGCCAGGACGAGATAGTCGAGGGCCTTGGCGATGTCACCGGCCTGCTCGAAGTGGAGCGAAAGCATCCCGGCGAGCTCGTCGCGACGGTCCGGGTACAGGTTTTCGAGCGCCCGACCCACCCGGCCGTGCAGGTCGCGACGCTCCTGCTTCAGAAGGGAACCGTACGCTGCGTCCTGGATGAGCCAGTGTCGGAACAGGTATTCGAGCTCGGGGCGTACCGCGATCAGCCGGATCAGGCCGCGCGCCTCGAGGGTGTCGATCTGGGCGCGATTGGGGTCGTCGCCACCGACGAGCGATTCCGATTGGGCGATCATGGTGAGCCTCGGCCAGCGGCCATTGTCTTCGAGGGCAGGGGAGACGTGGGTGGCATCGCGCTCCTCGTCACCAGCGCAGGGTCGGCCGCCTCGAGCACCTGCTCGAGGACTCGCAGGGGAAACTGGCGCCCGATCACGGCCGCCACCCGCAGGCTGCGCTTGGCCGCGTCGGGGAGCTGGTCGATGCGGGCCAGGAGAAGTCCGTGGAGTGTCTCCGGGATCTCGATGGACTCGACGTCTTCGGTCGCCGTCCAATGGTCGTCGCGTCGGACGATGACACCGCGGTCGATGAGCATCCGGACGACCTCTTCGACGAAGAAGGGATTCCCCTCCGCTCTCGCGAGGATCAGGTTCCGGACCCGATCGGACAGCGACTCGATCTCGAGCAGATTGCCCACGAGCTGCCGGCTCTCCGTGGCATCCAATGGCTCGATGCGAATCTCGGTGATTGCCTCGCCAAAGAGATCGCGGGCCTCGCGGAGCAGCCCCCAACCGGGCGAATCGCGCTCCTCGCGCAGTGCGCCGATCGTCAGGATGGCGCGCTGCGACGCCATCGGGAGCAGCTGGCGGACGACCTCGACCGAGGCCGGATCGGCCCAGTGCAGGTCTTCGCAGACGAGGACGACCGGGCGGCTCGCAGCCAGCCCCCCCAGCAGGCGGTGGACTGCCGCGACATAGCGGCTCTGGAGCACCTCAGGCTCCATCCCCGCGAGATCTGCCTCGGTATCTGCCAACGGCACGTCGAGCAGGTGCGCAAGGTACCGGCCCACGTCACTCGACTCGGCCCCGACGGTCGTCACCAGTCCGGCTTCGAGTCGCCTGCGGGCCTCGTCGTCGGGAATCCCGAACGGGATGTCGAGCGCCGAGCGGACCATGTCGATGATGAGGTGGTAGGGGAGATTGCGACCATACGAGACGCAGTGGGCTTCGACCCATGCCGGTGATCCGGCGCCCGCAGACGCGGATCGGCGAAGCTCCGCCAGCAGCCGACTCTTGCCGATACCTGGCTCGCCGACCAGGAATGCAGCCCGGCCCCGGCCGGCCGAAGCCACGTCGAGCAGCGCCCGCAATTGCCCGAGAAGCTGCGCGCGGCCGATCATCGGGCTCTCGAGGCCGACCGATTCCAGGCCACGCGTGGGCCCTGGTGCCGCCTTTCGCCCGACGACGCGATAGGCGTGGACGCGCTCCGTCTTGCCCTTGACGTCGACCGCCCCGAGGTCGTCGACATCGAACGCCTCTGGAGCAAGGTGCAATGTGTGATCGGTGACGATGACCGTGCCCGGTTCGGCGAGCGACTGCATCCGTGCCGCGACGTTCACGGCGTCACCGAGTGCCGTGTATTCGTACCGCAGGTCCGTTCCGACATTGCCCACCACGACAGGCCCGGTGTTGATGCCGGCCCGAATGCGGAAATCGACGCCACCGCTGCGCTGCAGCTGGCGCGCGAATTCCTCGGTCGCAGCCATCATGTCGAGGCCCGCCATGATGGCCCGCGATGGATCGTCCTCGTGGGCGATCGGAGCGCCGAAGAACGCCAGCATCGCGTCGCCCTGGAGCTGGGCGATCGTGCCTTCGTAGCGGAACACGGCGCGCGACATCAGGTCGAACGCCTCATTCATCATGGCGGTCCAGTCCTCGGGATCCATCCGTTCTGCGAGCGTGGTGGAACCGACAACGTCGGCGAACAAGGCGGTCACGGGCTTTCGTTCGCCGCTGAGCCGCACCGATCGCATCTTCTCGATGAGCGGCGTGGGAGCGGCTGCCGAGATTCGGGCGAGACGGGCGCGGTCCGTTTCGTTGGCGCCCTCCAGGGGCTGGCCGCAGTTCGAGCAGAATCGGGCGTCGGCTGCGACGGCGGCCTCGCAGCTGGGGCATGTCGAGGACGACAACTCGACCGTCATGAATTCCATCTTAGACCGGGCTGGCGATTCTCCCGGAAACGACGGCCGTGCCAAATCGCCGCCCGGCGGCGCGTAACCTGTTGCGTGTGATCGACCTGTGATCGACCTCACCCTTACCGACGAGAACCAGCTCGTTCGCGACAGTGCCCGCGCGTTCGTGGAGGCCGAGATTACGCCCCACATCCGCGAGTGGGACGAGAAGGGCGACGTCCACCGCGAGGTCTTCGCGAAGATGGGTGAGCTGGGGTTCCTCGGTGCGCCCATTCCGGAGGTGTATGGCGGCGGAGGGATGGACTACATCAGCTTCGCTCTGCTGTGCGAGGAGCTGGAGCGCGGCGACACCGCCTTTCGGGTCGTCCAGAGCGTCCATGTGGGACTCAACTCGCTGTGTCTGCTCCAGTGGGGGTCGGAGGAGCAGCGCCAGCGCTGGCTGGTCCCCCAGGCGCAAGGCGAGAAGCTGGCGACGTTCGGCCTCACGGAGCCCGGCGTCGGAACCGACGCAGCGAACCTCGCCACAACCGCTCGGCGCGACGGGCAGAGCTACCTCCTCAATGGCCAGAAGATCTGGATCAGCCTGGCCGACATCGCCGACCACTTCCTCGTATTCGCGACCGTCGACCGATCGAAAGGCGCCAGGGGCATCACCGCGTTCCTTCTCGAACGCGGGATGAAGGGCCTCACCACCGGAACGCTCCACGGCAAGCTCGGCATTCGGGCCGGGAACACCGGCCTGATCAACCTGGATGACGTCCGCGCACCGATCGAACACCGGATCGGCGAGGAAGGAGAGGGATTCGTCGTTGCGATGAGCGCGATCGACCAGGGCCGCTACACCGTCGCGGCCGGTACTGTCGGGCTGGCACAGGCGTGCCTGGATGCGTCGCTGCGCTACGCCCACGAGCGCGAGACGTTCGGGGAGGAGATCGGCCGGCACCAGCTCGTCAAGCAGATGCTGGCGAACATGGCCAAGGGCATCGACATCGGCCGGCTCTTGGTCTGGCGAGCCGGGTGGCTCAAGAACCACGGGGCGCGCAACACGCGGGAGACGTCGCTGGCCAAGTGGCACGCGACGGAGCACGCGGTCCAGGCGGCGCTCGACGCGATCCAGGTCCACGGTGCCAACGGCTATTCCAACGAGTTTCCGGTCGAGCGGTACCTGCGCAACGCCAAGGCTGCGGTGATTTACGAGGGGACGAGCCAGCTCCACACGCTCATCCAGGCCGACTACGCCCTCGGCTACCGCGAAGACAAGCCACTCCGCTGCGAGCCATGGCCGGCGCAGGGCTACGACCGATGGCCATCCGGAATGAGGGCATGACCGCGCGCATCATCCCGACGGTCATGACGCTGGCCCGCCGCGTCGCGCGGACGATTCTCGCCGAGTCCTGACGGCCCGGGGCCCGGCTCAGGCGGCGTCGTCGACGAGCACGGCTGCCGGGCCCGTCCTCGCACCAGCGGTCCGAGTCTCCGGCTCCTCAGCGGCGCCAGACCGGGCCATCCGGCTGCGGACGGTGATGACCAGGGCCACCGCCACCACGATCACCGCGCTCGCCACGAGGATCCGGGGCGTGATCGGCTCGCCGAGGATGAACGCTCCGAGCAGGACTGCCACCACCGGATTGACGTAGGCGTACGTGCCGACGAGCGGCAGCGGCGCGACCCGGAGTAACCACGCATAGGTGGTGAATGCCAGCAGGCTGCCCACGGTCGTGAGGTAGGCGAAGGCGATGAGAGATGCCTGGGAGATCCGCTCGAGATGCAACGCTCCCAGCTCTCCGCTCGCCGTTCCCATCGCTGCCAGGAGGATGCCGCCGGCGAGCATCTGGATGCCGGTCGAGACGAGCGGCCGGCTCGGAAGCTGCGCCCGATGGGCCGAGAACAGCGATCCGTTGGCCCAGCAGATCGGCGCAAAGATCAACGCCGCGATTCCGGCCGTGCTGAACGTGTCCGCGACGGCGCCGAATGGCCAGACCAGGATTGCGACACCGGCGAGGCCCAGGACGATCCCGATCCCTGCCAGTCGAGGCAGGCCCTCCCGATAGATCAGCCGGCCGAAGACGACCAGCCACAGCGGCACCATCGCGACCAGTAGCGCCGCGACGCCAGATGCCACGGTCGTTTCGCCCCAGGCAATGATGCCGTTGCCGCCACCGAGCAGGAGGAAGCCGACAATGGCTGCGTCCCGCCACTGCCGCCGCGACGGCATCTCGAACGAGCCTCGGTCGCGAGCCAGCGACCAGGCGAGCAGGACGCTCCCGGCGATGATGAATCGGAACGCCGCCATGAGGAGCGGCGGCGTCGTCTCGATTGCGACCTTGATTCCGACGTAGGTCGAGCCCCAGACGAGGTAGACGATGAGCATGCCTGTCCAGAGCAGTAGCCGCCGAGGGCGAACCTGCCCGCTCCGGTCCGGGTCCGTCCGGGCGCGCTCCGTTCTGACCGTTGGCATAGTGGGCTGGTCCAAGATAGCCCAAGTGTATCGGGTCGGCATGGCCTAGTCCAGTAGGCCAAGGTTGCAAATCGGGAGGCAGCCGTCTCTCAGTCGACCCCGAATCGATAAATCGTCGTCTGGCGGTACTCGTCACCAGCGTCCAACACGATCGACGGAAATGACGGCTCGTTGACGGCATTCGGGTAAGACTGGGTTTCGAGGCATAACGCAGAGTGCGGGCCGTACGCGCGTCCCGCCTTGCCGATCACTTCCGGCAGAACATTCGCGGTGTAGAGCTGCAATGCCGGCTCGGTCGTCAGGACTTCCATCCGACGACCCGTACCCGGGTGACGGAGCCGGGCTGCGAGCCGGAGGCCGTCGCCGGGCCGGTTCAGGATCAGGTTGTGGTCGTAGCCGCCTGAGAGGGCGGAGCCAAGGTCATCGATGCCCTCGCCGAGAAGCCGTGGCGACCGGAAGTCCAGGGCAGTGGCTGCGACCGGCGCGATCTCGCCCGTCGGGATCAGTGCCGCGTCGGTTGGCGTGTACCGGTCGGCGTCCACCCACAGCTCGTGGTCGAGCACGGTCGGCGCTCCGGCACCAGCCAGATTCCAATAGGCGTGGTTGGTGAGGTTCACGGGAGTGGCCCGATCGGACGTTGCCTTGTAGTCGATCCGGAGCTCGTCCTCACCGAGCCGGTAGTCGACGGTCACCGACAGGTTGCCCGGGTAGCCCTCCTCGTGATCCGGGCTGAAGTACGTGAACCGAACCGATCGTCCGTCGTTCGCAGCCTCGGCCGACCAGATGACCTTGTCGAAACTGCGGCTGGCGCCACCGTGGAGGTGGTTGCGGCCGTCGTTTCGCGCAAGCTCATAGGTCACGCCGTCCAGAGTGAATCGACCGCCCTCGATGCGATTCGCCACCCGGCCGACGACGCAACCGAGGTAGTGGTCCGCGTAGCGGATGTAGCCGGCGAGATCGTCAAAGCCGAGGACGACATCGGCCATGGAGCCGTCGCGGTCCGGCAGCCAGACTTCCATGATCCGGGCGCCATGGTTCGTCAGGCGAACCCGCAGGCCCCGATCGTTTCGGAGCTCGACGAACGTCGCGGTCGGCTGCCGTGATGAAATCGGCCCGGTCAAGGATTCCGTGCGCGGGCCTCCGTGGCCGCACCGGCCGGCGCCGCCGGAGCAGCCAGGCGGAGCTGCCCGGCGGCGTCCTCGGCCGTGATGTCGCGCTGGAGCTCGGACAGGAGCTCATAGCCGACCATGAATTTGCGAACCGTCTCCCCGAGGAGGGGCGGGTAGAAGTGGGCGTGCAACTGCCAGTACGGCCGATCGACCCCGTCGAAGGGGGTCTGGTGCCAGCCCATCGAGTATGGGAACGGGATCCCAAACAATGTGTCATACCGACCGAGGAGGGCGATCAGGCTCCGCGTCAGCCGGTCGCGCTGGCGATTGTCGAGGTCGGGAAGCCGTCCCACCGGCCGGCGCGGAACGACCAGGGTCTCGTACGGCCACGCGGCCCAGAACGGGACCACGATCAGCCAGTCCTCGTCAAGCTCCACCTGGCGCGGGCCGTCCCTCTCCTGCGTCGCGTAGTCAAGGAGAAGTCGCCGGTCGTTGGCTTCGAAATACCGCCGTTGGGCGACATCCTCGCGGACCGCCTTCCAGGGCAATGCTGAACCAGCCCAGATCTGGCCATGGGGATGGGGGTTGGAGGCGCCCATCGCCGTGCCGCGATTTTCGAAGACCTGGACCCACGGAAACTGCGCGCCGAGCTCGGCCGATTGGTCCGCCCACAGGTCGATGACCCGCCTGACATCCGGTGGGGACATCTCGCGCAGGGTCAGATCGTGTCGGGGCGAGAAGCAGATGACCCGGCACGTTCCCTGTTCGCCCTCGGCGATCAGCAAGCCCGATTCGAAGCGGTCCAGCGGAGAGGTCGGCTGGAGCGCGGCAAAATCGTTCGTGAAGGCCCACGTCGAATCGTACGCTGGGTTTCGCTGGCCGCCGGCGCGAACGTTGCCTGGACAGAGATAACAGGTCGGGTCGTAGGCCGGGCGCTCCTCCGCAGCATGGTCCTCCTCACGCCCGAGCCAGGGCCGCTGGGTCCGGCCCGCGGAAACAAGGAGCCACTCGTCGGTGAGCGGGTCATAGCGACGGTGTGGCTGCTTCAGGAGGTCGTCCGTGCTCGTCGACCGCGATGGCGAGCGAAAACCGGTCACGTTGCCGCTGACCCGTCCGTGCCGTCCCGGGCCCCTTGCCCGTCCTCGCTGGCGACGACTCCCTCTACCGGCAGCGCGACGCCCTTTGGGCCGACAACTGTCAGCTCACGGACGTGGGCGCGGATCGATTCACGGGCATGGGCGGTCAGCCCGGAATCGGTGATGAGCACGTCGGCCTCGTCGAGCTGGGCAATGGTGCTGAGGCCGACGATGCCCCATTTGGTGTGGTCGGCGACGACCACCAGCCGGCGACCGGCAGCGATGAGCGTCCGGTCGGTCTCCGCTTCCAGGACGTTCGGGGACGTGAAGCCCGACGCTTCGTCCATGCCATGGATGCCCATGAAGACGACGTCGACGTGGACCATCCGCAGAGCCGCAACGGCAAATGGGCCGACCAGCGCGTCCGATGGCGTCCGGACCCCACCGGTCAGGATGATCGTCTGGTCACTCCGCCCGATCTCGTGGAGGACGTCCGCGATCCGGACCGCGTTCGTGACGACGGTGAGGCCGACGACATCGGCCAGGCGGCGGGCCAGCGCGTAGGTCGTGGATCCCGCCGAAATGGCGATGGCCATGCGTGGCTCGACCAACCTCGCGGCGGCCTCGGCGATCGCCTCCTTTTCGCTCTGCCGAAGGGCCGACTTCGTCGTAAACCCGGGTTCGAAGAGCGCGGTCCCGGAGACCGCCGTCGCGCCGCCATGCACTTTTTCGACGACGCCGCGCCCCTCGAGATACTCGAGGTCGCGCCGGACGGTCATGTCCGAAACGCCGAGCTCACGGACGAGGTCCGAGACTCGAACGCCCCCCTCCGTGTTCACCCTCTCAAGGATGAAGGCGTGTCGTTGTCGCGCCAGCACCTGAATCCTCCCTGCCCGCCCCCTCGAGACTCGCGGCCCAGTCTACGCAGCATCGACCAGAAGTCAACGGTAAATCGCTCACGTTTCCACATATCTGCCCGAATACCCTTGACATTGCCGGCACACGGCCGGACAATCCGTCCGCTTGCTGTGGGTTTTTGTCGAGTCACTTGCCGCCCACGGCGCTGGAGGAGGAAAGAGGTATGAGTATTTTCGGCTCGCCTCGAGGGGTAGGAGGAGCGGCCGGATCGCGCTGGACGGCACTCACGGGCGTCGCAATCCTGGCCATCGTGGCCTCGGCCTGCAGCAGCGCGGCGACTCCGGCTCCGGCCACCCAGGCCCCCGCTTCCGCCGCAGCCGGCTCGCAGGCCCCCGCCGCCTCGGAGGCGCCGGCATCGCAGGCGGCTGGCTCCTTGACCATCGGCTCCAACAATTCTGACGCCGTGCCCAAGAAGGCATTGCAGGACATCGTCGACGCGTTCACCAAGGAAACCGGCGTCACGGTCAAGATCAATACCATCGACCACACGACGTTCCAGAACCAGCTGAGCTCGTACCTTCAGGGAACGCCTGAGGACGTGATCACGTGGTTCTCCGGCCACCGCATGCGCTTCTTCGCCAACCAGGGCCTGTTCACGCCGATCGACGACGTCTGGGCCAAGGTCGGCTCCAACTACACGGACGCGATGAAGACCGCCTCGACCAACGATGACGGCCACCAGTACCTGGTTCCATTCGACACGTACGCGTGGACCGTCTACTACCGCAAGAGCGTCTGGGACGCGAAGGGCTATCAGGTCCCCAAGACGCTCGCCGACATGATCACGTTGGCCAAGAAGATGCAGACAGACGGCCTGGTTCCGATCGGTCTCGGCGACAAGGACGGCTGGCCGGCGATGGGCCACTTCGACATCCTCGACCTCCGCACGAATGGTTACCAGTTCCACATCGACCTGATGAACGGCAAGGCCAAGTGGACTGACCCCAAGGTCAAGGCTGTCTTCGAGGTCTGGAAGACCCTCCTGCCGTACTACCAGACCGGGGCTGCCGGACGCATCTGGCAGGACGCCTGCGCCGGGCTTGTCCAGAAGAAGACCGGGATGATGCTGCAGCCGCAGTGCGCCCAGACGTTCGCGGCCGCCAGCGCCGCCGACCTCGCCGACCTCGCCTTCTTCCCGTGGCCGGCCCACGGGACCCCGTCCGATGCGGAGAATGCGCTCGACGCTCCAATCGACGGGTACATGATCACCGCCAAGTCACCGACGCTGAATGCGGACCTGGCCAATGCCAAGGCGTTCCTGGCATTCCTGGCCAAGGGCTCCACGCAACTCACCTATGCAAAGTCCGACCCGAGCCTGATCGGCACCGCCAAGGATGTCGACACGAGTGGCTACACGCCGCTCCAGCAGGCCCAGGCCAAGGTCATCGGCGACGCCCAGAAGCTGACCCAGTTCCTCGACCGTGACGCTCGCTCGGACCTCGCCGGCCCGAACGGCATGCAGGCGTTCCTGGTCAACTTCCTCCAGAATCCCAACCAGGATCTCGATGCATACCTGAAGAAGATCCAGGACTTCGTGGACTCGTTGGGCCCCGAAACCTAGATCGCAAACTCGGCTTGGTGTTGGGCTAGATTCGTCACACCGTGGCTCGGCCCGACGCAGATCGCACCCCCGCCTTCCCCGCTCAGACGATCGGGGAGGCGGGGGTGTCCGTTCTCGCCGGCAAGGTGCGGCGGCGATACAGCGTCCTGACATCCGGAGACAAGCTGACCATCGCGCTGATGGTCGGGATTCCGCTCTTCTTCGATCTCGCGTTGATCTGGGGTCCGACGATCGCTTCGATCGCGTTGTCCTTCACGAACTGGCACGGCGTCGGGGCGATCACGAGCCGCAATCTCGTCGGCATCCAGAACTACCAGCAACTCTTCAGCGGCTCGTATCTGTTCTTCTATCCGGCGCTCGTGCACAACCTGATCTGGCTCGCCTTCCTGATGCTGGTGGCGACGCCGTTGGGGATCCTCATGGCCGTGCTGCTCGATCGTGAGATCCGCGGAACGTCGTTCTACCAGACTGTCTTCTACCTCCCGGTCGTCCTGTCCCTGGCGATCATCGGGATCATCTGGCAGTTCATCTATTCACAGGACAACGGCTTCATCGACGCGGTCCTTCGCGGCGTCGGCGTCGCGAATCCTCCCGATTGGTTCGGCGACTCGAGCCTCAACCTGTGGGCCGCGCTGGTCGCAGTCAGCTGGCGACATGTCGGCTACATCATGCTGCTCTACCTGGCGGGCCTGAAGAGCTTCGACCCCAGCCTTCGAGAGGCCGCAATGTCGGACGGCGCCAACGAGGTCCAGATCTTCTTCCGCATCGTGTTTCCGGTGATGCGGCCGATCAACACCGTCGTGGTGGTGATCACGACGATCGAGGCACTCCGGGCCTTCGACATCGCCTACATCATCAACGGCGGCCGGAACGGCCTCGAGCTGCTCTCGACCCTGATCACCAACAACTCACTCAGCGAGGCCAGCCGGGTCGGCTTCGGCTCGGCGATCGCCGTCGTATTGCTCGTGATCTCGCTCGTTCCCATCGTGACATTCCTGGTCCGCACGGCACGGCAGGACGCCCGATGAACGTGGCTGTTGCCAGCCGGTCCTCCGCGGCGGTCGTTGCCCGACCCGTCCGCCGCCGGCTACGCCCGCAGCGCATCGCTCTCTACGGGTTTCTCACGTTCATGGCGGTCACCTGGCTCTTCCCGCTTCTTTGGGCGGTCTACACCGCCCTCCGCTCCTACGCCGATACGCAGCTGCACGGCTACATCTCCCTGCCGTCAAGCCTCAGCTTCGACAACTTCGTGGGCGCCTGGACACAAGGGGACTTTCCACAGTTCTACCTGAACTCGGCCATCGTGACGATCCCTGCGGTGATCGTGACCCTGCTCGTGGCATCGATGGTCGCGTTCGCGGTTTCGAAGTTCAGCTGGCGCTTCAACCTGTTCGTGCTGATGCTCTTCACCGCCGGGAACCTGTTACCGCAGCAGGTCATCATCACGCCGCTGTACCGCCTTTACCTGGCGCTGCCACTGTTCCGGCCGCTCAGTGACAACGGCCTGGTCTACGACCAGTTCGTCGGCATCATCGCCATTCACATCGCGTTCCAGACCGGGTTCTGTGTCTTCGTCCTCAGCAATTACATGAAGACGCTGTCGGGTGAGCTCACCGAGGCGGCGCTTGTCGATGGAGCCTCCGTTCTTCGCATCTGGTGGTCGATCATCCTGCCCCTCTGCCGCCCGGCGTTGGCCGCCCTTGCGACCCTCGAGTTCACGTTCATCTACAACGATTTCTTCTGGGCACTGATTCTCATGAAGAGCGGCAGCAAGCGGCCGATCACGTCGGCGCTCCAGAACCTCCAGGGCGAGTTCTTCACGAACTTCAACCTGCTGGCGGCGGGCGCGCTCCTGGCCGCCATCCCGACCATCCTCATCTACCTGGCTCTTCAGCGACATTTCGTGCGCGGGCTCACCCTTGGGGCGACGAAGGGATGAGCATCGGTCTCGAGGGGTGAGCGCCGGCGCGGTCCTGAGCCTGCGCCCGTGGGCTGACCCCGAGCTCACCGGGCGACATCGCCTGCCGATGCACAGCGTCCCGCATGCCGATCGGGTCGACCTCGATGGGCGATGGCGATTCCAGCTCCTGAGCGACCCGGAAGGTGCCCCCGCTCCGGAGCGCTGGGCGGAAGCCGACCTGCCAGGTTGCTGGACGATGCAGGGCTTCGGGGACCTTCCGCATTACACGAACGTGATCATGCCCTTCGCGGCGCTGCCGCCCGACGTACCGGACGCCAACCCGACGGGTGTCTACGAGCGCGAATTCGTCGTGCCCGACCGTTGGACCGGCCGGCGGATCGTTCTCCACGTCGGGGCGGCGGAGAGCGTCCTCATCGCCAGCCTGAACGGCCACGAAATCGGAGTCAGCAAGGATTCCCATCTCGCTGCCGAGTTCGACCTCACGGACCAGATCGTCCCCGGGCCCAATACCGTGACCTTGCGGGTCGTGAAGTGGTCCGATGCGACCTACGTCGAGGACCAGGACCAATGGTGGCACGGCGGTGTCACCCGGTCGGTCTTCCTGTATTCAACCGGGCCGGTCTACCTCGGCGACATTCATGCTCGGGCAATACCGGCGACGAGCGGTCGGGGCGGAAGCCTCTATGTGCACGTCGCCGTGGGCTCATCGGGCGTCGAGCTCGAGTCGGGCTGGTCGGTCGAAGCGCGGCTCGAGGGCCACGACGAGGCGATGCAGGCCGTAGTCGCGGGCGAGGTTCCCGGCGGTCCGGCTCGGCTCAGCAGCCTCGAGCGTGCGGTCATCGTCGGTCGAACGGCCGACCTCGGGATGGGTGCTGTCGAAGCGAAGGCGCTCGACGCCATGGCCTGGCCCAACGTGGCGCGGTCGATGATGCCGTCGCCGGCGGGATCGGCCGACCTCCATACCGACCTTGATGCCGTCGAGCCCTGGTCGGCAGAGCTGCCGCGGCTCTACGGTCTGACCGTGGGCTTGCGTTCACCGACGGGTGAGCTGGTCGAGGAGGCATCGTTGCGCGTGGGCTTCCGGACGGTTGAGATCGACGGCCTGCGCCTCTTGCTGAACGGTCGGCCGGTCCTGATCCACGGCGTCAATCGCCACGATTTCGACCAGTCGACCGGACGCGTGATCTCGACGGAGGCCATGCGGGCCGATCTCGTGCTCATGAAAACCTTCGGGTTCAATGCGGTCCGCACCTCGCACTATCCCAATGACCCGGCCTTTCTCGACCTTTGCGACGAGATCGGGATGTGGGTGATCGCCGAGGCCGACATCGAGAGTCACGCCTTCATGGACACGCTCTCCGACGACCCGCGCTACCTCAGCGCCTGGGTCGAACGCGTCGCTCGGATGGTCCGCCGCGACAAGAACCACCCATCGGTGGTCTGCTGGTCGCTCGGCAACGAGTCGGGCTATGGCGCCAACCATGATGCCGCCGCGGCATGGGTTCGCCGCTACGATCCGACCCGCCCGCTCCACTACGAGGGAGCGATCCGGTTCGATTGGGCCAGCGAGCAGTCCGTCAGCGACCTGACCTGCCCGATGTACCCCGCCATCCATGCCATCGTCGCGCACGCTCGGTCGGGTCGCCAGCGGCACCCCCTGATCATGTGCGAGTACTCCCACGCAATGGGAAACAGCAATGGCACGCTGGCCGAGTACTGGGACGCGATCGAGGCCACCGAGGGCCTGCAGGGCGGTTTCATCTGGGAGTGGTGGGACCACGGCCTGCGGCAGCGGCTGCCGGACGGTCGGGTTCGCTGGGCGTACGGCGGGGACTTCGGCGATACGCCCAACGATGGAAATTTCTGCACGGATGGGCTCGTCTGGCCGGACCGCGCGCCCAAGCCCGCCCTCTGGGAGCATCGAAGCATCGCGGCCCCGGTGCGCATCTCCGCCTCGCCGGAGAATCTCGCCGAAGGCCGGCTCGCGATCGAAAACCGGGGGGACTTCCGCGACTTGGGCTGGCTCCGGGCGACGTATGACGTGTCCGTCGATGGGCGAACGGTTGAAAGTGCGGAGCTCGACCTGCCGCCGCTCGGTCCGGGCGCTCGAGGGAGCGTCGACGTCCCAGGCTCGAACACTGCCGGTGCGGCGGCGGCCGAAGCCTTCCTCACGATTCGCTTCCGGACCGCCACCGATGCGGCGTGGGCGCCCGAGGGGACCGAGGTCGCTGCGGCCCAGCTGCCGCTGAACGCGCCGGCCGAGCCGGCCCTCGCACGTTTGGCTCGAGAGGCCGGCAGCGTCGTGGTGGATGACGCGGGCGAGATCGTCAGCCCGCTGCTGCTTGTGCCGCCGCGACTGGCGCTGTGGCGAGCCCCGACCGACAACGACCGGATCGCTGGCCTCGGGGCGGACTGGGACCGCTGGGGCCTCAGCCAGCTCGAACGCCGCCACGTCGCCGTCGAGCGGGTCGGTAGCGCCGTGACCGTCCGCGCCGACTACGTGACCGCGGCCGGAATCGTCGTGCCCCACGAGCAGCGGCTGCGGCGCCTCGAGGGCGGCGGGATCCTGATCGAGGAGATCGCCGAGATCCCGGGAGCGCTCGACGATCTGGCCAGGGTCGGGACGGTCCTCGAGACCGTTGACGGGCTCGAGGAGCTGGAGTGGTTCGGTGGCGGGCCGCACGAAACATACCCGGACCGGCGGCGAAGCGGCCTGGTGGGGATCTGGCGCTCGTCGGTCACCGACCAGCACGTGCCGTACATCCGGCCCCAGGAAAGCGGGGGGCACGCCGATGTCCGATGGCTTGCTCTCAGCGAGCGCGCAGGGAATGACAAAGGGCGGGGGTTCCGCCTGGTCATCGATCGGCCCCGGCAGGTGTCGGCCACGCACTTCAGGGCCTCAGAACTCGCGACGGCGACCCATGACGACGAGCTGGTTCCCCGTTCGACGACGGTCGTTCACATCGACGCGGCACACCGCGGCCTGGGGACGGCGAGCTGCGGGCCGGACACGCTCCCCATGTACCTCGTCGGACCGGGTACCTACCGCTGGGCGTGGGCGTTCCTCCCGTTCAACGCCTGAGTCGCGGCGCTTCCAACCTCGACATGGCCATCGCCTGGAACCCGGAAACGCGGGAGTTCCATCTCCGCACGGAGCGCTTGAGCTACATCCTCGGCGTGCTGGGAAACGGTGCGCTCGGCCAGCTTCATTTCGGTGCGTCGCTGGCGGAGGGGCGCCCGTACCGCCACCTCGTGCCGCGCGAATTCCAGGGATTTGCGAACCGCCTCGGAGAGTCGGTGGCCCTCGAATATCCGACCGCCGGAGTGGGGGACTACCGCGTGCCTGCCGTAGTCGTCGAGCTGGGCGATGGGTCCGCGGCCCTGGACCTCGCGTATGTCGGCCACCGCATCCAGGCCGGCAAGCCGCCTATCCCGGGCCTGCCCTCGACCTACGTGGAATCCGACGACGAGGCGGACACCCTCGAGGTCACGCTCGCCGACGAGACGGCGCGCATCGAGGTCCGCCTCCGCTACTCGGTCTTCGCCGGGCTACCAGTCGTGGCCCGCAGTGCCGTCGTCCGGAATCAGAGCGATCGGCCGGTCACGGTCCGCTGCGCAATGAGCGCCAGCCTGGACCTGCCTGACGCGAATTGGGACCTCCTCCAGTTGAGCGCCACGTGGGCCCGCGAGCGCCAGGTGATCGTCCGCCCGCTTGCCCCGGGACGGGCGTCGATCGCCAGCGAGCGTGGCGCGTCGGGACACGAGCACAACCCGTTCCTCGCCCTGAAGCGACGAGCAACCACCGAAGAAGCCGGGGAAGCCATCGGGTTCAGCCTCGTCTATTCGGGCAACTTTCTGGCAGAGGCCGAGGTCGATCCATTCGACACGGCGCGCGTCAGGATCGGCGTCAACCCGGAGGGCTTTGCCTGGCGCCTCGAGCCGGGCGACGAGTTCGTCACGCCCGAGGCGGTGATCGCCTATTCGGGCGCTGGTGTCGGAGTCCTGAGTGACGCCTACCACCAGTTGTATCGCGAGCGTCTCGCGCGAGGCGCCTGGCGCGACCGCCCGCGACCCGTCCTTCTCAACACGTGGGAAGGCGCCGCCTTCGACTTCGACGAGGCGCGGCTGTTGGCGATGGCGCGCTCTTCCCGGGAGCTGGGAGTCGAGCTCTTCGTCCTCGACGACGGCTGGTTCGGCGAGCGCGACGACGACACGCGCTCACTCGGCGACTGGTTCGTCGACCGCCGCAAGTTGCCCAACGGCATCGAGGGTATCGCCCGCGGCGTCGAGGACCTCGACATGGGCTTCGGGCTGTGGATCGAGCCGGAAATGGTCAGCCAGCGCAGCCGCCTCTTCGTCGAACATCCCGACTGGGCCATTCGCATCCCCGGTCGCACCCCGACCGAGAGCCGGAACCAGTACGTCCTCGACTTGTCTCGGCCGGAGATCCGGGATCACCTCTTCGAGGTCCTCTCGAGGGTCCTCGCCAGTGCCCCGATCTCGTATGTCAAGTGGGACATGAACCGCAACATCACCGAGCCCTACAGCCTGAGCCTACCGCCGGAGCGGCAGGGCGAGTTCTTTCATCGCTACATGCTGGGTGTCTACGACCTCTACGAGCGGCTGACCGGCGCATTTCCCGAGATCCTGTTCGAGTCGTGCGCCGGTGGCGGCGGGCGATTCGATCCGGGGATGCTGGCCTGGGCCCCGCAGGCCTGGACCAGCGACGACACCGATGCCGTGGAGCGCCTTCGAATCCAGTGGGGTACGTCGATGTGCTACCCGCTGAGCTCGATGGGCGCTCACGTCTCAGCCGTTCCCAACCAGCAGGTCGGGCGCACCACGCCGCTCTCCACCAGAGCGGCCGTCGCCTTCTTCGGTGTCCTCGGCTACGAGCTCGATCCGACCGACCTGACGCAGGACGAACGACGCCAGGTCTCGGACCAGATCGCGTTCTACATCGACCGGCGCGAACTCTTCCAGCGCGGCCGCTTCCTCCGGCTGCGGAGCCCGTTCGAGGGCGATGGCAATGAAACGGCGTGGATGGTCGTCTCGGACGACCGGTGGCACGCGATCGTCGGCCACTATCGCGTCCTGAATCGGCCGGTGCCCGGTCCCGGCCGGCTTCGCCTTCGAGGCCTGGATCCGGTCGCTCGATACGAGGTCTCGACGTGGCCGGTCGCCGGGGACGCGATCGAAAGCGCGAACCGCCTCTCACGAGGCGGCGACGAGCTCATGGCCGTGGGGCTCTTCGTCGAGTCGGCCAACCCCCGCGACGCGGACATGCGCGGCGACTTCCAGGCGCGCCTCTTCGAGCTGCGCGCTGGATGAACGAGCGTGCTGCACGACTGATCGGATGGCTCGAGCAGCGCGAGGCGGACGAAGAATCCGCGGTCGGGTCCGGGGTCGGTTCGCACGCGCCGGTCGCTCCGATCGAGGTCGTTCGCGCGCCCGGTCGCGTCAACCTGATCGGTGAGCACACCGACTACAACGACGGCTTCGCCCTCCCGGCCGCAATCGACCTCGAGATCTGGATGGCCCTCCGGCCATGGAACGAAGCGCGAGTCGAGTTGACGTCGCTCGACCTCGGCGAAACGGCGAGCTTCGGCTTCAACGAGCTCGCGCCGCGCGTCGGCCCGAACGGCAGCTGGATCGACTACGTCGCCGGCACCGCCTGGGCTGCGCGCGAGGCCGGCTATCCCATTCGCGGCTTCCGTGGTGTCCTGGATTCGACCGTGCCGATCGGTGCCAGCCTGTCGTCCTCGGCCGCGATCGAGATGGCGGCGGCCCAGGGCCTTCTGGGTGGCATCGCGGCCGGCTTGGGGCCGGGAATTCTCGCGACAATCGGTCGCCGCTGCGAGAACGAGTACGTCGGGATCAGCACCGGGATCATGGACCAGTTCTCGAGCGCCGCCGGGTTGGCCGCCCACGCGATCCTGCTCGATTGCCGCTCGTTGGAGTACCGGCACGTGCCGTTGCCGGAGGACCTGGCGATCGTCGCCTGCCACACCGGCTCGTCACGGAAGCTGAAGGGCTCCCAATACCAGGAGCGCTGGGCCGACTGCATGGAGGGGGTCCGCCTCCTGGCCGGGCGCGAGCCAGGCGTCCGCGCCCTGCGGGACGTTTCCGAGGCGATGCTGGAGCGTCATCGCGACGAGTTGCCGGAACGGGTCTGGCGGCGCTGCCTATGCATCGTCCACGAGGATGCCCGCGTCGAGGCAACGGTCGCGGCCCTCGGTGCGGGCGACCTGGAGGCGATCGGCTCACTGTTCGCCGCCTCACACGCAGACCTTCGCGACCTCTACGAGATCGTCTCGCCCGAGCTCGACGCATTGGTTGAGATTGCCCGATCGGTGCCGGGCGTCGTCGCCGCGCGCATGACGGGGGGCGGGTTTGGCGGCTGCACCGTCAACCTCGTCCGCCACCATGCGATCGCCGCCCTCGAGGTGGCGGTCCTGCGCGAATACCCCGCTCGCACCGGCCTGACGCCCCACGTCTACGTCACTCGCGCAGTCGACGGAGCAGGCCCCGTTTCGCTCGGCTGATCGGCCGCGGGTCGTCTGGCCAACTCGGATAGCGCGCCGCCCGACTGGCGCTCAGCCACCGCCCCGATTCGCCCTCGGCTCCGCCGGCACCCCTGGGCCCGCGCTACCGCCGACGAGCCCTCGGCCGGCGGCGCCCGGCTTCCCCTGCGCACAGTTTGTTCGAAAGCGTAACGATTTCGCACAATCTCGCGGGAGAGGGCAGCCCCCGCACGCCTCCCCGACAGGCCTCGAGTGCCCCCGCACGCCTCAACGGGAATTCCGCCGATTCTTTCCACTGGGTGAAAATTTCCGGCCTCCCGTTTCACGCAGTGAACGTGTCCACTGCGCGAGTCGATTCCCGCGCCGATCCCTTTCAGGCTCCTATGTTGTCAAGCGGCCGCCCGGACGAGGCCTTGACCTTCGCACAGGAGTTCGAAGACACGCCGAGCCAAGTGGCGCTTGAGGCAGCGAATCGCCTCGCGCCAACTCTTGCCCTCGGCTCGTTTGCGGTCG
>DATCPH010000226.1:0-16956 GCA_036570185.1 Candidatus Limnocylindrales bacterium | reverse complement strand
GGGTAGCCAGCGGCACCATCCAGCTCTGTTCGGCCTGTCTGATGGCGCTCTGCACGCCCGTGCTCCTGCGCCGGCTCGGGCTCGGCCGGTGGGTCCCGGAGCCCCCGGCCGCGCCGGCGCGCCCCGCTGCCCCCGAGCGTGCGACCCTCGGCAGCTCCGCGGCCCCTGCCGACGTCGATGATCAGGAGCCGGCGCCGCTCGTGCTCATCAAGGGCGCCTGAGCCACGGGGACGACCGAGCGCTTCTTCGACCCCAGCCGCCCTCTCCCTCAGACTCGCGGATGGCGCGGGCGCGCTGGTCGAGGCGCTCGAAGCGGCCGGGGCGACGAGCATGTGCAAGGTCCAGCCGCCCATCGCTCCGGGCGATCAACGCAGGACTCGCGCGGCGGGAGGGCCAGGAAGTCGGCGACGGATCGGCCGTCGGGTGCCCCACACGGTCAGCCTGGTCAGCGCTGGACCTGCGCTGGGCGAAGGCCGATCTCCCGAAGGTGCCCGAGCACTGGCGGACGTTTGGGACCCGCGCCTCGCCACTGACCGGGAACCCGCGACTTGCGGCGAACCCGGCGAACGCGATCCTCAACTACCTCTACGCGTTGGTCGAGGCCGGGGCCCGACTGACCTGCCTGGCAATCGGCCTCGACCCGGGACTCGGGATTCTTCATGCCGACCTCCGAGCCCGAGATTCACTCGCCCTCGATGTTATGGAGCCGGTCCGACCTGAGGTCGATGCGTACGTGCTCGGCCTCCTCGGAGGGCGCACGTTCCGCTGGGCGGACTTCATCGAGACGCGCCAAGGGGGCTGTCGGATCGTGGCCCCGCTGACACACGAGCTAGCGGCAACGCTGCCCTCTTGGGAGGCACGTCTGGCTCCGATTGTCGAGGGCGTCGCTCGCGCGATCGCCTCGGGCCCCAATAGTCGAGTCCGACGATTACCAACGCTCCTGACCGGCTCGGCTCGGTCCGCAGGCCGGGACTCGATCCGACGTCGCACACAGTCCGGCGCCCGCCCGCAGACGCCGAGCGTCGCAAAGTGCCGGACGTGCGGAACGACTCTGCCCGACAAACGATCGATCCGGTGTGACGCTTGCCGACCAGGGCGCCAGGCCGAACAGCGGGCCGAACTCCGATCCGCCGGCGTCGCCCGACTCGCTGAGCTACGAGCGATCGGCATCACGCCATCGAATTCCGTCAGGGCCCAGGCGTCACGACGGCGCAAGGAGGCCGACAACCGCCGCTTGGCTGGAGAGTGGGAACGCTCCAATGGAACGGCTTGGGACCCAGGCGTCTTTCGCCGCGAGGTACTGGAGGGTTTGGCCGGGGTGTCGGCGGCTGAGATCGCCCGGGCCACTCGTCTGTCGAGGCCGTACTGCTCGGATGTGCTCGCAGGCAGGCGCGTGCCCCACCCGCGGTGGTGGGCGAGGCTGCAATCGCTGAGAGTCGAACTGAATCAGCGCGCCTAGCCAGAAGGATAGGTAGAACCGTCCCCAGAGATCGGGGACGAGTAGGCCGCGACCAAAGCGGCGAGTTTAGCGGGCCTGGTTATCCACGCCATCGTCCGCTTTGATCGCGCACCGGACCCGCACCGGCGGATCACGTAAAAGAGGCCGGGCCCGATGGACCCGGCCTCTGGTAGCAGCGCAGCGTCTACTTCACGCCGAAGTCGAAGTAGATCACCTGGCCGCTCGTCAGCGTGATGCTGTAGTAGTAGTGAACCCCAGCAACCAAGTTGGACGTGTTGAGGTTGAAGATCCACTGCTGGTTGGTCGGATCCCAACGGAAATCAGTGTCTGGGGTTGTGGAGTACACGGACTCATCGATCGTGCCAACTCCGTGAGCGGTCGCGTAGATAACCGGCGCACGGTGACCGCTGCCGTCGACAGCTACGACGAGGGTGCTGCCACCGATCGAGTTGCCGAAGACATCACAGACCCGGAACTTGACCGGAACCGTGCTGCCCTTCTTGAACACGCTGCTGCCATCGAGGTTCACCGGCTGCAGGACCTGCCCGCCAGCGGAGAGGCTGCAACCGTACGAGAACAAGACCTTGAGGGTCCCGCTCGCATAGGTGATGGCGTAGTTCCCGGCCGAGCCGACGCCGAAGACCGCAGCGCTCGGCACGATGGGGTAGGAGCCGATCGCGGCACCGGGGGCGGCGCCGGCAGACGTCAGGGTGACACTGCTTATGGATTCGCCGCTGACCAGGGCGCCAGAGGTGATCAAGAACTCCGTGCCGGCGAAGGTGAACGTAGCGCCGAGGGTCTTGGTCTGGTCGTTGGCCGTGATCGTGATCGGCCGGGGGGTGATCGTCCCAGCGTGGTTGTGGAGCGTGACCGGCGAGTAGTTGGCCCCGCCGTTGCCGTCGTTGACGGTGTAGCCGCCGTTGACGTTGAGGGTGCTGCCGTTCGCGCCGAGGACGTTCTTCGAGGCGAAGCTCTGGCTCAGGCCGGTGACGTTGTCGGTGCCCTGGAGGCCCGAGACGCTCGGCGTGCCCGCCGAGCTCGTCCCGCCGTCGTAGACCTTGGTGTCGAAGACGGCGTAGATGTCGAGGGCGGCCGGGGTGATCGCGTCGTGGACCGTGCCACCGGTGTTGTTGTAGTTGCCGGTGACGTCGGTAAAGGTCCAGGCGTCGGCCGGGTAGTCAGCGGCGTTGGTGTGGGTCGTGCCGGTCAGGACGAGGCCGGCCAGGACGTCGAGGACGCCGCCGACGCCGGTGCACGAGCCGGTCGCCGTATGGGCGAAGCTGTCGTAGGTGACGTGGTAGCCGGTGACCGAGCAGGTCGCGTCGGCCTGCGTAAGGAGGAACGAGCTGGAGCCCGAGTTGCCGGCGTGGTTCGTGTCACCGGCGTAGGTCGCCGTTGCGGTGCAGCCGGCGACGGTCACGTTGGTGCAGTCGCCGCTGTAGACGATCGGGGCCGTCGTGTTGAGGCCGCCGGCGCCCGTCACCGTGTCCGTGCAGGGCGACTGGGCCGAGCCGGTGTAGGGCACGCTCACGGGGCAGGAGACGGTCGTTGTCGAAGGCGAGGTAGCGCCGTTTACGGTGAGATTGAACGGGCTGGCATTGTTGTCACTCGCATTCCACGTGACATAGCCCGAGTTGTCGGGCGTGTACGTGGCGGTGATGTGGTGAGTTCCGGCAGAGCCAACGCTTGGGTGGTAACCCTTCGCGCAGGTTCCCGCGTCGGGCCCGCTTGTCGAAAGCGTGCAGGTATTCCCGGACGGGAATGTCCCGACGGCGTCAGTTGCAAACACGATCGTACCGTGAGGCTTGACCGTTCCATCGACCGCGTCCGTAACCGTCGCGGTGCACGTGCTGTTGTTGCCTTCAGTGACCGGGTTCGGCGAGCACGAAACGGCCGTGGTCGTGTTGTGGGTTGGAGGAACCGCGTACGTCGCCGTGTAAGTGACGTTTCTGCCTCCCGTCGGAGCCGCGACGCACACCACTCCGGTCGTGACAGCGGTGCCACCGGACCAGCTCGAGAAGGCGCCACCTTGATCCGACAGAAGAGCTGCGGCCAACTTCACAGAGGTCACGCCGGCGAGCGGGGAGATAGTTGTCCCTGTCGAGTCGATGGTGACCGGGCCGTGCACGGTTGCCGTTCCTGTACATCCTGCAAGCGAGTACCCGGTCCACGTGAGGGAGTAGGTGGCGCCAGCCGGCGCGGCAGCGACCTTGAGGGACGCATCGGTAAACGTGGTGGTCCCTGTTCCCGAGGAAGATCCGGTCGCTACTGCGGTATACGTCGCGACGAACCAGCTTGGGAGTGTGAAGGAAGTCGTGAAGCCTCCTTGGTCGTCCGCAACAACGTCGGCGCTATAAGTCCAAGTCTGGCCATCGTTGTCGTTCACGAAGATGTGGACCGCTTCGGCTGGATCCCAACCTGTGCCGGTCAGGGTGACGATCGCGCCAGGGGCATAGTCAGCCTGGTCGCTCGCAATCGTCGGCGACGAGCCCGCGGCCGCGAGGGCGGGGATAAACAGGGAGGCCAGCAGCAGGAAGGCCTGGATCGCGGCGGTGAACCGCACGAACCGACGAGCGCGCATGCGAGAGTCCTCCCGGGCACTAGAAGGGCCGATGCGCCTGCCGAGATGAAACTGAGAGATAAGTGCGAGACGCCGGCAGGCGCGCGACGACGCGTATGAAATTGGACCCACATAGTACGCCGGTCCCTACGTAGGGGGAAGGACTTATTTCGCAGGGCTGTGCCCAAACGCACCGCCTCGTCCGCTCTGGACCCCACCGGTCCCCACCGGCCTTGTGCGGACCGCATCACCCGAAAGTCCTGCAGGCGCGTCTGGCTACTCGGGCCCGTTGTAGCGCAACGCAGGTGGCAATCCGCGGCTCTCGATCGCAGTCCGCACGACGTGTGCCTCGCTGGGCGATCAGCTCCTCGGTGCACATTGAGATGCCGGCCTCGCCTCGGTCCTGCCCGGTAATGGAGCCATTCACACGCACGATGACCTGCGTGTCGCGTGGGGCCTCCCCGCGGATTCACAACGGGCGATCGCATGTTCGAGGAGCCGACGTGGTTCCGGAGGCTGCGGGAGCACCAGAGGAGCCCGGACGGTGAGGGCTTCGTGATCGCGAATGCTTCGTAAACTGGGCTATCGATCGCGTGAAGCCCAAGCGCCACGTTGCAGCTGCCCGCGTAGGGTTGGTCAGGCCGGAATGAAGACCCCGTCCATCCAGTCCGGGTCGGCGTCGAGCTGCTCCCGCAGCCTGAGGTACCAGGCGTGCTGGGCCGGGCTATCGGCGTTGGCGCGATAGGTCGGCTCATCGTCGAAGATGGCGACGAGAAAGGCGATCGGCCCAGGGCCGTCAGGCACGAACAGATAGGTATCCCGGGCGCCAGGGACCTCGGGGCGTCGGACGCGATTCCACTCCTCGAGGAGCGGCCCCAAGGCAGCGGCGTCGCCACCTTTGGGGCGGATTCTAGCGATCGTGCCGTACATTCCGCGCTCCCTTCGCCATGTCGCCGGTCGACCCGTGGATGCATCTGCCAACCGACCTCGCCAGATCCTGCGCTCGGCGGATCGACCCCGCAACCGCGCTCGCCCGGGAGACGACGGGAAGCCGTTCAACGATCTCGCGACCCCAACACGATGGCAACATCGTGACGGGCTGAAAGTGCCGCGTGAAGTTCACTGAGAGCGGAGCCGAAGGTCGTTCGTCAGGCCTTGACTGCGTAGAGATGCCACTCGCCCGGGACGCCTCGCAGCGGATGCGTCCCACGGTCGTCGAATTCGATTCCTGACCCGACGACGAGATCCTTGACGGTGGGAGAGACGAGCACTTCGCCGGGTGCTGCGAGCGCTGAGATCCGCGCCCCGATGTGCACGGCGATCCCGCGGACGTCCGTTCCCGCCAGCTCGATCTCGCCGGTGTGAAGGCCGGCCCGCATCGCGAGGCCGAGATCTCGGGCACCCGTCGCGATCGCCTGAGCACAGCGGATCGCGCGGGCGGGCCCGTCGAACGTGGCGAGGAAGCCGTCGCCGGTCGTCACGATCTGGCGGCCGCGGAACCGGTCGAGCTGTTCGCGCATGACCGCATACGCGTGGTCCAGCAGCTCTCTCCAGGCGTGATCGCCGAGCGCCGACGCCTGTTCGGTTGAGCTGACGATATCCGTGAACAGGACCGTGGCGAGGACCCGCTCGGTCTCCGGCGCCGGCCGGACGCCGGTCAGGAACTCCTGGAGCTCGGCCACCATCGCCAGCTGGTCTCCGGCCCAGATCAGGTTCGCGCTGCCCGGCAACTCGACGTAGTGGGCGCCGGTGATGTGCTCGGCCAGGTATCGGCTGATCTCCAGCGGGATCCGCGCCGACGCCGCGTGGGTGATCACGAGCGTCGGGACCCGGATCGCCGGCAGGACGCGCCGCAGGTCGCTCTCGTAGAGCACCCGCAGCATCGCGACCGCCATGGCCGGACTCGCTGATTGTCGTTCGTACTCGCCGAAGCTCCTCACGAGGGCCGGGTCGCGGTACTCGGCGGGCGCCAGCCGCTGCAACAGGATGCCGCGACCCCAAGCCGAGCGAACGCTCTCAGCTTCGCGCTCTGTCAGAACCGTGGGAAGGTCGGGAAAGTAATCGGCGGCCCCAGTGAGGCGGGCATAGCCATCGACGAGGACGAGCGCCGAGGTGCGCCCGGGATAGGTCGCGGCGAAGAGCAGGGTGAGGTAGCTCGCGCCGACACCGGAAACGAGCGCAGCACTCTCTGACCCCACGGCGTCCATGACCGCCCGGATGTCGTCCATCCACTCCTCGAGGGTCGGAAGTCCTCCGAGGGGGACTGGGTCGGAAACGCCGGTCCCGCGCTTGTCGAGGACGATGACCCTCGCGAAGCTCGCCAGTCGCTCGACGAAGCGCGCCAAGGGCGCCAGGCGCCACAGCGCATCCACATTGCTGAACCACTGGTCGACGAGGACCAGGTCGGAGCTCCCTTGGCCGACCACCTGGTAGGCGACATGAACGTCGCCGCTACGGGCGTACCGGGTCTCGGGCGGCTCCATCGTCGACGTGAGGGTACCGCGACGAGCGAGGCCTGCGAATCCGCGCGGTCTAGTCGCCGCGAGCCGCAGCGCAGTCCACCGCGTGCTGGTTTCTCACGCACGTGGCGGGCACCGTCGACGACCAGGCTCGTGCGCGGTCGCCTGAGCCTACGCGCCGAACGCGATGTCGTCGGACGGTGGCGGGCTGCCGTGCCACGTCGCGTCCAGGTAACGGCTCGCATGAAGCTACGTCGGCTCGCGGTGCTCCGAGTCTGACTCTTTCATGCACAGACCCTCAGGTGCGGACTTCGCCCAGAGGCGCCAATAGGCAAGCGGCCGATAGCGTTCTGCCGAGCCTGGTCGTGCTCAACACGATGGAACGTCATCGTCACTGAGGGTCGATCGCACCGCCTCATCGGCGCTCGACGGTCACGGGGTGGCGCCGCTGGGGCCTCCCGAGATCTGATCAACCAGCCCGAGGGTGAACCCCCGACCCGGCCGGCCCCCGAGTCTCGGACGGCTCAGACCGGTCCGGTCGCGCCTGACTCAGGGGCGACGTCTCCATCGGTCGCCGGTGCCCCGGCGTGTGTGGGGGAGGCTGTGATCGGAGCGGGAGCGTTTGGCGTCGGCGTGGCAGCTGCGTCCGTGCCGTCGGCGGCGTGACGGAACTCCCGGATCGCGCGGCCGAGCGCCGCCCCCGTCTCTGGCAGCTTGCCAGGCCCGATCACCAGTAGCGCAATGACCAGGATGATGATCAGGTGTAGGGGTGAGAGTGCGCCCATGGCCGATCTCCCGACAACTCAGCGACTGTTAGCCGTCACCATATCCCGGTCCGAACGGCGCGTCCACACTGTCACTCGCTGCAATTGCTGGACTTGCGGATCGGCCGATCGTCTTTGGTCCCGAGATCAGCGCGCCCGTCCTCTGCTCCGGCGACCGGCCAGTCATGGCAGCCAGCGCGGCTCGGTACCGTCGGTGCTCAGCTGGGCGACGGATCCGGTTCGCACCTGGACCGTCCAGATCCCGGCCGAGGCGTTGGCCTGGTCGATGAACACCCGCCCGAACAGGATCGATGCGCCGTCAGGCGAGAATGCCGGCCAGCGATCGTCACGAACCGTGTCTGGGGTCAGGGGACGGGACACCGCCTCGTCTCCCAGCTGGAGGGTTGCGATCCGCGATGGAGAGCCGCTCGTCCGGACGAGGGTCGCGAGCATCCCGTCCGGGGCGACCGCCACCGAGCCGACTGCGGTTGCCCGAAGCGTCGCGGGAGCGTCTGGCCCGATCGTCCACAGCCCGGACGTCTGACTGCCGGTCTGGCGGGCGACGAGCGCGAACGCCTCGTTCGCCGGCAACCAGATCGGCGCGGCGTCGGCGACGAGACTGGTCGTCGTCACCTGCGGCGCGGCCCCGTCGGGACGCACCCCGAGGTCGACGAGCCGGACGTCGCCCGCACCGGTCGCAAGTAGGAGCCAGCGGCCCGTCGGCTCGAACGCCGCGCGGGGCGCCCAGGCGGAGCTGCCGTCGCTGGCCATGATCCCATCGCCCACGAGCCCGACCGAGCCGGCCGGCGGCGCCCCGTTGGCGAGAACCTGGCGCTGGGCCGCTGTCGAACCCGAGATGGGGACGATCCAGTAGCCGAGGTCATCGCCGACGCTATCACGTCGCCCGACGAGGATCGACCGGCCGTCGGGGGTGAACCGCGGCGCGTACTCGAAGGTACCGTCGGCGGTCACCGGGTGGGCGTCAGAGCCGTCGATGTTCATGACCCGGACGATGCCCCCGGCCGAGTACGCCACGGTCGACCCGTCGGCGGTGGTGTCGAAGCCCGACACCGGCACCAGCTCGCTCGTGAGCTGGCGGGGATTGGAGCCGTCGGGATTCATGAGCCACAAATTGCGAACGCCGCTGCGCGCCGACAGGAACGCGATCTGGTTCTGGGCCAGCGTGGTCGGCTGGCCGGTCGTGAACCGCCACGTCCGGCCGGCTGCAACCTGGCTCGGGTCCCCGCGGCGGGCCACCACCGACGCCAGGGTCACGGTGTAGGTCGTGTAAGCCGCCAATGGCGCGGCCGGGGTGAAGACCAGCACCCGGCCGGCTGAAATCCCGGTCGTCTCGCTGGCGGTGGGCGTGATCGCGCTGTCGTCGGGCAGGTCGATAACCCGGAGGGCACCGGCAACCGTGGGCGTGATCGAGAGGGCATCCGACGCGCTGCCCGAGTCGATCGGACCGTCGAAGACGATGGTGATCGGCGAGCGGACGCTGATCCCGGCGACGCCAGCCTGCGGAATCGTGTCGAGGACGCCAACGCCCGCGGCGACGGTCGAGAAGCGCAGCGTGAAGGGCGATCCGAGGCGGTTTCCATCGGTATCGGTGGCCCGCGATCCGACGGTCACTGCGTAGGTGGTCCCGAACCGGAGCGGCTGGTCGAAGGCGATCGTCAGCGTGTCGCCGCTCCAGGTGGGCCGGCTGCTCGCGGGCGGGTCGACGCCCAGGGCGGACTCCACGGACGTCGTGTCCATGAGGCGGTCGAACCGGAGCGAGATGACCGTGTCGACCGGCCTGCCGGTCGCGCCATCGACCGGATCGGTCCCGACGACGGCCGGCGGCCCGACCGTCTTGAAACTCCGTGCGGTGAGGCCGGTTGCGGCGACATTGCCGGCGAGGTCCTCGAAGCCGGGCTCGATTGAAACGGTGAACTCCGTGTCGCGTGGCAGGCGCTCCGAAGGCGTGAAGATCGCGGTCACGCCGTCCCAGCTGATCGAGCCCGCAACGTACGGATCGATGTGGAAGCGGGGCTCGACGGTCCCCGGCGCAACGCGTTTGCTGAACTCGAGGTCGATCGCGGTCAGGGTCTGGCCGACGTGGTCGTTACCAGCCGTGGCGCTCAAGGAGACGCGCCGGATGCTTGGCGGCTGGCGGTCGACGAACGTCGCGGTGTACAGGACCACGCCGAGCAGGGCGACGGCCACGACCACGCTCGCGAGGGAGACGATGCGGCGCATCTCTGGTCCTACCTCGCCGCCGATGGGGCCGATCCCGCCCGGCTCGACGAATTCGCATGGCGATTCGGGTTGGAGGTTGTTTGCCCCGAGCCAGAAGGCTACCTGTAGGTCGCTGACACGTCCAACGCGCTCACCTGCCAGCGCTCGACGCTTGATCGTGATCGATCTCGGGCTGTGGGCGCTCTGCTGACAGCCGCCGTTGCGGTGGTCGGGGCGCTCGCAACGGGGCTCATAGCGGCGGGCCACGAGCTCGGGGCGTCAACTCGTCCTCCATCGTCGCCTCGGTGTCGGCGTGGGCCACGAACGGTCAGCGTCCCAATCCGAGCGGGGTCGCGCGGGCCTCGAAGAAGGCGAGCCACGGGCCGCCGTCCGTGATCGCGATGGTGGGATGGCGCAGCCGTCCGAGCCAACGCGGACCGGCAATCTTCAGTTGGGCTCGCTCTTGGGCCATGAGGGGCGCCAGATCGGCCTTGATGAACGTCGTGGGCTCATCGATGTCAGCGAGCAGCAACGTGTGGTCGGGGAGCGGCGCACGCTCGTCGAGCCATCGGAATCGGACGTCGCCGAAGCGGAGTCCCCACCTCGCCGCATACGCGACGTAGTCGATCAGGACGGCGCGGCCGCGCGCGATCGTGCGCAACTCGTCGCGGGTCTCGCGATCCACTTCGAGACATGAGACCTGCGGCGGCAGGTACCAGAATCCTGTGGCGGCCATATCCGGCGCTCTTGCGACCCCCGTTGACGTTCGATTCTCGCACCGACCGCCAGTCATGGCGCGTGCACGTCATCTGGGCGTGGCGAGTCTTGCGCTGCTATCCGTGGCAACGCCCCTGCGTGCGAGCCCGGGCGTTGCGTTGCGGTGCGCGATTATCGGGCTCATGCGAGCGCCTCGACAAGGGCGTCAGCCTCGCTCTTGGTGAACGCTGGCACCGACTAGATCAGCCGAAGGCCCGCTGAGTGTACGCGCTCGTCCGCGCCGCAGCTCCGGCCCTATCTCGTTGCCAGGACCCCGGCGAAGATGAGATAGCCGGCGATGATCAGCGTGCCTGATCGACGGTCCAGCCCGCGGCCTCGGAGGGCCAGGGCCACGGCCGCGCTGGTGAGGAACGCGTAGGAGATCGCCACGAACAGGGCGTCGCGTGACGGAGCGACAAGACCCAGAATCGCGCCCGGCAGCAAGAGGCCCACGATGACGTTGAGGGCATTGCTGTTGAACGCCGCGCTCAGGGTTGCGGCGCCTCGCCCGCGCGACGCCAGGTAGACCGCGGCCACGGCGTTGGGCAGGCTCGTCACTCCGGCGAGGATGAGGCCGCCCACGACGATCGCCGGTAGTCCAGCCTGCGAGCCCAGGCCCGCGGCCGTCTCCTCCATCGCGACACTGGCGGCGACGACGACGATTCCGGCGACGAGCACGACGCCCGCATCCCGGCGATCGCCACGTCGGGGACGGATGGCCACCATCAGCTCCGATTCCTCTTCGGCGAGGGCGCCCACCAGCCAACGCGACCACCGACCGGGCCGGTCGAGTCGGACGCGTGCCGCCGAGGGCAGCGCGCTGAAGCCCACATAGGGCACGAACGCGATGAGCGCCAGAAGCAGCCCGACTGGCGGTCCGACCAGGCTCGCAACGACCGCGAGGCTCAGCACGGCGATCCAGAGCCCAAGGACACCCTCGAGGATGATCGCTCGTCGATGGAAATCGATGCGACCCGCGATCACGGCACTGAGCCCGAGCAGGGCGGCCAGGTTGAAGACGTTCGAACCGAGCGTCACCCCGACCCCGATCGTGCTATGCCCACCCGAGATCGCGGCGACCGACGCGGTGATCTCGGGGCCATCGGCGGCGAGCGCAGCGAGCAGTCCGAGGAGGGCCTCCGACACACCAAGGCGCTCACCGACCCGCTCGAGACGCGACACTAAGAGCACGCTGGCCGCCAGGCTCACGGCCGCGCTCAGGGCGAACATCCCCATTTGCACATGCCATTGTTGGCACGGCCGCAGATCGCCGCGGCGTGAGGCCGCACAGTGGCTGGTCGCGGCGGGCGGCTGATCCACATCGTCGACACGGATCCGAGCGCGCTCGGGGCCCGCAGCTAGGGATTCCCGAGAAGGTGCTCCGCCAGAAGGACGGCGCCGAGGGCGATGAGGGCGACCCGGGCGCTCGACCCGACTCTGAGGCTCTATCCCGACACAACGGCAAGATCGTGGCTGATTTGCAGGTCGTGTCTGATTTGTGGCAGAGAATGGACGCCGCCCCTAGCTTATGAGAGGAGACAACCGCGATGCCGAGAGAGCTCGCCTCGTCGGAGCCCCGCGGGACTCCCGGCCGGGGCAGGCGCAGGTTCAAGCGTCGTGAGCTGAGACTGGCCGACGGGGGCAGCCTCGTCCTCCCTGCCGGCGGGAAGATCGACCACGTGGCGGACGATGGCACGACGATCCAGTCTTGGGCTCCTGACGACGCCGACTGGCCCCGTCAGGCCTTCAGGTTCGGGGTGCACCCCCAGGGCGTCACGGTGACGCCGCACGGTCGCCAACGATGGGACATGCGACCACCGCGTCGGTAGCCAGCGCGGCGTCGAGGAAGGCTTCACCTCGCGTGGACATGGATCACGAGTTCGTGCGGCGCGTCCACGACCGGTGCGGCAACCTCGATGTCGAGGTCCGCGGCGAGGAGATGGGCCATGAGCTGGGTCTCGACGACCGGCAGACCGCCGAGGTCGTGGCACGCCTGACGCGCACCGGCTTCCTGCGGGACGTGGCCGCCCACCTTCGGATCAAGATTACGATCCGAAGCATCGCGCTTGTGGAGCGCGAAGAATAGCGATCGCCTCCAACCCGCTGGTGCGGCATGGACAGCACCGGTGCTGGCAGCGCGGCTGCAGATTTCGCCTCTGCCCCGGCGTGCACGACGAGTGGCTGGACTCGCGATCTCCGATGGCGTAGACCTATCGCGGAAACCGATGCACCAACGGCCGAGAGGCGCGCGTGCTGAGCGCGGTCCGGCATCTGTCACGGAGATCGCCATGGTGCCGGAGGCCCGGACACACAGGCAGTGGGTCGGGGTGGCGAAGCGCACCAGATCGACGGCCACGACCGAGGAGGGCGTAATGGCCAACAAGAAGGCCAAGAAGGACAAGATGCCCAAGAAGGATAAGAAGGCGCAGTCGTCGAAGGGCGCGCCGGCCACAGAGCAAGTGGTCGCTCAGCCCCCGAGCCCCGGAGGCAAGAAGACCTAGCAGCTCGCTTCCCGGCGACCGAGAGGCACTCCGGCGCGACTACGCCAAGCGACGCGCAACGGCGTCCGGCGGCTGGGTGGCCGTGACACGATCCCGCGATCGTGTCGGCGCTGGTGCTCCGACACGATCGCCGATCCGCCTCAAGGGTCGTGGCTCGAGTCGAGGCCAACCAACAGCGGATGGCGCACCAGCGTCCCGGAGAACGGCCGCCCATGCACCCTGAATCGGCCGAGCGGCACCCAGTCGGCTTGATCGAGCGGCCGCAGATCCGTCAGCATGAGGGAGCCCGCCCACGAAGGTTCACGCTCATCGTCGGACAGCTCCGGCCGTCGCCGGTCAATCGTTGTCTGAGGCCGGGTGGCGTCAAGATCGCCGAGTGCAAAGCTCTCGGCCCGTCGGTACTCGACAAAGCGGGCGATCCACGTTGCGTACGGCACTGCCTCGCTGAGGCCGCGCGTGACGCCGTAGATGTAACAGGGCACTCCGGTCGCAAAGCCCTCCGGATTCTCCCGCGCGTCCTCGCTCCAGAAGTCGGTCCCAAATGACACGAGCCGCTCACCCTGACCCAAACCCCCGTCGAACGCTGACTTGAGGTGCTCGATGTCCACACCGATCAGAACAGCCTCCGTCATGCCTGGCCCTCCCCTGCAGAACCGGACCGGTACGCGCACACGCACAGCAGCGTCACGATGCCGGTTTCGGTGGGGTTGATTTAGTGGCCTCGCCCAACCAGGCCGCGAACTGATCCGCGATCCCGATCACCTGGGTCACATCGGTCGTGCCGCCCTTGAGCAACTCGACCGCGAGCGTCAAGGCGAGCCGGATATCCTCGGTCGGCCGTAACGCCGACTTGCCTTCGGGTGCAACCGGCAGCGGACCCTGGGTCACGGTGTCGTGCACCTCGAAACCGAGGCGCTCCAGGTAGCGAAGCGCGGTCCGCGAATTCACGTCCGTGTTCCGCAGCTTGAGCGCCGCAACAAACGGCTGCTTGACCGGCCACCAGCGACCATCGACGTAGACGGCCAGGCTCTGGATCACATCGGGTAAAAGGCCTCGTACCGCATCCTCCACCTCATTTCGGGTCAGGTCGAAGCGCCGTGAGCCGATATGGAACTGAACCACTGTTTCTCCTTGTACTCTGTGCGTCACGAGTGTGACCCTGTGAACACAGGGTACACGATGCGTCTTATTGTGTCCACAGTGCGAACAACGGCGAGCCGGCGATCGGCCCCTACGAGTTTTGCCGTGATCGCGTCGCGCGGGGAGCGACTCTCGGCAATGCCAAACTGCATGTAATGGCTCTCGAAGGAGTGGACACATGAATGTCGCGGGAGAACTTGAAATCAAAGTGGCCGGCGAGCGATGGACCCCGGTGCCGACGCTCACTGGCTGTGGGCCGCAGGACCTGTGTTATGTGGTCCGCGTTGATGACGATGGCGCCGCGACGCTGATCTTCGGTGACGGCACGACCGGCCGGCGACTTCCAATCGGTGCACAGGTGGAGGCAACTTATCGCCGCGGCGGAGGCGAGACCGGAAATGCCGGGACGGGCCGGTCGGGCGACCCGTCCGTGGCGCTCCTCGACGCATGGGCCCACATCGGCGATCTTCTGAGCCAGTATCAGGACCGGATCGCGTCCGAGGGCTACCTTGAGACGGACACGGAGCGTCGCTCCATTGCGGACGCCGCAGAGCTACGGCAACTCATCCGCGGACGTCACGGCGAGTTCCGGCTCTGCGTTTGCCTCCGGCCGGTGATCGGCGGTGGAGACCACTTCATCGAGCCGCATCCAGGGGACTGACGGCGCATGCGTCGCGATCGGCGATTGGCTTGCCGTCGAGCCGCGAGAAACAGTCCCAGATCGAGCAGGTAGCGGCCCGGCTAGGCCGGCCCACGTGTAGGACTTCGGTCGCGCGAGGCGGAGTGGACACGATCTGACGCACTCATAGTGGGTGGCCGACATAAGTCGTGTCGACGACGGATGAGTGGATCCGCGATGCTCGGATCGACGAACGCGGAAAGGTCTCACCCTCCGTGATCTTCCCATGACCCGATTACCCGCCGAGTTCAACTGGAGTCTTGCCGGCGAGGTCATTCTCGACAGCGGGAACAGGCTTCTGTTCCCGCTGTGGAGCATCCCGGTCGCCCTCCTAATCGGGATGACCCTGGGAGCCGCCTTCCATCACTGACCGGTCAGGGGCAGAACCGAGGCTCGGCGGCGACCTACGAAGGCTCGGTCGTTGTCTCGCTCTTGGCCGCCGCCCACTCGGCCGGGATGGTCGCGACCTTCTCGCGGCCGGTTGGCTGATGGACCGGTCGGCCGAGAGGCCGCAGCTTAAGTGTCCCATCGAGCAGCCTCGCGATCCGCTCCTCGGACTCGGCCGCGTAGGCCGGGTCAAGCTCGAAGCCCAGGAAGCGGCGGTCGTTCTTCAGGGCGCCAATCGCCGTGCTACCGACGCCGAGGAAGGGATCGAATACGAGATCTCCCTCGGCCGTTAGCGCGAGGACGCACCGTTCGACGAGCTCGACCGGGAACTGGCAGGGGTGGGCGGTCTTCTCCGGATGATTCGCCTTGACGTTCGGGATGTTCCAGAGACAGGTCTCCCAGTCGTCCGCGACCACCTCCCAGATGTCTGAGGGGTTCTTGCCGAGCGGGTTGCCGGTCGGCTGGCCCTTCTTGTCTCCCTTGAAGGCGAGCTTGCCCGGATACTTCGACGGCACCCGGATCGGGTCGAGGTTGAAGGTGTAGTCCTCGCCCTTCGTGAACCACAGGATCGTCTCGTAGCGGCCTGAAAGCCGACGGTTGGCGTGGAGGCCGTGCTCGAAATGCCAGACGATTCGGTTGCGGAGCTTGAAGCCGGCATCCTTGAAGATGTCGTAGAAGTAGATGTCGAGCGGGAAGACCTCCCCCTTCTCGACGTAGTTCCCGACCTGCCAGCAAACGCTTCCGCCGTCGGCCGTCTTGGCGTAGAGGAGGCGAGCGAACTCCTCGTATTGGGCGAGATACTTGGCCAGCTGGGTCCGCTTCTCGTAGACCTTGCCGATGGATGGCCGAGGTCATGACTCCCTCACTCGAACGAAATGAGCAGGACGGGGATGGTGACTTGGTGGAAGTAGAGGGTCCCGAGCTCCTCTTGGACCCGGTCGAAGTTCGCCAGGTTGCCACCGATCGTCCGAGCAGCCGTGGCCGACGGTAGGATCAGGACGCCGCAGGCGGCGCGGTTCTGCTGGTGCAGGCTCTGCATCTTCATCAGGTCGTAGAAGGCCCGCGCGATGTTCCCGGTCTGGACCTGGAGCACCGTCCGGCTAGCTTGGTGAAGGGCATTGAGATCGGTGTTCTGGGTCGGGTCGATCTTCACCGGGCAGGCCCAGCCGGCTGCCTCGAGCTGGGCTTCGATGTGCCCCTTGACCACCCGTCCGCTTCCGGTCGCGATCTTGACCTTCGGCGCGTCAACCAATCCCTTCACGAACTCAAAGAGCTTGGCGCGCTCGACAAGGGCTTGCGCCTCGCGATGCGATACGACCTGCCCCAGCTTCAGTGCCCTCGACCTCCGATGATGAGGATCGCACATGCCATGAAGGTTGGCCTCGGGCAACGTCGATTCGCAGCCACTTTCGGCGTGCGGGCGAGCTCGTCAAGGGCGCGGGTCCCATCAGGGAACTCGACGTGCTCATGGTGCGAGTCGTCCTTCGCTTCGACGGCCAGAGGGAGGGTCTCCCACGTGAGAACGTAGCCGGCCCACAGCGGCTGGCGTCGGTGGGTCTCGTTGCCGACAACGTAGAGCCTACCGTCGGCGCCGTGGACCCCACGCGGAATCTTGTCTTCGCCCCATCCGGCCTCGTTGAAGGCTGGGTCGATGAGCTTGGCTCTGTCGGCCTCGCTAAGTGCCATGGCCGCGATGCGGCGGGTTGAAGCGTCAAGGCGGTCGCCAGTTGGTTCCGGCCATCGGAACGTACCCGCCCGCCGTCCGCTGGCGAGCGTTCTTGAGACAGAAGTCGCGTGCTGATCGCAATCGGAAGGGTCCCCACGAAGGGAGACCATCGCCTTCGGGGCCTCGATATCTAGGGCCGCCCCGCATCTGAACCAGTCCACGATGCGGACATCGTGGGCGACGGGGTCCGTCGCCAGACTCGTCCACTTCCGCTCAACTCGGCTCACGGCCAGCTCGGACTCACCGAGATCTCGCCGCAACTGCTCGCGAACGGCCTGCGTTCAACGGTACGTGGGGCGTCCATT
>DATCPH010000225.1:0-9330 GCA_036570185.1 Candidatus Limnocylindrales bacterium | reverse complement strand
CCGACGAGACCTCCGCACCTGGGCGGTCGCCGGAAGACTCCGAGAGGCGTCTGCACCGAGTGGTTCGCGGTCGATCCACCACTCGAGGATAGACACGAGGTTGCCATGGTGGACGGGTCGGTCGGGAACTCACGCGGCCGGCGGTAGCGGCTCGATCCGGTAATGGCGACCGACAGCGAAGATGTGCCGCCGAGCAAGCCAGTAGATGACATTGCCCGGGAAGACGTGTTGGTGCCACGTCGCGACGCCGAGCGCGTCGAGTTTCTCTGGCTTACGGGCCAGAGTGCCCGCGCGGCGGCAGTGCCAGCCCTTAGCTGGCCAAAACCTCGCGCAACCTGGCGGCGAAGGCGTCGGGATCGCCCGTCTGGCCGTATTCACCGCCCAAGAACCCGTCGTGGCCGCCGGGCAACGTGACGGCCGTCTGCCCGAGGCCCTCGACGATCGCCTTCGCCGCGCGGGCGGCCAGCGTCTCGCCGGACTCCGCTCCGACGGCGACGACCACTCGCGTGGATGCTGCGCGGAGCGCGTCGAAGTCGGGCTGGTACTCATTGCACGAAGGCATGTTCTGCCCGACGAGCGGGTCGTCCCGCGAGCCGTCGTCCTCCGTCGGCAGCCCGAACATCGCTGGATCCGGGGCGGGCCGGTCGTTGAAGTCGGCGGGGATCGGCCCCTGATAGCTGACGAGCGCGATGAACTTGGCCATCGCCGGCCCCCGCCCGTCACGGAGATAGGTCTCGTGGATGTCGCGGCAGGCCGCCAGCGCCGCATCCCGGTCCGGAAGCACCTGGGCAGTCGGCGGCTCATGGGCGACGAGGATCCTGACCTGCTCCGGATGGCGGGCCACGAGGGCCAGGGCGTTGACCGCCCCGCCGCTCGAGGCGAAGAGATCGACCGGCCCTGCCCCGACTTCCGAGATCAGCCGATGCAGATCGTCCGCATGCTCCTCTGGCGTCGACTTGCTCGCGCCGTCGGTCCGTCGGCTGCGCTCGGAGCCGCGCGGGTCATAGGTCACCACCGTTCGGTCGGGGAAGTGCCCGGCAAGCGTGCCGAACCCCGAGGCGCCCATCGGTGACCCGATCACGAACAGGACGGGCTCGGTCGCGGATGGGTTGGTGCGGATGTCATAAGCGAGCTCGGCGCCTGGGACGTCGAGGGTGTGGGTCGTCGCTTCGGGCGTGCTCGTCGTCGTTGTGTTCATCGCGGTGCTCAGGGATCGTGATATCTCGTGGTGCGGATCCATCGCGGCCGCTACCACCATCGGGCTATTGTCCTTCAGACGACGGACCACTCGACCCTCGATCGCTCTACGTCGAGGACCCTTCCCGTTGATTGCCTGATACGGCACCGTCGCCCGGCACGCCCTAAGTCTGCGCTCGTCTTCCGCGCCGTTTGCGATTCAGATGCGTGACATCTCGAAACAGTCGCTCCATCGCTTACTCAGCATGTGCTCCGTGCCGAGGATTGAGAGAGGAGCCGCAGGACGTCGCGGTCTCGACGTTACGGGCTACGCCGATGGGCCTCGGCAATCGCGGAGTTTCGCCGGCGCCAGTGCTCTGGCCCCGGCCAAACTCACCGTCGTCACCGGCCGGAACCTCGGCCCGCCAGCAGGCCCGCCCTTCTATCCGGTACGCTCTTTCACAGGACATAGCCCCTCAACCCGCAGGTGGCCACGTGTACTGCCCGAATTGTGGTCGCGAGAACCGGCAAGGCGCCAAGTTCTGCATCGCATGCGGGACCGCGTTGGCCCTGGCGTGTCCGAACTGTGGGACCCCGGTCGAAGCCGGGCAGGCATTCTGTGCCGAGTGCGGCACCGCACTGACAGGCGCACGTCCAGCGGCAGTGGCCGGAGCCGGGCCCGGCCTGGCTCCTCCCGGCCCAGCTGTCGCACCGGCACCCACGCCCTACCCATCCCCGGCGCCAACTGGGTACCCGTCTGGATCGGCCGCGGGCGAGCCGTCGCGGGAGGCGCTCGGACCAGCGCAGCCCGATAGTCCCGCGGCGCCGGCGTACTCAGGACCCAATGGTCAAGCTGCCTTCCATGAGGCTCCGGTCTCCGAACGGCGCCACGTCACCGTCCTCTTCGCCGACCTCGTCGGCTTTACGACGCTCTCGGAGGGCCGGGACGCCGAGGAGACACGCGAGCTGCTGTCCCGCTACTTCGAGCACTCGCGAGAGGTGATCGAGCGGTACGGCGGAGTGGTCGAGAAGTTCATCGGCGATGCGGTGATGGCCGTCTGGGGGGCACCGACCGCCCGAGAGGATGACCCCGAACGTGCCGTCCGCGCGGCCCTCGATCTCGTCGATTCCGTCCCCGCGCTTGGACCCGGAATCCTCGCTCGAGCGGGGGTCCTCACTGGCGAGGCGGCGGTCACCCTGGGCGCTTTGGGTCAGGGGATGGTGGCCGGCGATCTCGTCAATACCGCGAGCCGCCTCCAGTCCGTCGCGACGCCGGGCACCGTCCTGGTGGGCGAGACGACCCAACACGCGAGTGCGAAATCCATCATGTTCGAGCCGGCGGGCGAGCAGCTGCTCAAGGGCAAGACCGCACCAGTCTCGGCCTTCCGCGCGGTGCGCATCGTCGCGGAGCGTGGCGGCCGGGGCCGCGCCGACACGCTCGAGGCACCCTTCGTGGGGCGGCAGGAAGAGGTTCGGCTCCTCAAGGATCTCTATCACTCGACCGCCCGCGAGAAGCGGACCCGCCTCGTTTCAGTGACCGGCCAGGCCGGCATCGGCAAGTCCCGCCTCGCCTGGGAATTCGAGAAATACCTCGACGGCCTCGTCGAGAAGGTGCGGTGGCATCACGGGCGCTCGCCCGCATACGGCAGCGGGATCACGTTTTGGGCGCTCGGCGAAATGGTGCGCGGCCGGGCGAAGCTCGCCGAAGGCGACGACGAGCGCACGACGCGCGAGCGGATCGCGACCACGCTCGCCGAATATGTCGCGGACGAATCCGATCGTCGGTGGATCGAGCCGGCGCTGCTGACGCTGCTCGGCATCCACGAAGCGACGGCCGGTGGGCGCGACGAGCTGTTCGCTGCGTGGCGCACCTTCTTCGAGCGAATCGCATCGACGGGTCCGGTCGTGATGGTCTTCGAGGACCTCCAGTGGGCCGACACCGGCCTGCTCGACTTCATCGACCACCTCCTCGAATGGACCAAGAGCGTGCCGATCTACGTGGTCACGCTGGCCCGCCCCGAGCTCCTGGAGCGCCGCCCGGACTGGGGCGCAGGCCGGCGCCACTTCACCTCGATCTACCTCGAGCCCCTGTCCGAGGCCGAGATGGGCGACCTTCTCGCCGGTCTGGTGCCGGGGCTGCCGCCGGCGGCCGTCGCGGCGATCGTGGCCCGTGCGGGCGGCATCCCGCTCTATGCCGTCGAGACCGTCCGGATGCTCGTCGCCGAGGACCGGCTGACCGAGGACAACGGCGCTTACGTTCCCGCCGGCGACCTCACCTCGCTGGCCGTCCCCGAGAGCCTGCAGGCTCTCATCGCGGCCAGGCTGGACGCGCTCGATCCTGCTGATCGCAGCCTGATGTCCGATGCCGCCGTGCTCGGCCAGTCGTTCACGCCCGCCGGTCTTGCGGCGGTCGCCGGCATCGACCAAACGTTGCTCGAACCCCGCCTTCGGCTGCTCGCGCGCCGCGAGCTCCTCAGCTACGACGCGGACCCGCGCAGCCCGGAGCGCGGCCAGTACGCCTTCGTTCAGGCGTTGATCCGAGAGGTCGCGTACAACACCCTTGCCAAGCGCGACCGCCGCTCGCGCCACCTCGCCGCTGCCCGCTACTTCGAATCACTTGGCGAAGGTGAGCTCGCGGGCGCCCTGGCCGAGCACTATCTCGCGGGCTATCGCAACACGGCCGAGGGGCCCGAGGCGGATGCCCTCGCCGTCCAGGCCAGGATCGCCCTCAAGGCGGCAGCCGAACGGGCGATGAGCCTCGGCTCACATGACCAGGCCGGCTCCTTCCTGGAGGAAGCGCTCGAGGTCTCCTCTGACCCGGCCGAGCAAGCCGACCTGCTTGAGCGGGCGGGCGCGACGGCCTCCGCCGCGGGTCACCACGAAAGGGCCGAGCGCCATCTTCGCCGGGCCCTCGAGCTGCAGGGCGAGCGAGGAGATCGCGCGGCGATCGCGCGGGCCACCGCGACCCTTGGACGGGTGCTCCTCAACGCCCGCCGCACGAGTCAGGCGCTCGCACTGCTGGAGCCGGCAGCGATCGAGCTGGGCGATCTCGGTGACGAGCCGGGCCTCGTGGCGCTCCGTGGACAGCTCGCGCGGGCCTACATGTTCCACGACGACAACAACCGCGCCGTGCAGGTTGGAGACGAGACGCTCGTTGTTGCCGAGCGCCTCGACCTCGTGCCGATCGTCGCGGACACCCTGATCACGAAGGGCATGTCCCTGACCGTGAGCGGTCGGGCATACGAAGGCGATGGGGCCATCCGGACCGGCCTGGAGCTGGCGGACCGCTACGGCCTTGGCGAGACCGCCCTTCGGGGCCATATCAACCTCTCGACCACCATCAACGATCCTCGCGCCGGGCTCGAGACCGCGCGGGCCGGTCTGGTCCTGGCTCGACGGCTCGGCCGCGCCGCGGACGCAATCGTCCTCCTGGGCAATGCGGCCGGGAACGCGGTTGCGACCGGGGATTGGGAGTGGGCTTCGGGCGAGCTTAACGAGGCTCTCGAGGCGCGTCTGGAAGATGCCGAGCGAGTGCAGCTCCTGGGAGCCGTCGCCATCCTGGAAGCCTTGCGTGGGGAAGCGTTCGCGGTCCATCAGCGCGAACTCGAGCAACTGATCGAGAAACGAGATATGGATGACCTCCGGTCGATGGTGCATGACGTCCGTGCGTTCGCAGCACTGGCCGCCGGTCGGCTGGGTGAGGCGTACGAGGAAGCCGTCGCCGAGGCCTCCGTCAGTGCGCTGAGCGGGCCGAACGCCTACATCGTGGCGACCCGCGCCGCGTTGTGGGATCGTCACCTGGGACGGGCGACTGAAGGAGCCTCCGGCTTCATCGCTACCGGTGTCCACGGGCCGACCGCGGACCTCCACCGGCATACGCAGCAGGCTGGCCTCACCGCACTCGCGGGTCGCCGGGGTGAAGCTCTGGCGATGTATCGAGAAGCGCTGCGTGGGTGGCGCGATGCCGATCTTCCGTGTTACGAGGCGCTCACGGCGATCGACGAGGCGATGCTCATCGGACCCGACGAGCCTGAGGTGCGCGACGCAGCAATCCGCGCGCGCGAAATCCTCGTTCGGCTCGGGGCCCGACCGTTTGTCGAGCGCCTGGACGGGGTGATGCGTGGCGCCGCGACCGAAGCCCGGGGCGAGCCGTTCTCGGCCCCTCCGCGGGTCGGCGACCTGTTGTAAGTCGCTGGCCGGCCTTGGCTCCACCTGGGCGGACCGACGTAGCGTCGTTATGCAGGGCGCCACTCAGCGCTCATCCTCTCCGAACTGGATCTCCTGACGATCTGGCCATCGTGTCGGTGCTACTGAGGCCGTCCGCCCTCGATGACGAGGCGCTTCGAAACGCCGTTTGCCCGGCTCGTTTGCGGCGTCCTCGAGGACTACCTCGCCGCCAACTCGAGTCGTAAGCCGTCTCACGCCCAAGGCGTTCCCATGCCCGGCCGGTTCGGCAAGGGCAGTCCGTTGCCAGCGGTACCGGTCAACCGGGACTGACGGGACTGCCGCCCTCGGTCCATCCGCGGCAGGGCCCGACGCAATCGGGCAATATCATCGCGACGCGGCATCACTGGAGAGCACGGACGATGTATGACGCGATCGTCGTTGGGGCTCGTTGCGCAGGCGCTTCGACCGCCATGCTCCTCGCCCGCCGCGGCCACCGCGTCCTGCTCGTGGACCGGGCGAAGTTTCCGAGCGACATCCCCCACGGCCACGCCATCCACATGGGGGGTCCGGCGCGGCTGGCACGCTGGGGGTTATTGGACCCGTGGGGGTCAGAAACCCAGATTCGATCACGCGGCGAGTCCGTGGTACTCGTGGATCAGGCCGCCAAGAAGGTCACATCGGCGAACATCCCGAGGACTCACAGCCATAGGGACCTCGTCTTGCGCCAAGGGTGTCGCGAGCGCGAGAGAGCGATGGGGGCGGCCGCGGTTGTAGTGTTCGGCATATGTCCGAAGCGTCCGATCGAGATGCCGCCGACCCAGGATCAGCGTCCAGTCGGTGCACTCGGCCCGGACAGTCTGTATCACCCGCTCGGCATAGGCGTTGGCATTGGGGGCCCGGATCGGAGTCGGGATGACCCTTGCTCCCTCCGAGCGGAAGACCTCGTCGAAGGAACCGACGAACTTGGTGTCCCGGTCGCGGATGAGGAACCGGATGGCGGTCGGGCGATCATCGAGCTCCATCGTTAGGTTCCTCGCCTGCTGGGTGACCCAGGCCCCATCTGGACGTAAGGTCGAGGCGCTCAAGTGGATACGCCTGCTGCCAAGTTCGATGAACAGTAGGACATAAAGCGTCCGGAGCCAGGCTGTCTCGATGGTGAAGAAGTCGCAGGCTATGACCCCTTGGGCCTGAGCTCGCAGGAACTGTGTCCAAGTGGGTCCAGTCCGCCTCGGGGCGGGACCGAGTCGCGCGGTCCGGAGCAAGTTGCGGATCGTGGTGGCTGATACCCGGAGTCCGAGCTTGGCGAGTTCGCCCTTGATCCGGACGCAGCCCCAGCGTGGGTTCTCCCTTGCGATCCGCAGGATGAGTTCACGAACCTCTGGGTTAACCGGAGGACGTCCAGGCTTCTCTGGTCTTGCCGTAGGTCCACTTCTTCCTCACCAACTCGCGGTGCCAGCGGAGAAGCGTCGCCGGGGTGACCAGAAAGCAGGACCATCGGGCATGCGGGACAGACCGACTGGCCGCGGCCAGCAGAACCCGATCGATTACTCGGAGCTTCGGCGGGCCGGCCTTGCGCCGGAGCACACGGAGCTCGTGGCGAAGGACGAGGATCTCGAGATCCTTGGAACCATCGTCGTCACGAGGGCCAACAACGAGGCGGCAGAGTGCCCGAATGACCAGGCCGAGGAGGAACAGCATCGGCGCATTCTAGAGTCCGGACAGTCGCGAATCCGGGTTTTTGACCCTCACGGGCCGGCTACACTCAGGCCGCCAGCACGAAGGACGTTGATGCGCTTCCATCCGATCACCGACCAGAACGAGGGCGGGGTAGTCGGTGAAGCACCACCATGACGCGCCCACCGCCCCCAGCCACCACAGTCGCTGCAGGACGGCACGCGCGTAGCGCGCGACCCGGTCCTCGCCGAGCGCGTGATCGGGCAGACCGAACTCCTGAGCGTTCACTCGCTTGCCGGCAAAGCGGGCTGCAGTCGCGCTCACGAAGGGCACCCACTCGGGATCGTCGGGGGCCGTGGCCGCCTCGCTGTAAAGCGGGTAGCCGTGCATCACGACCTCGTCCCATGGGGCGGCAATCGAGCTGATCCGAATCCCTCGGTCCTGCTCGAGGTCGGGGGCGTGGAGGCCGCCGGCGACGTCGACTCGGGCGGGCCGGAGCACCTCCGTCAATAGTGAGCTCCAGCGAGCGATCTCCTCCGGACCAGCGGGCCATCGGAGGTTCGAGAACTCGTTGCCGAGGTCCCACCCGGCGAGCCCCCCGTGGCCGGCGAACGTCGAGGCTAGCCGCTGGGCGAGGAAGAGCTGCGCGTCGAGGAGCGCCGGGTCCGCGTAGATGTCGCCCGCGCCGCCGGGCACGACCCGGCCCCCGCTGACGGTTCGGATCGTCGAGGCCGCCGACGGGTCCACCGCCCAGCCCGGGAGCCAGTTCACGCCGCTCATATGGCCGCAGAACAGGCTCATCACAAGGCCGACCCCGTGCCGCTCGGCGGCCCTGAGCGCCGTTTCGAGCCGGAGGAGCGCGTCGTCCGAGACGCGGTCAGGCCGGGGTTGGAACGCTTCCCAGAGGAAGAAGATGCGGGCCTCCTGGAGGCCAAGATCCGCGATCCGGGCCATATCCCGATCGACCTCAGCGAATCTGACGTCGTCCCACCAGTACATGGCCGTCCGGGCCGGCCAGTAGTTCACTCCGAGCCGGAAGGAGTCGCTTCCTGTCACCTCGCCAGCTGTGCGCGGTCGCTGGCCGTTCGATCCCGCCGGCCGGGCCACCGTTGGAGCACCTCGGTGTAGACGTCGAGATAGGGCGGCCGTTCCAGACGTTCTCGTGGTTCGCCGCGGCGTGGCGCTCGAGCAGGCCGCGGACGTGGAGGTATTGGTCGTACTCCGGGACCCGGTACGCCAGGTGGCTCAGCGGATACGGCGAGATGTCGATTCCGCGCGCGCGCAGCCGGTCCTTCTGGCCGGCGAAGAATGCCTGGTAGTCGCCGAGGACGTCCGCGATCGGGTCGGTCACGTGGCTGCTCCAGCGTTCGGCGCCAAGTTTAGCCCTGACGAAATCCACCTCGGCGGGGCGATTCGACCTCCGGGGACCCGCGGTAGGCGGGTGAGCGGCGCGATGCTGGCTTGGCGTGCCCTTACACTCGGCCTTCATGTCCGTCTGGCACAAGCTCCCACTGGAGCGAAGCGAATCACCTCCACACTGAGGTCGGTGTGGGACGCGGAAGCCCTCGAAGCTCACTTGAGCCGCCGACCTCATCGTCCCCCGTTTCGGAGTCGGGCCCACGTCTCGGATGCAAGTCCGGTGGGACCAGGCTGAACCTATATCGGGCCTGTTTCTTACGTCTCATGCGTCTCTTCGTAGGCGTTTCTGAACCCGGCTGAGACGGATGAGACGGTTCACCTGGCTTCCGGTATGCGGTACCAGGCGCGCGCAGAGTTATGGGCGAACGCCCCGGCGCCTGCGTACACAGTCCCGACTCCGTTCCCGACCGAATTCGGCCGCGCAATCCACGCAGTGGCGCTGGACGGGCGACGTCCGCTCGACTATCTGTTGGCAACGCTGGCATTCGAGTAGGGCGACCTTCAGCCACTCGCGCGAGCGGGTGGGTCGGGGGAGCGAGATCTCCGTGGCGGCTTGGCTCCGGGAACGCAGTAAGTGGCCGGCTCCGGCCCGCCGGAGCCACTGCCCCATCACGGTCTTGCCGCGCCCTGTCGGCCCGCGCGCCCTTCCACCCTTGGGCCGCGACCCCGATCACGCCGCACGCGGCCTCACCCGGCCGTTCGGGCGCTCGATCGGTGGATCCGGGCCAAAGGACGGAACCGACCCGCCCAGCCGAACCCACCGCGTCAGCCTGCCCGATGGCGTGGCGCCCAGGGTCCGCGCATCGTAGCCGAGCGGGAATCCTTCTACGGCCGCAGTGCCTCCTCGTGCGTGCGAGCGGCTGTGATCGTGTCGGCGTGCCGGTGCGCGATCCT
>DATCPH010000224.1:0-15062 GCA_036570185.1 Candidatus Limnocylindrales bacterium | reverse complement strand
TCTCCTGGCTGAGCTGGGGCGAGAAGTAGGTGCCGTAGACCCAGCTGCTGGTGTTGCCCGCGCCGTCGGTCGCCTTCACCACGTAGCGGTAGGTCGAGCCGAAGCTCAACGATTGGACGACCGAGGTCGTCGTCGCGCTGGGCAGGCTCTGGACCGTCCACGCGCCACCGCTCAGCAGGCGCTCGAGGGTGTAGCTGGCGATCCCGCTGGGATCGGTCGCCGACCAGTACGTCGTCACCAGCACCGTCGTGGTGCCGCCCAACGTCGTGACCGCGTACACGCGCGAAGCGGGCGCCACCACGGTCGGGGCCGTCGTGTCAGCCACGTCGAACCAGGTCGATCGCATGATTGGGTCCGCGCTGGGCTTGTAGGTATTGAAGATCGACGTGAAGAGCGTCCCCGAGACCTGCTTCGAGCCGCCCGTTCCGTAGAGGACCACATAGATCAGCCGACCCGAGACACCTCGATGGCTGAGATCGAGCGCGCTCAGCGTCCCGACCGCCGTCCTGCTGTCTGCGCCGAAGATCGTCGACAGCTGCGAAACGGTGTAGGTCGCCGTGTGCCAGGTTTCGTATGGCGACGCCACGTCATACGACTTCCCGTTGCCGTCGAGATCGGACGATCCACGCAGGTATGAGTAGGACGTCCCGATGGCGCCAGTCGATGACGTGAATACGTTCTCGTTATTCTCTGTGGCTCCCCCGTCGGCGGAGTGGAAGACGGAATCGACCAGGGCGGTCCCGGACATGAGGATCACGCCCGAGGTGCTGGCGACGACGGCATTCGTGGTCGACTGTTCGGCTAGCGACCCGTGGTAAACCTGCGACCGGGTGTCGTCATAGAGATCGTACGAGCCGCTGGTGGGATGGAGTTGGTACCTCGCGTACGACCGCGACGCGATCGCCTGCGACGCCAGCGCTTCAGTGGGCCACCCGGACGACATCTCTGCCGGGACGACGCCCTTCAGGTAGTCGTCGAGCCCGACCTCATTGATGACCGTGGCGGTGGTCGACCCGAGGATCACCGACAGGACGCCCCGATAGGTGTCGTAGTAGGTCGGCTTGGTGACGAGCTGGATCCGGGTGGTCGAGTCCGAGGGCCTGACCCGGAACCCACTTGTGACTGTCGTATTCAGCAGGACCGTGCCCGTCGAAGATTTCACGACCAGCTGCCAGGCCGTCGAGCCAGAAGGCGGTGGTGCCGCAGTGAGCTGGGCAGAGGCCGGGAAGGTTCCCGTTTGGCCGTCGATGGTCCAGTTTCCGAGATTTCCCCTGATCGTCAGTGGCACCGATGCCGAGGCGGTCCAGTTGGAGAGGACAAGGACGCGGACGGGCGTCGTCGGGGAGACGGTGGCCAGCGTTGTGCCCTGGTAGTAGTGGGCCAGGATCGTGGCCCTGCTCTGACCGGCGCTTGCCCGACCCCCGGCACCGTACTGGGACATGCCGACGCCGTGCCCGTAGCCGCGGCCGTGGAACGCGACGGACGAGCCCAGGGTGGTCGCGGCCCGCGACGCGATGGGTGCGACGGCCTGTGCGGCCGTGCCGATCGCCAGGGCGAGCATGACCGAGACGGCCACCCGGCCGATTCCGGCGCGGCGGGCCACTCCGGGTCGTCTTCCCCCGCGAGGGCGGGGGTCCTGGCGAGGGCGGTGGTCGTTACGAGCCGGCAACATCCCGAACAGGGTAGCTGCATTGGCAAGCCCCTACCAGCGGCATTTCGCTGCCCAATTGAACGTAGCCGAGGTGGCCGGCCGTCCCGTACCCTTGGCGGCGCATGGAACATCTGCTCTATCTCGCCCACGGCGCCAGCGGCACGGCGGCCAGCATGGCGCCGTTCGTGCGGGGTCTGGCGGCTCGGGGAATCGCGTCGGAGGCCATCGATCTCCCCAAGCGCAAGGCGGAGGATGCGGTGCCCGCCTTCCGGGCCATCGTCCCCAACGAGCCCCAGATAGTGGTCGGCGGTCACTCGTACGGCGGCCGGGTCGCCAGCCTCGCGGCGGCGGCGCCCGACGCCCGTTACTCGGGTCTCGTGCTCTTCAGCTACCCACTGCACCCGCCGGGTGCGCCCGATCGCGCGGAGGCGCGGATCGCCCACTGGCCGTCGATTCGATGCCCGGTCCTCCTGCTGTCTGGCGAATCGGACCCGTTCGCCCGGATCGGACTCCTCCGCTCGGCGGTAAGGAAATTGCCGGACGCACGACTCGTGACCTGGCCGCGCCTCGGGCACGGTGTCGCACCGGTGCTCGACGAGGCGCTCGATCGCGTGGCCGAGTTCGTCGCCGGGTTGCCACCCATCGGCTGAGGCGAGCGTCTACGCTGCGCGCATGAACGCGATCGAGACCCACGGCCTGTCGAAGCGGTACGGAGGCTCGGCGATGCCGATCCGTCCCCCGTTTCTGGCCGCGCCCGCAGCCGTGCAGGCCCTCGACGACGTGGAGGTTACTGTCGACGAGGGCGAGATCTTCGGCTTTCTCGGCCCGAATGGCGCCGGCAAGACCACGATGATCCGGTTGCTCCTCGGATTCATCCACCCGACGGCCGGCCGTGCCAGCGTGTACGGGCTCGATTGCCTTCGCGACAGTGTCAAGATCCGCCGCCGGGTTGGCTACCTGCCGGGCGGCATCGCCCTCTATGACGGGCTGTCCGGCCAGCGGCAGCTCGATTATCTTGGGGAGCTGACGGGCCGGCCTCCGGTCCGGCGCGACGATTTGCTCGACCGCCTGGAGCTTTCTTCTCGAACGCTCCATCGGCCGGTCCGCGACTACTCCCGTGGAATGCGCCAGAAGATCGGAATCATCCAGGCCCTCCAGCACGATCCCGAGCTGGCAATCCTCGACGAGCCGACCGAGGGCCTGGACCCGCTCATGCAGCGGGCGTTCTACGCGATCCTCGATGACCTGAAGCGCGAGGGACGGACGATCTTCTTCTCGTCCCACGTCCTGTCCGAGGTCGAGCGCGTGTGCGACCGGGTCGCGATCATCCGGCAGGGCAGGATCGTGGCACTCCAGCGCGTCGCGGACCTTCTCGCGAACCGCAAACGCAACGTGGAGATGCGGCTTGCCGGCCCGATCCCGAACCTCCAGGGCGTACCCGGCGTCTCGGACGTCGCGGTCAAGGACGGCCGCCTCACCTGCCAGCTCCAGGGCGACGTCGGTCCGTTCCTGGCCGCGATCGCCGGCGCGGCCATCACCGACCTGACGATCGAGCCCGCCCATCTCGAGGAAGCGTTTCTGGAGTACTACGCGGAGTCAGAGCCTGCCTCCGATTCGGAGCCCGCGTCTGGCTCCGAGCGGGCCGTCGACGAAACGAAGGCAGTCGCGTGAATCGGGCGCTGTTCGTTCAAACCTGGCGCGCGCAATGGGTGAAAGTCGTGTTGGTCTGCGCCGCCCTGGCCATCTGGGGAGCCCTGATGCCGACGGTCTACGGCGCATTCGGTACCCAGATGCGGCAATTCATGGACAGCGGCATCGTCCCCAAGGAACTCTTCGAGTTCGGCGGCGGCAACGTGTTCACGATCCAGGGCGCAATCGCCCTCGGATTCATCCACCCCATTGCCATTGCGCTGAACATGGTCTTTGCCGTCGCATTCGCGATCTCCGCGGTCGCCGGTGAGCGGCAGCGCGGGACGCTCGAGGTGCTCCTCTCCAGGCCGCTCTCGCGCAGGACCGTCTACGTCACCCTCGCCGTGGCGGTCCTGCTGTTCGTCGGCTCGACGCAGGCGGCATTTCTTGCCGGCGCGGTGATCGGCTCGACGCTCGCCGGGGTCTCCGGCGAGCTCAACCTGGCGAACGTTCCGACGGCCTGGCTGAACGGCGTCCTGCTGTTTGCGTCGTTCGGCGCGATCTCGCTGGCGGCGTCGGTCTCCTTCGATCGCGTCTCGCCCGCGGCCGGGCTCGTCCTCGCGATCGTGATCGTCGAGTATTTCCTGTTCGTGCTGGGCACCCTGTGGCACGACGCGGCATGGCTGCAGCCGTTCTCGCTCTTCGACTACGCCGACGCGAAGAACGTCCTTGCCGGCGCGGCCGACCGCTTCGATTTCGTCCTCCTGGCCGCCGTCACCGGGATTGGCGTCGCCTTCGCGCTCGCCGTCTTCCCGCGCCGGGACCTCGCCGCGCCGAGCTGATCAAGGGGCGGCCGGCCGCGTCGACACCTCACGGCGCCCGCCGACCGGAGGCATATGCGCGTGCCTTTGCCCGGGCGTGCATGTGATGACGCTAACGAGCACCCCTTATCGCTTGGCGACGCCAGAGATGTCGCCAGCCGCCGCTACACGCACGTTTTCGACGGATCGACGCCCCAACTCGACGTCGATCTGCTCGCAACACGCAGCAGATGCTCGGGTTTAGCCCGCTGAAGAGGCCGCCCAGTCCGATACCGTCATGACGTGCAAGGTGCGTCCGAGCGGCCGGGCCTTGGGTGGCCCTGCACCTCGCCCAGGAATCGTCCCAGCTCTCGCCTCGCCAGCCAGGCGACGGGCGGCCCACGACCTCAGCCCTGAATCCTCAGTCCGACCAGGCCACCCGAAATGCGCGCCAGAGGGCGGTCGGGTCCGAGGTCGGATCGCCGTGGACCAGGAAGAAGTCGGCCGGACCGCCTTCGGTGATCGTCCCGGCGGCCGGCTCGCCGAGGAGCTCGCCGCCGCGCCACGTGGCGGCCCCGAGCGCCTCCCAGGGTTGGAGGCCGGCCTCGACGAGCGATTCCACCTCCCACGCGAGCTGGTTTGCGCGAAGTGAGCCGCCCCCGAAGTCGGTGCCGCTTGCAATCCGGACGCCGGCCGCGTGCGCCAGGCGGACGCTCTCCATGGCCGCTTCCTTGCGGGCTGCGAGGGTTGCGCGGCCCTCGTCGCTGGCGAACCGCGAGATCGTCGTCGTCTGCCCGAATGATGCCCAGGAACGCAGCACCGCGAGGGTTGACACGAGGAACGTGCCACGGCGAGCCATCTCAGCCGCGAGGTCCGCGTCGAGCTCGAAGCCGTGCTCGATCGAATCGACGCCACCCAGCACGGCGGCCCGTGCGCCGTCGAGATTGCCGGTGTGCGCCGTGACGCCTGCGCCGCGGCCATGGGCCATCGTCACGACGCGACCGACTTCGTCGGCCGTCCACGGCGAGACGTCTCGCTCCGGGCCTTCGAGATAGAGCTTGAGGAAATCCGCGCCGTCGTCGAGCTGTCCGCCGGCATTGCTCAGGAGTTCGTCGGCGTTGGCGGCTTCGACGGTTCCCACCGACGCGGGAAGGCTCCCGGCGCGATCGAGCCACGTCCCGGCGGCGCGCACATATGGATATCCGCGCTGGCCTCGCCACCGATCGCGCACGCCCAGGGCCAGCCCGCGACGCCGACCGTCGACCGGGTCGTCACCTCGCGGCGATCCCACGTCCCGAGCCCAGCGGACGCCCGCGTGCGTGAGGAGGGCGGCGTTGCGTTCGGCGACACCCGCCAGGATCGCCGGCGGGTCGCCGACCCGGTCGATCCAGTGGGCGCCGCCGGGCAAGGTCAGGTGACTGTGGGCATCCACCATTCCCGGCACGATCGCAGAGCCCGAGGCGTCCACGACCTCCAATCCCGCCGCGTCCGTCGCTCCCGTTCCCGGATCGCCCTCATCGTCGCTGGGCCGGATCCAGGCGATGACGCCGCCGACGACCAGGATGCTGACTCCGATCCGGAGTCGATCGGAGCGACCGTCAGCGAGGGCCCCGTCGTGGTACAGGACTCGAGAAACGGCCATGGACGCCGAGCCTATCACCGTCTCAGGCCCGCTCGGCGGGTCCCAGGAGGCGCTCGACGATGACGACGTCCCGCCAGACCCCGTCGAGCCGGGCGTGCCGGTGGTAGATGCCCACCTCGCGAAAGCCGACCGACCCGAGGAGGCGTCGACTCACTTCGTTCTCGACCATCACTCGCGACACCAGCTTCCAGTAGCCGGCAACCTCGGCCGCCGAGATCAGCGCCTCCATCGCGACCGTTCCGGCACCTCGGCCGCGCGCGCCGCGCGCCACATAGACCGAGAATTCCGCGATCCCCGCATAGGCACGGCGCGACCGGTAGCTGGAGGTCGAGGCGAAGGCGACGACGGGGCCGCCCGGGCCGTCCTGGACGACGACGATCGGATGGACCGCATCGAACCAGTGCTGCACGTCGCCGGCCGATCGCGCATCGGTCTCGAACGTGGCCGTCCGGTCGGCGATGCCCTGGTTGTAGATCGCCGCGATCGCCGCGGCATCGTCGATCGTGCCAGCGCGGGCGATCAGGCTCTTCATGCAGTGAGTTAGTCGATCTCGACGACGCGGTAGTGCACCGGACCCTTCGGCGTGCGAACGGGGACCTCGTCGCCGACCGCCCGACCAAGGAGCGCCGCACCGACAGGCGACTCGGCCGAGATCCGCCCCGCCGCCGGATCGGCTTCCGAGGAGCCGACGATCGTGTAGGTCACGACTTCGCCCTCGTGCTCCAGCTTGACCGTCGATCCGCGGACGATGGTGCCCGCGCCTGACTGATCCCCGGTGATCACGATCGCGTCCCGGACCAGCGACTCGATCGCCTGGACGCGGCCCTCCAGGAACGACTGCTCCTCACGCGCCGCGTGGTAGTCGGAGTTCTCCTTCAGGTCGCCGAGCTCCTTCGCCAGCCGGATCCGATTGACGACCGCGGGTCGCCGAACCGTGCGCAACTCCTCGAGCTCGGCTTCAAGACGATCGAGGCCTTCGGCCGAGATGTAGGCCGGCTCGGATCGGGAGCGGGGATTCGGGGCCGCCGCGCGTCGCGAACCGATGGGCCGAGACATGGCCGGGTTCCGTGGCGTCCTCGGGTTGGTTGGAGGGCGCGACGGCCCCCGGCGAACCGATCCCGTCCCCTTCGGCTCGACCCGTGCCCCGTCGGCGTCGCCGGCGGGAACGTCCACAACATGCGTCGGGACGGGAGCTGACGCGGCGGGTTCGGGGGCGACCGCACCGTAGATGCCGTGCGTCTTCCGATCGCCGGCCGGGGTGCGCGTGACGGCAAACGGCAGCGCTTCCCCGAACGCCGTGAGCAGAGCGTCGAGATATTCATCCGGCGCCGCGGTCGAGGCCCACCACACCCGGGCCCGCTCGAGGCCGCGCAGGAGGTGAAGCCACTGGCCGTCGGCGTGCGGACGCCGATCGCCGGGTTCGTGCGCGACGAGAGAAGCGATGCGGCCGCCAATCGAGGTTTTGGTCGACCCCGCGTAGATGACCGACTGACCGGGGAGCCAGAACGTGGCGAGCCGCGCGATGAGTGCCTTGGTGGTCGGCCGCTCGCCGTCGAGTAGCAGGCCGGGCGTGCGTTCGAGCCACCTGCCGGTCCGGGCGACATCGATCGGGCCTGTCGCCGGAGGATCGGGCAGCTCCACGACGTAGATGCCGGGTCCCCGTGCGTTGACCGGACGTCCCCACGGCACTGGGCCGTCTGCCATCAACCCCGTCGATCGAATGAGCGCGGCTGCACCCCGCTCGGTGCTGGCGGTCGCCATGCAGTCCTCCGTGAACCCTGCGGCGACGCGTATCGCTACAACCGCGGGTCGCGGTATCGTCGCATCATCGTGGCTCCTTCACCTGTGCGCCGGTCCGCCGCGCACCGCCTGCTGGTTTCGGCGTTCGCGGCGCTGCTTGCGGCCGCCGGCGCGGTCCAGCTCATCGCGTCGGTCGATCCATCGCTCGGGCAGCTCGAAGCCGCGCCGCTGGCGAGCCAGCCGACGGTCGCTCGTTCAATCGCGCCCGGAGGTGGGCCATCACCTTCAACCCCCGCCTCAGCGACGCCGACGGGCACGGGCTCGACTCCGGCGCCCTCCGGGTCCGCCCCGGCACCCAGGAGTTCGCCGGTCGCGCCGGCGCCGGACCCCAACAGCCTCGCTTCGGGCGGCCGGGCCGAGGTTCTTGCGGCGCGTCTCGAGGCGCGCCTGACGTCTGCCCGCGTCAAGCTGGGGATGCCCGGCGTCTCGGCGACGATCCTCTTTCCGGACGGATCGGCGTGGACCGGGACGTCGGGTATGGCCGACATCAAGCACAAGGTCCCCATGCGCCCGAGCACCGCGTTTCCCTTGGCTTCGATCTCCAAGACGTTCACCGCGGCCCTCATCCTGCAGCTCGTGGACGAGGGTCGCCTCGGCCTGGAGACCTCGGCCGCATCGATCCTGCCGGAGCGCCGCCTCGATTCTCGAATGACGGTGCGCATGCTGCTCGACCACACCAGCGGGCTCGCCGACTTCTTTGAAAGCCCCAAGATCGACAGCCCTCTGCTGGCCGCCCCGGACGCACGGTGGACTCCGGAGCGGACGCTCGGCTACGTCGGCAAGCCGCTCTTCGCGCCGGGGCACGGCTACCACTACTCGAACACGAACTACCTGATCCTGGGGTTGATCGCGGAGCGCCTGACGGGTGACACGGTTGCCTCGGAGGTGCGCCAGCGATTCTTCGATCCCCTGGATCTGTCCACCGCCAGTTACCAGGGGGCGGAGAAGCCGCGCGCATCGGCGGCCAGGGGCTACCGGTTCTTCTCACTGGCGCTGACGGCGAAGCCGGTCGAGGTCGGTGACGGCTCGGCAGCCGTGCCGTTCATGGCGATCGTCACCGCTTCGGGCGCGGCCGGTTCCATCGCCGCCACCTCCGCGGACGTCGCACGCTGGGCACGGGCTCTCTACGTCGGGAACGTTCTCTCACCGGCGATGCGACTGGCGATGAGCGCCGACGCCTTCCGCTCGACGGCGGTCGACCCAACGTTCCGCTACGGCCTCGGCGTCGAGGTGCTGACGATCGACGGCCACATGTCGCTCGGTCATGACGGCCGGTATCTCGGCTACCAGAACGCGGTTCGCTATTTTCCGGTCGAAGGCTTGACCATTGCCGTGATGACTAACCAGAGCCGCACCAGCCCGGGGCTCGTCGTCAAGGCCCTGCTGGCGTTGGCCGGCTCGTCGCCGGTGCCGGTTCGCCCGCGGCCCGAAGCGATCTGATCCGAGGTCGCCCCGGTCAGCCGCTTGGGTCAGGCGGCCCCGGCCCGGCGTCGGACGGGAACCTGGCGCGGTTCGCGGCGTTCGCGCCGGCCGTCGATGCGATCGCCGCCTCGGAGCGGCCGTGGCTCGACGTTGCGGTCGGGAACGAAGCCCTGTTCGACGGTCCACGGGATCGCGATCTTGAGCAGCCGCTGGACGCCTCGCAGGAGATCGACCTCGTCGATGGACACGAGACTGATCGCGTCGCCGGCCTGACCGGCTCGGCCGGTCCGCCCGATCCTGTGAATGTAGTCCTGGGCCTGCCACGGGAGCTCGAAGTTCACCACGTGAGGCAGATCCTCGATGTCGAGACCGCGGGCTGCGACATCGGTGGCGACGAGCACACGGACCGTGCCGTTCCGAAACCCATCGAGAGCCCGGGTTCGCTCCGGCTGCGTCCGGTCAGAGTGGATCGCCACCGCGTCCAGGCCCTGGCGATCCAGGATCGATGCCAGGCGTGAGGCCGCAAGCTTGGTGCGGGTGAAGACGAGGACCTGGCGCAGATTCTGGCTGCGGATCAGGTGGGCGAGGAGGGCCTCCTTGCGATCACGATCCACGGGGTAGACGAGCTGGCGGACCATCTCCGCCGCGATGTTCCGGGGGGCCACCTCAACCGTGAACGGGTTGGTGAGGATCGTCTCCGCGAGACGGCGGATGTCGTCCGAGAACGTCGCCGAGCACATAAGGTTCTGGCGGCGGGCCGGCAGCAGCTCGATGATCCGGCGGATGTCCGGCAGGAAGCCCATGTCGAGCATCCGATCGGCCTCGTCGAGCACGAGGATCTCGACCTGACCAAGGTTCACGGTGCGCTGGCCGACATGATCGAGGAGGCGGCCGGGTGTGGCGACGAGGATCTCGACCCCATTGCGCAGGGCTTTGATCTGGGGGTCGATGGGGATGCCGCCATAGACCACCGTCGAGCGCAGCGGAACGGTGCGGCCGTAGGTGCTGACGCTCTCATCGACCTGCATGGCAAGCTCGCGGGTCGGAACCAGGATCAGGCAGCGGACAGGGTGTCGAGCCGGCGAAAAACTGGTGTTGGCATGGTGCCGGAGGCGGTCGAGGATCGGCAGGACGAAGGCGGCCGTCTTGCCAGTGCCGGTCTGTGCCGCGCCGAGAACATCCTTGCCGGCGAGGACTTCGGGGATTGCGGCTTTCTGGACGGGGGTGGGCTGTTCGTAGCCTTCCTCTGCGACGACGCGGAGGAGATCGGCCGAGAGGCCGAGTGAGTCGAAGGTCAAGCAGAACTCCTGGGGCGGCTGGGCGTGGTAGGCGAGCGATCTGGTCGGGCGGCGCCGAAGGTGCCTCGGCACCGGCAGGCTGATGCTCAGTTGGGACGTCGTGCCCCGACAACCTCCCCGAGCATAGACCAAATGGGCCGCGTGTCGTCGAAAATCAAGGACCCGCGCTCGGCTCGAGGGCGGGTCAGTCGACGCTCACGCTCCAGCAACGACCGGGACAGCCCGCCCTCGTGTCGCTGCTGATGTTGCCCGCACGGGGCACGGTGGCGAGGTTGCTCGAGCCACGGGACGGGTCCGCAGTCGCAAGGAGCCGCGCGACCGGCATTCGGTCGGGGCGGCGTCGGCCGTGAACACGGTCAGGTTTGCGGCGCTGGTCCGGCATCGTTGGCGACAACCTCCCAGGCCCGAATCTTACCCCTGGCGGCAACGGATGACGACCCCCGGCGGGAATGGGGACCCTCGAAAACCGCCCGTTGGATACCATCGCCGACGTGAGCACCTCAACCGATTCGGGCCCCGATCCGCATGCCGAGGTTGCGGCCGCGCTGCTGCCGTGGACGGGAGATCCCGAGGCCGACGCACTGCTCGTCTCGGAACCACTGGCGCTCCTGATCGGCTTCGCCCTCGACCAGCAGGTGCCGCTCCAGAAGGCCTTCTCAGGACCCCTCGAGCTTCGAAGCCGAATCGGTCATCTCGACGCGGGGAGGATCGCAGCCATGGACCCGGCCGAGCTCGACGAAGTTTTCCGCCGCGGGCCAGCCCTGCACCGCTTCCCGGGGGCCATGGCGGCCAAGGTCCAGGCGCTCTGCGCCGTCATCGCCACCGAGTACGGCGGCGACGCGAGTCGGATCTGGCGCGAGGCCACTGACGCCCGGGATCTGAAAACACGCCTCTTGGCATTGCCCGGCTTCGGCGAGATGAAGGCAGCTACGGTCCTGGCGGTCCTTGCGAAGCGATTCGGCGTTGACCTGCCGGGCATTGCCGACGTCCTGCCGCGCCATCACACCCTCGGTGATGTGGACTCGCCCGAGTCCCTGGCCAGCTACCAGGCCGGCAAGCGCGCCCGCAAGGCCGAACTGCGCGCGAAGGGGATTCGCCGCTAGGACTCGATTTGCGTGGGCGCGGTAGGTGGGCGTGCTAATATCGTTGCGTATGCAACCAACCTCGTCGGCTCAGGCCGATCCCATCCGAGACTCTTCCATGGACGACCGAATCCGCCGCGCCATTTCGCGCGGTCACGGCATCGACATCACGACAACCGGGCGGAGATCCGGCATCGACCGCCGCCTCGAGATCGTGTTCCACAACTTCGACGGCCGCATCTTCATCAGCGGCATGCCCAGTCGCCGAAAGCGCGACTGGATTGCCAACCTTGAAGCCAACCCCCGCATGACCGTCCACCTCAAGGGTGCCGTGACCGCGGACCTGCCGGCCACAGCGCGGGTCATCACGGATCCGGCCGAGCGGCGTGAGGTGCTCATCCGCGTCGCCCAGGTGTGGCGACGTCAGGACGTCGACATCATGGTCGCCTACAGCCCCCTCATCGAGGTGTCGATCGACGGCTTCTCTTCCCCCGTCGCGGCCTGAGGCTGCGCCCGCTTCGGGGCACGTATGACCCGGGCCTACCACCAGGGCCGGAACGGTCGCGGCGCAGGGCCGTCGAGAGACGGCTTCGCCAGCAGGATCTGGGCAACGTCGAGCTCGCCTCGTTCGAGCCCGAGGCGCGCCACCGACATGTAAAGGCGCCAGGTCCGCGCGACCTCATCGCCGGCGGCTTCGACCGCCGCGTCCCAGTTGGCCTCCAGTCGCGCGACCCAGGCCGCGAGCGTCAGGGCGTAGTGAGGTCGCAGCATCTGGACGTCGATGAGCTCGAAGCCGGTCTTCGCCCGGGCGGCGGCAATCGCTTCGTCGACCGGCACGAGCTCGCCATCGGGAAAGACGTACCGGCCGATGAAATGGCTCGACGTCGGACGCCGATTCGAGCCGAAGCGCGGCCGGCGGTGTCCCTCGGCGATGCCGTGGTTGAGGAAACGCCCGCCGGGACGGACTGCCCCAAACGCCGACTCGAAATAGCTGGCGAGGTTGGCCCGCCCGACGTGCTCGAACATGCCGACCGAGGCGACCGCATCGAACGTGCCCAGCTCGCGCATGTCGCGGTAGTCGCGGACCTCCGCCCGGACACGGTCCGCCATCCCGGCGTCGGCCGCCCGCCGGTTGGCCTCCGTAGCCTGGCGCTCGCTGAGCGTCACGCCAACGGCCTGGACGCCGTACCGCTCCGCCGCGAACAGGATCAACGAGCCCCAGCCGCAGCCGATGTCGAGCAACCGCTGGCCCGGCTGGAGGGCGAGCTTCCGACAGATCAGATCGAGCTTCGCCTCCTGGGCGGCGGCCAGATCGGCCGGCGGGTCTTCAGAGCGTTCGAAATACGCGCACGAATAGGTCATCCGCCGGTCGAGCCACAACTGGTAGAACGACTCGCCGACGTCGTAGTGGAAGCGAATTGCGGCCATGTCCCGGGCCCGCGAATGGAGCGGCCCCTGAAGTTGGGCGTGCCGCTGCAGCAGCCGGGCCGATGGGACGTCTCGTCGGAGCTCGGTACCCCAGCGGATGACCCGACGAAAATCGTCGGCCCCGAGCTTTCGGAGGTCGAGGGCGTCGCTGGCTGCGACGGCCGCCATCACATCACCATCGATTTCCACGTCGCCGCGCAGGAATGCCTCCGCGAGCGTGTCGGGCGTCGGCGGCCAGAGCAGCCGTGCGACCGCATCGGGACCCTGGATGCGGACGAGGGCCTGCGGCGGCTCACCCTCGATCGGCTGGGGCGCGTCGCCATCGAGCTTGAGCTGGAACGTCGTCGGGTCGACGATGGCCCTGGAGAGGATCCTCACGATGGCTCGCGCCAAGGCCGTCCGCCGGTCGTCGGTCGGGGTTGCCACATCGGCTGACGTTGGCGCGCGCGAACCGGGGATCGTCGATTCGGCGGGCGCTGCCGTTGGGTCGTGTCCGTTCCGCTGGCTATCGGTCTCGATGGCCATCGATCGCCTCCGGGCGGGGCTCATCGGAGGTGGCGCTCCGGCACCGTCTGTGCGTGCCCGGAGCGTACCCTAGGACCATGGACGCCGAGCACGATCCCGGTTCGGAGCGCGCCGGGGAACGCGTCGAGAAGCTGTTCGACGCGGCCTCCGAGCCCATCTCGGCCGGCGACAAGGGCGTGATTCGCGTCGGCACCGCGTCCTGGACGGATCCGACGATGACCGCGCGGGGCGTCTTCTACCCGGCCGACGCCGACTCGGCGGAGGAGCGCCTCCAGTACTACGCCTCGACGTTCCCGGTCGTCGAGGTCGACGCCACCTATTACGCCTTGCCCAACGAACGCACCTCCCAGCTCTGGGTCGACCGCACCCCGCCCGACTTCACCTTCGACATCAAGGCCCATGCGCTCATGACCGGCCAGCCGACGGAGGTCAAGCGCCTGCCGAAGGCCATCCGCGAGGAGTTGCCCGAGGAGCTCCAGAAGAAGCCGCGGATTTACGCGAAGGACCTGCCTGATGCGCTCCGCGACGCTGTCTGGGAGGCGTTTCGCGCGGGCTTGAAGCCGCTCGACGAACGAGGCCAGCTCGGCTCGATCCTGCTCCAGTACCCGCGCTGGTTCTTCACCTCGTCCGAGAACCGCGACACGATCGAGGACGCGGTCGAGCGGCTGAAAGGCTGGCGAGCCGCGGTCGAATTTCGGAGCGGGTCGTGGCTGAACGAGAAGAACGCCGAGCGGACGCTCAAGTTCCTCCGCGACCAGGGCCTCGCGTTCGTGATGGTCGATGAGCCGCAGGGGTTCAAGAGCAGCGTCCCGGCCGTCACCGCGGTCACGTCGCCAGATCTCGCCGTCGTTCGCTTTCATGGCCGCAACGCCGAGACCTGGGAGAAGAAGGGCATCACTCCCGCAGAGCGCTTCCGTTACCTCTACGACCGCGAAGAGCTTGCCGAGTGGGTGCCGCGGATCCGCCAGGCCGCCTCGGAGGCGCGCGATACGCACGTCCTCATGAACAACTGCTACGCCAACTACGGGACTACCAACGCCCGTGAGATGGCCGCTCTCCTCGCGGGCGAAGACCTCTGACGCAGGGCCGACGCCCTGCCCGGCAGGGCCGACGCGCCGCCCCGACAGGGGCCCCGACGGGTCGAAATTTGCCGCGAAAATCACTCCATCGGCATGTACATGACGGAACGTGGCATGTATCCGCGATACGGTTCTGGCGACACCAGAAACGCGGTCCAGGTGATCGCCGGAGCAAGCGAGGTCCCATCGATGCTGACGTACGAACTGGCGCGTGCCATCCACGCTGACCGCGAGCGCGAGATCGAGGCCAACCGGCGGGCTCGCAAGATTGCTGCGGACCTTCGGCGGTCGGTCGAGCCAGATGTCTCGGTCGACGCCGACGCGACGAGCGCCTTGCGACGGCCCCAACCCACCCTCGACGGTCAACGCCTGACCTCGGGCGGTCAGGCGTTGGTCTCAACCGACTCCCGGTAACGTTCGGCGACGGCTCGCGCCATCGCCGCGACGCTTTCACGGACCTCGGGCGGGTCGAGTACTTCCATCTGGGAGCCGATTCCGACGAGCATCGCCGGCACCTCCGAGGGCCAGTCGAGCCGCAGGCGGAGGCGCAGCCAGCCGTCAGGGTCGGGCTCGTCCATGCGTTCCGCGGCGTCGACCGTCTGCCGCCCGAAGAGGCTCATCAGTCGATCGATGCGACTCGGATCGACCCGGATCGTGACGGCCGTGCGCGGCGTGTCGCGTTCGTACGCAGCGCTCGATTCAGTCC
>DATCPH010000223.1:0-3081 GCA_036570185.1 Candidatus Limnocylindrales bacterium | reverse complement strand
GGCTGTGCGATGATCGCATCAATCAGGTGCTCCTCTGTCGGGCTTGATGGGTCGTCTCCAAACGCCATCATCCCAGTTCAGATGGGCACCTGATTCGTCATCCGTGCAGGCCATCAGCCGGCAGCGATCGGTGGATCCGGGTTAAGACAACGGAGCGCTTCGAGCCAGGACCGGCCCTCTGCGATCCGCCGCGCCATGTACGTCTTGGCCCGGGGATCGGTCCGTGCCTGGGTGAGGGCGATCGTGTAGAGGGCTCGATTGAGCTGCCGGTTGCCTCCCCGGTTGAGGCGGTGGCGACTGGTCTGACCCGAGGAGGCGGGGACCGGCGCGGTGCCGCTCATCCGGGCGAACGCGGGTGCCGAGCGGATCCGACGAGGATCGCCGGTCTCACCCAGGAGCTTGGCCGCCGTGAGGGCGGCCACGCCTCGGATCGTCGGGAGGCTCGAGCCGGAGCGCTGAACGAGCACGAATGCGACCCTCGAGGGCGTCGGACTCGGCATCGAGCGCTCGAAGCCGGGCGAGCTCCGCTCGTGCGAGCTCGGCTCGCACGCCGCCCACCCGCTTCACGAGCCGAGCCACGGCCGCGAGATAGCAGGCTGCGCTGAGGTTCCGGACCTCGCGCTTGTACCCGGGCGCGAGGACGACGAGGTGGGCGTGGAGCTGGTTCGCGATCCGGGTTCGCTCGGCCAGGCACTTCTCCCGCGCGTCGACGAGCAGTTTGAGGTCCTCCGTGATCCCCGCCAGCCGGGCCGGGCCGAGTCCCTGCTCCCGGAGGGCCACCCGAGCGATCGCCAGGGCGTCGCCTGGATCGCTCTTGCCGGCCCGGCTCAGGTGCCGACGCTCGCGATCGGTCAGGACCGCGGGCACCTCGACCACCCGCTCACCGGCGGCCACGAGGAGGCGTGCCAGGGCCGCCCCGAACGAGCCCGAGCCCTCGATCCCGAAGCGTCGCTCCGGGCCATGCCCTCGCGCCCAGCGCAGGAGTCGGGCGTGTCCCTCGCCGTCGTTCGGGAACGTCTCCGCCCCGCGCTCGCGACCGGCCTCATCGATCGCACTCACCGCGAGGGTCGCCTTGTGCGTGTCGACCCCGATCGTCACCATCGCCTGCCTCCATCGCGTGGCTAGACTCGATGCGCGCGACCGGGCGGACAGGCATGCGTGCGGCTCGCCGAAGAGATCACGCTCCCATAAAGTCACGCCCGGCGCGCCCGATTCCTGCCGAGGGACGCTCAACATCGGAGTCACCACCCTTGAGGGGCTGGACATGCCATTCGTGGAGTCACCCCGGCGGGTTCGGACGAACGCTCGCGCCTAAGCGCCGCGCAGGCAAGAGCCTACGCATGCCATCGTGTCGGCGCGGTCCGCGCCGGGCCTCCTGAATGACTTGGCGGATGGTCACAGAGTGCCAGGCTCGTGGCCGTGGCGCACGCTGTGGTGGAGCGTATCCTGAGCCGTGACGCATCTGGCCGCGCCGCCTGTGAACGCGGCCGGCGCGGAGGCGGGCGATGAGGAGGAGTAACGATGCCAGAGCACCCGAACGCAGTGTTGGCCCGCCAGATGACAGACGCCTTGAGCCGCGGCGACATGCAAGCGCTCGAGGGTTTCATTGCCGACGACGTGATATGGCACGAGATCGGCAGCTCTGAGCCGCGACGCGGAAAGGTGGCGCTCATGGAGGCAGCACCGGGCGGCGGCGCGGTTGACTACGAGATCACCGGCACACTGCACGACGTCGTCGCCAACGACGACCACACCATCGCGCTCGTTGACGCCACGGCCACCCGCGGCGGCAAGACGTTCACCTACCGGACCGCCGAGATCTATCACATCCGGGACGGCAAGATCGCGGAGCGCTGGGCATTCTCCGACGACACCGCGGCAATCACCGCCTTCTTCGCCTAGCCAGCGGCACCTCCTGCCCGTCGAGCCGCCTCGGATACCATCAGGTCATGGTGCCCACTGAGGGGCCTCACTTGAGGGCGCTCGGCATGAGCGGTGTCCGGGCCTTGGACGCGCCGGCCGGTCAGAAGGTCTCTCACCACCCTCGACTACGATCTCGACTGCGAGGCCGCGGCCCGCTCTCTAGGCCGGCCGAACCGTCGCCACGAACACGCCTGTTTTGGCGGTCTTGCCCTTGAGCTCGAGGGACCGGTGTTCCAACCCGGCAGTCTCGAACCCCGCCGACCGCGCGGCGGGATCGGTCACGAGCAGCTCACCGGCGGCGGCCGCCGATGCGAGCCGGGCGGTCGTGTTCACGACATCGCCGAGCGCCGTGAGTTCGGTGACCGGCGGCTCTCCGACGGCCCCGATGAAGGCGACGCCAGTGTGGACGCCAACGCCGACGGGGAGCCACGGTCCGGCAGGGTCCCGATGGCCCGTGGCCGCGAGGAGCGCCAGGCCGGCCTCGATCGCGCGAGTCGGATGGGCCTCGTTGGCGAGGGCCGGAATGAAGATCGCCACAACCTCGTCGCCGACGAACTTGTCGACGATCCCGTCGTGCTCGACCACGATCCGCGCCGCCGTGTCGTAGAAGCGGTCGAGTTGGCGTCGGAACTCGGTCGGGCTCATCCGCTCCGCCAGCGCGGTCGAGCCACGGACGTCCGCGAACAGGAAGCTGGCCTCGATCTCGGCACCGCCGTGCATCGTCGAAAGGACGTTGAAGCAGTTGCCGCAGTACTTCGGGTTCTTCGACCAGCGATCGCGGCCGAGCAGGCGCATGAACGGGCGGCCCGGGCCGCCGAACGGCGCGGCGCACATCTTGCAGCGCGGCTCGCTCGGAATGTGCTTGAGCCACGCTCTCGTCTTGGCGTATCGCGGATCGGTCCCGACGAGAATCGCCCGCCATATCGCCTCGTTCGGGATGGATTCAGGCACCGGGCCCGGCTCGCTCATCACGCTAGGGTAGCGGCACCCGCTTTGACGACGCGCTCGGCCGTCGTGCCTGAAGGGTTCAACAATCCGAATCACGCTGCCCAGCGATACTCGTGAACCAGACCGCCGAGCACGTCCCGTCGTTCGACCAGCGTTGGGATAGCCCCCCGGACCCGTGGTGGTCGGTCGCCGGCTGGCACAGCCAGGCTC
>DATCPH010000222.1:0-4801 GCA_036570185.1 Candidatus Limnocylindrales bacterium | reverse complement strand
GCCTTCTACGGCGGGCAGCGGGTCGGGAAGGACGGCCGCGCATTCCGCATCCTCAAGCTTCGGACCATGCGGGCAGGCGCCGATCAGCAGGGGCCGGCGGTGACGGCCGGGGGCGATCCCAGGATCACCACCGTCGGCCGCTTCCTGCGCCGGACCAAGATCGACGAGCTGCCTCAACTGCTCAACGTGCTCAAGGGCGAGATGAGCCTGGTCGGGCCAAGGCCCGAGCACCCGGACTACGTCGCGCACTACACGCCGGAGCAGCTCCGCGTGCTCACCGTCAGGCCCGGGATCACCGGGCCGGCCGCCCTCGCCTTTGTCAATGAGGAAGAGAAGTTGGAGGAAGAGAAGCTGCGCGGCGCGGATCCGGAGGCTGCGTACCTCGCCGACGTAATGCCGAAGAAGCTGGCCGTCGATCTCGCGTATATCGAAAGCGCCAGCGTGAGAGGCGACCTTCGAATCCTGGGCCGCACGCTGCTCGTGGTGGTGCGCCGGGCTATACGCCTTTCGCGCCCCTCACCCTAGCCCTCTCCCCTGAAGGGGAGAGGGAAACTAAAGGCGGTTCTGTTTGACCACGTCGGTCACGGCCTCGATCACGTCCGCCACGTCCTGGTCGGTGTGTGCCGGGCTCAGCGGCAGCGACAGCATCCTCTCGAACTCGCGCTGCGCGATCGGAAAGTCCTGCGGCCGCAGCTGATAGCGGTCGCGATAGTACGAGTGCTCGTGGATTGGGATGAAATGGACGCTGGTCCCGATGTTGCGCTTACGCAGCTCCTCGATGAAAGCCGCGCGATCGATCTTCAAGCGCTCGAGGTTCAATCGGAGCAGGTAGATGTGCCATGCGCTTTCCACATCGGAGCGTTGGGTTGGCCGTTCGAGCTCCTCGAGCTGACCCAGCGCTTCGTCGTACTGCGCGACGATGGACCGCCGGCGGCTCTGCATCGCCTCCAACCGCTTCAGCTGGTGGATGCCCATCGCAGCCTGGATGTCGGGCATGTTGTATTTGAATCCCGGCAGGACCACGTCGTACCGCCACGATCCGTCTGACGTGTAGCGCTTGAAGGCGTCGCGGCTCATACCGTGGAGGCTCCAGACGCGAGCGTCGTCCAGCAGGTCCGGCGGACCGGTGAGCATTCCCCCCTCACCGGTGGTCAGGTTCTTCGTCGCATAGAAGGAGAAGGCGACGAGGTTCGGGAAGTCGAAGCTTTCTTGCGGCGCCCCGATCATCCTGCCGTGATATTTCGCCGGTAGCGCGTGGGCCGCGTCCTCGATCACGGCCAGGCTGTGGCGGCTTGCGATGTCGTAGATCGCGGCCATTTCCGCTGGGTGCCCGTACAGGTGGACGGGCAGGATTGCCTTGACGCCGGGGGTGCGCTTGACCGCGGCCTCGACCTGGTCCGGATCGATGTTGAGCGTGTCGGGCTCGACATCGACCAGCACCGGGCGAGCGCGCTGATGCTCGATCACGTGGATGCTCGAGGCAAACGTCATCGTCGTGCTCACGACGCTGTCGCCCTCGCCAATGCCTAGGGCAGCGAGCGCGATGTGCATGGCGGAGGTCGCGGAGTTCACGGCGAGCGCAGCCGGCGCGCCGACAAACCTTGCGAAGTCGGCCTCGAACCGCTGAGCTCGCGGTCCGGTGGTGATCCACCCCTCTCGCAGGGTCTTCACCACCTCCTCTATCTCCTCCTCGCCGATAAGGGGCGGCGCGAAATGCAGGAACTCAGATCGCATCTTGCTCAGGCGGTCTTGCGCAGCAGGCCCATCAGGTGGCTGCGCAGCGGCGGCACGATGGCCAGGGCCGGGTACAGGGCCGCCGCGAGCGGTCCGAACCGCCGGACGAGCGGCGGCAGCACGGTGATGGTGTGCAGGTCGCCTTTCATTGCCCGGAACAGCTGACGAACCCGGGCCGAGCCCACGCCGCGAACGTGGCGGTTCGCGGGGCTGTTGTAGCGGAAGTCGTACCAGAGCAGGCCGCCTCCTGGCCGGAGCACGCGATGGATCTCAGACGCGACGTTGCGGGCCATCGACGGATCGAGGATCGAGCTGAAGACGGTGAACGCCATGACCAGGTCGAAGGCGGCGTCCGGAAAATCCAGGTGCTCGGCGTTGGCCGCGCGGAACTGGAGCTGCGGGTACGCGGCGCGGGCGGCGGCCACCCGATCCGGCAGCAGGTCCACGCCGACCAGCATCGATGGAGGAGCGCCCAGCTCGAGCAGCCACGCCAGCTCGGACCCGCCGCCGCTCCCAACCTCGAGCACGCGACGGCCGGAAAGCGGGATCCAGCCGGCCTGGTCGAGCAGCGTCGTGGCCAGGCGCCGGCGCTCGGCGAGGATCAGCCGGTTGCCACGGTTGCGGAGGTCCCAGCGCGAGCCGGCGGTCGCCTCGAGCTCCCGGTACGCCCTGGCGATGCGGTCCGTTTCAGCCACGACGGCCTGAGGCCTCGGACGAGATCTCGTACGTCCTGCTGCATGCCGCGCACGCGTAGCCGTTTGGCGGCCCATTCTCCTGCCGCGCGAGCGAGTGCCCGCAGTCGCAGGCGAAGCCCCGGACTCGCGCGGGGTTGCCCGCGACGATCGCGCGCTCGGGCACGTCGCGCGTGACCACGGCCCCCGCGCCCACCAGCGCCATGCGGCCGACATTGACCCCCGGCAGCACCACGGCGCCTCCGCCCACCGCCGCGCCGTAACCGATCGAGGCTTCGCTCACGGTCCAGTCCGCTTCCGACTTGGGCGATCCGTCCGAGTTGATGGCGCGCGGGTGCTTGTCGTTGAGCAGCATTACTCCCGGGCCGAGAAAGACGCCGCTCTCGAGGTTGAACCCGTGAAATACGAACACGCCGTTCTGCAGCTTGCAGTTGTCGCCGATGCGCACGTCCTTGTCCACGTACGCGCCCTTGCCGACGATGCACCGCTCACCGAGGACCGCGCCTTCGCGGACCTGAGCCTGATTCCAGATCCGAGTCCCGGCCCCGATCGTCGCCTTGTCGGACACGTCGGCCGTCGGGTGGATATAGACGTCGCTCGCGCTCACCGCAGCCTATCTTGGCACGCAGGCGTTCAGTCGCCGGAGAACGCGGGTCTAGGTCTCCTTGTCTCTGGGCCTGGCGTCCAGGGCACGCTTTTCGGTGATGCCAGGCATGCGCGGCTCCTCGGCCACCTCGGCCGGGCCCTGGACCGCGGTCTTCAGCGCCCGCACCAGCTCGTCTGAGCGGCCCTCGCGAGCGAGGCGCTCGAGGCGCTCGACCGTCCACACGAGGTCTTCCTCCTTGCTGATCTTCGGGAAGATCACCTCGCGGATCGCGGGATGATCCGTCGGACGCCAGCCCTCGTCGGACGCAAGCAGGTCTTCGGTCAGACGGTCACCCGGCCGCAGACCGGTGAACACGATCTTGATGTCGGTATTCGGCCGCAAGCCCCGAGAACGGATGAGGTCGTTGGCGAGGTCGTAGATCTTGATCGGCTCACCCATGTCGAGCATGTACAGGTGGCTGGGCCTGCTGATCGTGAGCGAGCTCAGGACGAGGGACGACGCTTCCCCGATGGTCATCATGTAGCGCGACACGTCCCGGTGCGTAATCGTGACCGGGCCGCCGTGCTCGATCTGGCGCTCGAAGAGCGGGACGACGCTGCCCCGGCTGCCGACAACGTTGCCAAAACGCACCGCCCAGCAGCTCATCGGACCGCGATAAGCGAGCACCAGCTCCTCGCACAACCGCTTGGTGCAGCCCATCACGGAGTGCTTGGAGGCTGCCTTGTCAGTCGAGATCAAGATGAACTTCTTGACGCCGGCCGCGTGCGCGCACCGCAGCGTGTTGCGCGTGCCGACGACGTTCGCGAGGACGGCCTGGATGGGATGGGACTCGAGCATCGGCACGTGCTTGTAAGCGGCGGCGTGGAAGACGATCTCCGGTCTCTCATCCGCGAACACCGCCAGCAGCTGGTCCTGGTCGATGATCGAGACGAGCGACTCGCGCAGGTCGAGCGTGCCCGACGCTCTCAGCTCTTCGCCCAGGTCGAAGAGCCCGCTTTCATTGATGTCGACCAGCACCAGGCGGCGGGGGCCCATGCCCGCGATCAGCCGGCAGAGCACCGAACCGATCGAGCCGGCTGCGCCCGTGACCAGGACCACGCGGTTGCGCACCTCGTTGGCCGCCAGCTCGAGGTCGATCTCGCGCTCGTCGCGACCCACCAGGTCGTCGGCGGAGAGCTGGCGCAGCCGCGCGCCGATCGGGCGCGGAAACCACGAGTCCGCGGTCGGGACGATGAAGACCGGCAGCTCCGCGGCCAAGCATTCCGAAAACAGCTTCCGCGCGTGGGCGCGATCCGATGTCGCGCCCTCGACGACCGCGACGCCCTGCACCGCCGTGTCTTTGAGCAAGCGCTTCAGATTGTCGGTCGAGCCGATGACCGGAACGCCGAGCAGCGTGCGGCCGACGTCCGCTGGGCCGGTCGTCACCACTGCGACCGGCGTCCAGTCTGGATTGGGCTGCTGGATCAGCGCCTTGACGGTCGCGTAGGCGCTCGCGTCAGGAATGATCACGAGCAGCCGGTTGCCCGAAGGACGCGAGGGAGCTGTCGCGAGCCGCGGCAGAAGCCGGAGCAGGCCGATGGCGATCACCACCGCCGGGGCGGCCAGCGCCGGGGCGGCCACGCGCAGGGGCCGGTCGCCGTCCGGGAAGAGCAGGTTGAGGATGGCCACGATCAGCGAGGCCTCGACCACCGCGAGGCCGATCGCGAACGCGTCGTTCAGGCTCGCGACGGACCAGACCCGGCGGTAGAGGCGGAGTCGCCACTCGCCA
>DATCPH010000221.1:0-33590 GCA_036570185.1 Candidatus Limnocylindrales bacterium | reverse complement strand
CGCCGCCACGCAACCGCAGGCGCCCGCCACGCAACCGCGGGCGCCGTCCCGGAACGCTGCCGACACCCAACCGCAGCCCGGCGACCACCGGCGTTCTGATCTACCCTTCGCCGGTGACCTTTCCCCAGTCAGATCTCCGGGCACTCGACACGGCCGAGGAGATCGACATCGAAACCCAGGCCCCCGACGGGGCTGTTCACCGCACGACCGTCTGGCCGATCCTGAACCGCGGCCAGATCTTCGTCCGATCGCTCCATGGCACCGAGGGACGCTGGTATCGCGAGGCCATGGCGAATCCCGCAGTCGCCATCTATGTCGACGGCCGCCGCATTCTGGCGACGGCGGTACCCGCCGACGACCCGGATTCGATCGACCGGTGCTCGGCCGGCTTCCGCCTCAAGTACGGCGACGACCCCTCGCTCGATTCGATGCTCGTCCCCGAAATCCTCGCGGCGACGTTGCGACTCGTCCCTGTCTGAGCTCGGGAGCCCTGCGGCCCATGTACTTCGATCAGTTCAAGCACCAGCTGCCCGATATCGACACGGCCGAAACCGACGAGTGGATCCAATCTCTCGACCAGGTCGTCGCCGAGGAAGGCGAGAGCCGCGCCCGATTCCTCATCTACAAGCTCCTCAAGCGGGCGCGGCAACTCCACGTCGGGCTGCCGCCTCTCACGCAGACGCGCTACATCAACACCATCAGTCCGGAGCAGGAGCCGTTTTTCCCGGGCGACGAGGAGTTGGAGCGGCGCATCCGGCGGCTGATCCGGTGGAACGCCGTGGCAATGGTCCTTCGGGCCAACAATGCCTATGCCGGGATCGGTGGACACCTGGCGACCTACGCTTCGGCGGCGACCCTGTATGAGGTCGGCTTCAATCACTTCTTCCGGGGCAAGGACGGCGACTCGCGCGGCGATCAGATCTTCTACCAGGGCCACGCCGCGCCCGGCATCTACGCGCGGGCGTTCCTCGAGGGACGCCTCAGCGAGGCCCAGCTCGACCATTTCCGCCGGGAGGTCGTGCCCGGCGCGGGCCTCAGCTCATACCCTCACCCGCGGCTCATGCCCGACTTCTGGGAGTTCCCGACGGTCTCGATGGGCCTCGGTCCGATCAGCGCGATCTACCAGGCCCGCTTCAATCGCTATCTCCAGAACCGGGGACTCCTCGATACGTCGGGTTCCCGCGTCTGGTCCTTCCTCGGCGACGGCGAAACCGACGAGCCGGAGTCACTGGGTGCGCTCCACGTTGCCGCCCGGGAGGGCCTCGACAACCTGACGTTCGTCGTCAATTGCAACCTTCAACGCCTCGACGGGCCGGTTCGGGGCAACGGCAAGATCATCCAGGAGCTCGAAGCGGTCTTCCGCGGCTCGGGCTGGAATGTCATCAAGGTGATCTGGGGCCGCGAGTGGGACGAGCTTCTCGCCCGCGACGTCGATGGCGTACTCGTCGAGAAGATGAACGACACCGTCGACGGTGAGTTCCAGAAGTTCTCGGTCGCAGGCGGGGCCTACATTCGCGAGCATTTCTTCGGTCCGGATCCACGCCTGCGCAAGATGGTGGAGCACCTCAGCGACGACGATCTGGCCAAGCTCCGCCGCGGAGGCCACGACTATCGCAAGGTTTATGCCGCCTACAAGGCGGCGACCGAGTACCGCGGTGTGCCGACGGTGATCCTGGCCAAGACTGTCAAGGGCTGGACCCTGGGGCCGGGCGTCGAGGCTCGCAACATCACCCACCAGGCCAAGAAGCTCAGCGAGGCCGAGCTCCGGATCTTCCGCGACCGGCTGGAGCTGCCCATCCCGGATTCCAAGCTCAAGGACGCGCCCTACTACCACCCCGGCCCCAAGTCCGAAGAGGTCGAGTACCTCATGGAGCGCCGGAGGATCCTGGGCGGGCCGCTTCCAAAGCGGGTCGTCCGGGCAAAGCAGCTGCCGAAGCCAGCGCCCGAGTTCGATGCGGAGTTCGCAGCGGGCAGTCAGACCGCGGTGTCGACCACCATGGTCTTCACTCGGATCCTGCGCAACCTGATCCGCGACAAGCAGCTGGGTCGCCTGATCGTGCCGATCATCCCTGACGAGGCGAGGACCTTCGGCATGGATCCGCTCTTCAATGAAGTCGGCATCTATGCATCACACGGACAGCTGTACGAGCCGGTCGACTCGGAGCTCGTCCTGAAGTACCGCGAAGCCGTCAACGGCCAGGTCATCGAGGAGGGGATCACCGAGTCGGGATCGGTCGCGAGCTTCCAGGCTGCCGGGACGTCCTATTCGACCCACGCCTTCCCGGTCATCCCCTTCTACATCTTCTATTCGATGTTCGGATTCCAGCGGACCGGCGATCCACTCTGGGAGTTCGGTGACGCTCGAGGTCGCGGCTTCCTGATGGGCGCCACGGCCGGGCGGACCACGCTGAACGGAGAGGGCCTCCAGCACGAGGACGGCCACTCGCAGATCCTCGCCTCGACGATGCCCAGCGTTCGGGGGTATGACCCCGCGTTCGCCTACGAGCTCGCCGCGATCATCCGCGACGGCATCGAGCGGATGTATGTCAATGCCGAGGACGTCTTCTACTACATCACGATCTACAACGAAAACTATGCCCAGCCGCCGAAGCCGGCCGGCGTCGACGAGGGGATCTTGCGTGGCATCTACCGCTTCCGCGAGGCGCCCAAGCTCGGCAGGAAGGCCCACGGTGCCCGATTGCTCGGCTCGGGGGCGATCCTCCAGCAGGTGCTGGCGGCCCAGGAACTCCTGGCCGAGGAGTTCGGGATCGCGGCCGAGGTGTACTCCGCGCCGTCCTTTCCGCTCCTCCGTCGCGAGGCGCTCGAGGTTGAGCGATGGAACCGGCTCCATCCGGACCAGCCCGCGCGAACCCCGTACGTGAGCCAGGTCCTGCCCGACGATGGCCGTCCGATCGTGGCCGCCACCGACTGGCTGAAGGCGCTCCCGGACATGGTCGCCCGCTGGCTGCCGGGACCGTACGTGGCCCTCGGCACTGACGGCTTCGGTCGAAGCGACACGCGGGAGGCGCTGCGGTCGCTGTTCGAGATCGATCCGGCGCACATCGCCGCAGCCACCCTCGCTGCCTTGGCGCGTTGCGGAGATCTCGCGCCGGCCAAGGCAACGGCGGCGATCCGGGAGCTCGGCGTCGACCCCGAAGCCAGGGATCCACTGGCGCTCTGACCGGAGCTTCGCCCATCCGATCGGCGCCCGATCGGCGCCCGATCGGCGGCCCGACCCGTGCCCTCGCGCGCGACCCACGCCCGGTACCGCGCCCGGCGCCGAAGTACCCCTCCTGAGCCCGGATATCAAAGGCGCCTGACCACCCAATGCAAGGGCGGTTGACCGAGGTTCGATCGCCGCGATACGATCCCATTCGGCACCCGATCGGACCCCAGTCCCGCATCGTTCGGATCATCACAGGAGCGTTCCGTTGGATCTCGGCGAGCTGACGACCGGCTTCCTCATCGGCCTCCGCGAGGGGGTCGAAGCCGCGCTGATCGTCGCGATCGTCCTTGCCTATCTGGTGCGAACCGGCAATCGCAACCATGCGGGCAAGATCTGGATCGGGATGGCTGCGGCTGTCGTGGCCAGTCTCGGCCTCGGGGTTGGGCTGTTCGTGACCGTCGGGGGTCTCAGGCAACCGTACGAGCAGCTGTTCGAGGCGGCGACGATGCTGCTGGCAACCGCGGTGGTCACGTGGATGCTCTTCTGGATGCGCCGCCAGGCGGCGGGGGTACGCGGCGAGCTGCACTCGGCGCTGGAGCGGGTCCTCGGGACCGGCTCGGCGTGGGGCCTCGCGCTCCTCGCGTTCACGGCGGTCATTCGCGAGGGGATCGAGACATCGCTCTTCCTCGTCGGCCAGGTGACGTCGGCGCAGGCCGGCGGCCCGAATGTGCTCGTCGGCGCACTGATCGGTTTGGGTACCGCCGCGCTGATTGGCTGGGCCTTCTACACCGGTAGCCATCGGATCGACCTCCGGTTCTTCTTCCGCTGGACCGGCGTCGCACTGGTCTTCATCGCGGCGGGCCTCGTATCGCACGCGATCCACGAGCTGGCCGAGATCGGTCTCGTGACCGTGGGGACCGCGACCGCGTTCGACATTCGGGCCGTTCTGCCCGATGAGACCGGCCTCGGCGAGTTCCTCCGAGCGCTCCTCGGGTACAGCGCGAACCCTGAAATCGTGACCCTGGGCGCGTACCTCGCCTATGTCATCGTGGTGCTCGGGCTTTTCCTCCGCCCCTCGCAGCCTGCCTCTCCAACGCGGACGAGGGCCGCCGAGAGCGCCAGCTCCTGAGGGCAGGCCCAGGTCCCGACGTCAGTCAGTTCGCGACGACGACCCGCGCGATCTCCCCGGTCGAAACGTTCGCGGCGTAGAGCTCGCCGGCCTCATCCTCACCGAAGGCCGCAAGCCCAGAACGCGTGGATCCTGCCTGTCGGGACTTGAGTGGGCCGGAGGCGGCCCTGGCAGCCTGGCCCGCATCCAGGGTCCAGATCTTGCCCGAGCAATAGTCCCCGAACACGTACTGCCCAGCCAGAGCTGGAATTGATGTGCCCCGATAGACGTAGCCTCCGGTCAATGAGCAGCCCTGCCCGTGGTCGTACTCGGTGACGGGCAGGGTCAGGCCGGACTTGTTGCACCCGGTCGAGGGCCGGTAGCAATGATTGCCCTCCATCCTTGACCAGCCAAAGTTGAGTCCGCCCTTTCCCGCGGGAGCCACGTCGACTTCCTCCCACGCGTCCTGCCCGACGTCTCCGATCCATAGGTTGCCGGTGGCCCGGTCGAAGCTCATTCGCCATGGGTTTCGAAGCCCCGTCAGCCAGATCTCCGGCCGGGCCCCCGTGCCGAGCGATGGATTGCCGGCTGGGATTCCGTAGGCCTTGCCGGACGCGGGGTGGTCCACGTCGATCCGCAGGATCTTGCCCAGTAGCGTATTGGTTGCCTGGCCGTAGCCCTTCGGGTCGCCCTCGTTGCCGCCGTCGCCGAGCGAGATGTAGAGGAACCCGTCCTGCCCAAAGGCCAGCGCCCCGCCGTTGTGGTTGGATGCCGGCTGAGTGACGCGCAGGATGACCTGCTCGCTATTGGGATCGGCTCGATCCGGCGTCGAGGGGTCGACCCGGAAGGAGGAAACCACCGTGTTCCCGTTGGTGTCCGTGTAGTCCACGAAAAGGCGTTGGTCCGAAGATGGAAACCCCGGATGAAATGCCAGGCCCAGCAGGCCTCGCTCGCCCCCCGACGTGATGCGGCCGGCGATGTTCAGCAGCGCCGTGGCGACCAATTTTCCGTCACGAAGGATGCGAATCTGCCCCGCCTGCGTGGCGACGAACAACCGGCCGGTGCTGTCGCCGGCGTTGACGACCGCCAGGGGTCCGCCCGACACCTTGAGAAGGGTCTGCAGCTTGAGGGCGGGAGGAGCGAGACTCGCCGGGGGCAAAGTCGGGGCGGCCGGGGTGGGGGAAGCCGGGGTCGGGGAAGCAAGAATCGCGGTCGTCGGGTTCGCCGTCACGGATGGGGCCGGGCTGGGGATCGGCGTCTGAGACGCGCCGCATCCCGAAGCGAGGACCGCAGCAAGGACAACGGCGACGGTCGGTGTGGCGCTCGTGATCGGCCGGCGCATCGTGTTCATGGCGCGTGACCGCAATCGTAAGGCCAGTCAGCTCCGCTGGGCTGCGACCGCCCTTTCGAGCTCCTCGACGAGTTCCGTCGCCCGCCCGACAGAGTCGTGACGGAAGAAGACGAACGCCTGCGTGCCGGCATCGAGGAACGGCATCAGGCGGTCGGCCCAGCCCGAGATTTCGGCCGAGCTGTAGTCATGCCGTCGGAGCCGCAGGTACAGGAATGGTGCCGTCAGCCGCAGGGTCGGCGGTTCAGGGTCCTCGGGCAGCTCCGTGGCGCACAACGCCGCACCCGCGTCGCGCAACATGGAGAAGGTTTCATCGACGATCCACGACGAGTGCTGGAATTCGAGGGTCAACGGAATCTCGCGCGGCCAGGCCGCGAGGAGTGCGGCCAGGCGTTCGTCGGCTCGCTGAACGTGGAGCGGAACTCGATAGAGGACGCTTCCGAGGCGCGGGCCGAACCAGGCCAGGGGCCCGGTGAGCCACGGAACGCTCTCGGTCGGTGAGCCCAGCAGGGCGCGCAGCGAGCCACCCCGTTGCGCCTTGACCGCGAAACGGAACGCCTCGGGCGTAGCCGCCAGCCAGTTGCGAACCTTGGACTCGGTCGGTTGCTGGTAGAAGGTGTTGTTGAGCTCGCAGGCCGGGAAGCGGCTTGCGTAATAGGTCAGCAGCCCGTCAGAGGCCAGGCCCGCGGGATAGAAGCGCGGCGACCAATCGGGATAGGCGAAACCACTGGTTCCAACGTAGAGGGTGCCGCTGCTTCGCGGGAGGGCGGCCGCGTCTCGAGGGATCGGGCCCCGGTTCAGGGGCTCTGGCCTCGGATGCGACCGAGCGCTCGCGGCTGTCAGTTGCGAGACGTGCCGCGGGCCGCCGTCGTGCCGGCGATCGCGATCGTGGTCGCGGTGCTGGACACGTCGGGGAAGCAGTTCGGCGCCGGTGCTGCGTTCCTCGCGTTGCGGGCGGCGACTTCGCCCAGTACCCGCTCGATCGCCCCAAGGTCGGCCGCCTCGATGGCGTCGAGGAAATAGTCGCGGATGCCGCGAAGGTGCGTCCGCGCGGCCGAGCGCAGGCGATCGACGCCGGCGTCGGTGAGGAGCGCCTCGGCGCCCCGCGCGTCCGTGGCGCACTGGTTTCGCTCCACGAGGCCGTCGTCGACCAGCCGATCGACCAGGCGCGTAACGCCGCTTCGGCTGAGGATCAGGGAGTCGGCAAGCTGGCTCATCCGGAGGCGACGATCCGCTGCCTCGGCGAGGAAGAGCAGGGCCTCGTACTCGGGCAGCGACAGCCCGTGCTCGACGCGGAGGTCGTCGTCGAGCCGTCTCCGAACCCGCGCATGAGCAATGACGAACGCCCGCCACGGCGCAAGCCGAACGTCGCGCGGCGCTCGTCGTGCGGCCGCAGCCCCAACACCCTGCGTCATGGTGGCCTGGTCCCCGGTCATGTGGGCATGATACCGGCCCGGTCGTTGATCGGGCAACAACCGTCGCGGCAACCTCGCTCGCATCGACCCTGTGAACGTCGATCCGGGGGGCTACGACGGCGCGTTACCATCGCATCCCATGCCCGATTTTGCCATGCCCGAATTTGACGTTGCCGCCGTTCGTGCTCGCTTTCCGGCCCTCGCCGTTGCGGCCGAAGGAGGCGGTTCGACGGCCTTCTTCGACGGACCGGGCGGTACGCAGGTGCCCGACACCGTGATCGAGGCGGTCGCCGACTACTACCGGCGCTCCAATGCCAATCACGGCGGCGCGTTCGCTACCAGCAGGCGTTCGGATGCGATCGTCGGCGAAGCTCACGCGGCCGTGGCTGATCTGGTCAACGCATCGAGCCCCGACGAAATCAAGTTCGGGGCCAATATGACGACCCTGACGTTCCACGTGAGCCGCTCGATCGCGAGCACGATGGCGCCTGGCGACGAGATCATCGTGACCGGTCTCGATCATGAGGCGAACGTCGGACCGTGGCTCGCGGTGGCGGCCGATCGCGGCCTGCTTGTCCGCGTCTGGGAGCCGCGGCTCCCCGATTGCACCCTGCATCTCGACGATCTGGAATCCCTCCTGTCGGCGCGCACGCGCCTGGTCGCCGTGGGTTGGGCATCGAACGCCGTCGGGACGATCAACCCGATCGCGGAGATCGTCCGGCGCGCCCATGCAAGCGGGGCCTGGGCCTACATCGACGCGGTTCATGCCGCGCCTCACGCGGCCATTGACGTGCGTGCCGTCGATGCCGACTTCCTGGTGTGCTCGGCCTACAAGTTCTTCGGTCCACATGTCGGCGCCCTCTACGGAAAGGCTGCCATCCTCGAGGCGCTGCCTCCCTACAAGGTCCGCCCGGCCGACGATCAGTTCGAAACCGGGACGGGCAACTTCGAGGGCTATGCCGGCGTTCTGGCGGCGGTCGAGTACATCGCCTCCCTTGGCTCGGCATCGAGCCCGGCAGCTGGTGCGACGCAGAGCCAGGCATCGACGGGGGAGGAGGGCCGGACCTCCCGCGAGGCGCCGCCTTCGTCCTCGCGCCGGGACCGGATCGTCGCCGCGATGGCTGCCATCCGAGCGTACGAGATGGACCTCTACGGCCGCCTGGCCGAGGGGCTCGATCGGATCCCCGACCTGCGGGTCTACGGAATCGCCGACCGGCCCCGGTTCGCCGAGCGCATGCCGACGGCGGCGATCCGGATCACGGGCCTGGAGCCGCGTTCGATTGCCGAAGATCTCGGCCGGCAGGGCATCGCGGTGTGGGACGGCGACTTCTATGCCACCGGCCTGATCGAGCGTTTGGGCTTGGCGGAATCCGGCGGGGTGGTTCGAATCGGCCTCATCCACTACAACACGGTCGAAGAAGTCGACCGTGTTGTCGAGGCCGTTGCCCGCATCGCCGCCAGCAAAGGGGCCAGGCGATCGGATAGACCGGCATCCGCCTCGGTCGCCTGACCTCCGGGGCCAACGCTTCATGGACGCCGCAGGCACGCTCCGCGCCGAGACCGGACGCCATTTCGGCGCGCAGAGCATGACCGAGCCCCTGCGCGACGTGCTCGTCAAAGGCCCCGGGACTGCGTTTGGCGCGGCGTTCGGGGACCCCGCCCACGCCTTCCACCATGTTGTCGACCTCGACGTCGCGCGGCGCGAGCACGACGGTTTTGTCGAGGTCCTCGACGGGCTCGGCGTCAGGGTTCACGACCTCGCCGTCGAGACCGACAGCCCCGACCTTGTCTACACGTTCGACCCACTCCTCGTCACCGATCGGGGCGCCATCCCACTTCGGCCCGGAAAGGCGACTCGCCGCGGCGAGGAGCTCGTCGTGGAGGCGTGGACGGTCTCGTTCGGAATCCCGACCGTCGGGCGCATCGAGGCGCCTGGGACGATCGAGGGCGGCGACACGGTCTGGCTACGACCCGATCTGCTCTGCGTCGGACGGTCGGTGCGGACGACCGATGACGGGCCCGACAGCTCGCGGCGCTCGTGGGCGGCGACGTCCGGGTCTATGACGTCCCGGCGCCGCGAGACCCCGACGAGCTGGTCCACCTGCTGTCGCTGGTCTCGCCGATCAGTGACGATCTGGCCGTCGTCTTCCTGCCGCTGCTGCCCGTCGGACTGGTTGCGTTGCTCCTTGACCTTGGTACCACCTTCATCGACGTCCCGGAAGAAGAGTTCGCGACCCTCGGATGCAACGTCCTGGCCCTTCGCCCTGGCGTGGCGGTGGTCGCCAACGGCAACCCGAAGACGCGCGCCGCGCTCGAGGCTCATGGCTGCGAGGTCCACGAGTACGCGGCAGCCGAGATCGGCCTGAACGGATCCGGCGGCCCGACCTGCCTGACGAGGCCGATCCTCCGGGCGTGATCAGACGCGAGCCGGCCGCCCCTGGGCATCCACGGGCAGACGGATCGTCGGCTCGGACGCCTGGTCTGTGGCGACCTCGACGAGCCGGCACAGCGCGTTGACCAGGCGGATCTGGTCCGGGGTTCGACAGCTGGCCTCGAGGAGCGCCGGGCTGCCGATCACGATCGCCATGCTCCTGGCCCGAGAGACGGCGACGTTGAGTCGGTTCCGGCTGTACAGGAAGTCCATGTCGCGCGGGGCGTCGTCGCGTGTCGAGCTGGCCATCGAGTAGATCGCGACGGCGCCCTCCTGTCCCTGGAACTTGTCGACCGTCCCGACTCGCGGCCGGAAGCCAAGGCGCCGATGCACGGTCTCGCCGATGACGGCCACATGGGCATTGAACGGCGCGACCACGATGAGGTCCGCAGCTTCGAGGGGCCGGGTCAGGCCGTGCTGATCGGTCCACGGGCGCCCGACGAGGGCCTCCAGCGTGTCGGCGATGCACTCGGCTTCTTCCCGTGATCGCGATGCGTTGCCATCGTGGACGATCGGGAACCATCGGATGCCGGCCCCATCGAGGCCGGTCCCGGCTCCACGCGCAACGACCTGGAGCGAGGTCGACGGGTCTGCCCGAAGGCGACCTTCGTAGAAGGCCTCCGACACGTAGCTGTTGACGGCGGGATGCATCCGGTACGTGGTGTCGAGGAAGAGGCCACGGTCCGGCCGGACGGTGACGCTGCTGCCGACGAGGTGGCCGAGGGCCGACGCGCCGGCACCCGGCGGGTGGACGGCCTGGCTGACCTGCGGCAGCTGGTTGGGATCGCCAAGAAGCACGATGGAGCGAGTCGCGGTCGCCATCGCGACCGTATTGGCGAGCGACATCTGGCCCGCCTCCTCCACGAACAGCACGTCCAGCGCGCCGTCGAACTCCGGCCGCGTCAAGAGCCAGGCCGTGCCTGCGGCGACATCGACGCTGCGGTTGACGAGGGCGCGTTCGACCTCGACGTTCTCGGTCGTCACGCTGACGCCGGCGATGTGCCCGCCGTCGTCGCCGGTGTCGCACTTCTGGATCATCGCCACGGTCGTGCCGGCTTCGACGGCCGCCCGATCCACTTCTGCCAGGAGGTTGGTGATCGCCTTGTGGCTCTGGGCCGTGATCCCGACCCGCCGGCCGGCTCGGGCAAGCTCAACGACCATTCGCGCGCCCGTGTAGGTCTTGCCGGCCCCGGGCGGTCCCTGGATCGGTAGGACGCCGCCGTCGAGATCCACCGCAAGCCGGCGGGCCGCCTGGAGTGGCGTCTCTGCCGGCGCCTCGAGATCGCCGAAATTCGGGCCTGAGCCGAGGCGCGGCGGACGCCGAAGGAGCAGGTCGCGTGCGCCACGGTACCGCCCGTCGCCGTCAATCCCGTCGGCAATGACGGCGTCGGCGACCCGCAGGAGCGCCTTTTGCATGACTCCCGTGGGGATTCGTTTCGGCGGGATCAGCGCCCCAGGGTGATGGTCGAGCCTCGACGGTCCGCGGAGGAGATCGATCCAGCCCTTGACGTCGTCGATCGCGACGATCGTGCCGGCGGGCTCGCCGTACGCGCCGGCCGTCGGGTCCAGCGGCTCGTTTCCAACCTTGAACTTGTGGTCCTGTGGCTCGAACGAGTATCGCCGGACGAGGCTTCGACCGCGTGCCTCGACGTCGCGGACGTACTCGAGACCGCCGATCGCGTCGGTCGACTCCACGAGGCGCTCGATCGACGACGTCCGCAACTCGTGCCACAGCCACCACGCCGGCTTTTCGTCCCGGCGGTGCCAGTCCAGGAGATCGGCCAGGAGGCGGCGGGCCGCGTCGTCGGGCCTGTCGAGGGCCGGATCGCGCGGGAGGCCGGCCGTGAGTCGTTCGAACCGCTCGGCCACCTGCGCCATCCAGGCGGTCAGCCCTTCGGAGGCATCGCCGTCCTGGAGGACGGGCCGCGACCAGCCAGCCTCCGGGAAGAGGCCCCCTGCCTCGGTCCGGCGTTCCTCCAGCCAGTGGCGGAGTCGCCATGTCGAGATGCAGTCGTCGCGGTTGTACGCAGCGATTCCTTCGAGGATGGCGTCGTCGCGTTCACGAATCCAGCGCTCGTACTCGACGACGCTGAATCCGGCCTCCGTTACCGGTCCCTCGCGGGCCGACAGGTAGAACTTCTCGATCTGCTTGAGCGAATACGATTCGACGGAGGCGCGGACGGCCTGACGGACGACTGCGAAGAGGTCGACGAGGACCTCGCCGCGGAGCAGCCGGTCGACCTCGTCGACCCGTGTCTCGTGCCGCGTCATCAGGCGCTTGATCGCCGCGGCCTCGTACGCCCCGTAGTGGTAGAGGTGCATCTCCGGATGGGCCTCGAGACCCGCAATGAGATCGTCGATCAGCGCCTCGAAGGCGGCCTTCTCGCCGGCGGGGTCATGACCCCAGATCGGTCGATAGCTGGCTGCACCATCCTCCTCGACCACCAACCCGAGGAGGTATTCGAGGCCGTCGTCGGTTGCCCAGGGGTCCGCCTCGATGTCCAGGAACACGTCCCAGGGAGACGGCTCCGGGAGGGCCGTGAGGCCTCGGACGGGATCGGCCGGATCCGGCGGAATCAGTTCGTACACGCGATTGCCGGTCTCGCGCTCATGGAGCTGGAGGCGCGCCTGGTCGCGGAGCCGGTCGAGGAGCCTGCTGTTGATCTCCCCGACGGCTCGACCCGCCGGCAGGCGGGCGAGCTCGGAAAGCGTCCGGACCCCGCCATCGACGAGACGCTCGGTATCGACGCGACGCATCCCCGCCACGAGCGAAAGGTGGTCGTCGTCCCGCCGGCGTTGGATGCAGCGTGGGTACCAGACGCAGACCTTGCAGTGATCGACGGGATCGGGATAGGTCGGCAGCTGCCGGCGGACGCCGTTGGAGTCCCCGAGGACACGGGCCTCGAAGCGCGACTTCACCAGCCGGTAGTACGCCGCATAGTCGGCCAACCGGTGGGCATGCTCGACGAGGTCGCCGGTGACGACGTGGACGCGCTCTGGCGCGGTTCCCTGGAGCGCGGTCAGGAGGTCGGCATAGACGCAGAGTTGCAGGATCGCGCCGGCCTTGACGCCTCGAGACAGCTTTGTATCGGCGATCTCGTAGCTCCATGATCCGAGCACTGGACTCGGTCGTTCCACGCGGATGAGGAAATCTGCGTGGCCTCGCCAGCGGCCGTCGAAGAAGGTCGCCTGGTAGATCACGTCGACGCCGACGCGCATCGCGGCGAGCGTCGCCGACTGTGCGGTTCGGAGTGCGTCGGGCGAGGTCAGCCCGTCCTTGTCGATCTCGACGACGCTCAGGCCACGGGCGCGCAGCCGTTCGAGATAGGCGAGTTCGTGGGCGTCACCTCGATCCTGGAGGAGCTGAACCGTGGGATCCTCGCGACGGGGGGGCCGCTCCCAGAGACCCTCGATGCGGCCGAGCTCGAGCGTGGCCATGTGGTCGCATGCCAGGTAGCCGACGAGGTCCGTGGCGCTGACGATGATCGTGCCGTCGGTGGCGCGCTGCACTCCCGAACCTTAGCGGGCTGGAATGACAGCTTTCCCGTCAGAGCCGCGGCCGGGCCAGCCGGACGCGCGCCCGGGAATCAGTGCCCGGGCGCGCGTCCGGAAATCAGTGGAGGCGGCGGGTGTAGCCGCAGATCGGACAGGTAGCCACGTTGGTCGCTGGATCGATCTCGAGGAAGCTCGGACATCCATTGGTGGCGCAGTACGGTTGCTGGGCGGCAGCCGCGCGGCGGCGGAGCCGTCGCATCGAGCTGGAACGCCCCGCGACGGCAGTCGTCGTTGTTCGTGAAAGCATTGATCGTTCTTTCTGGCCGCGCATTCAGCCGGGCGGTATCAGCCTCGGCGGCGCGGCCCTTGTCGCTCCACGAACCCTCGCATGGGGCTCGGAGCGCCTGGGTTCACGTTCCTCCGGATCATGTCGCGGGAGCGAGTCTTTCGATGCTCAGACCTGCGGCGTTTTCGACGGGGAACGATTTCGACTATGGGGCCGCAAGGGCGATGTGTCAAACAGGCGCTGAGCCAGAGCGCTAGCCAGTCCGACGATTGAGAAGTCGCAACCCTCCGTATATCTCGGCTTGGTTGTGTAGGATGTGGGCCGTCGTCACACTGCGTGCGGCGGGGGGTACGGCGCTCTGTTGGCGAGTGTTCAGCACTCGCGACGTTGCGTCGGACGCAGGTCACGCCGATCCGATCGCGCGGGCCCGCGGGGGTCCCGGCGGCTCGCCGCTGGCGGACCGGCCAAACATGATCTCGCGCACAATCGATCGAATCCCAGGAGGAACCCTTGGTGTTGAGCTTGCCCCGCCTGCGTCGCAGGGATTCAAGGACTGGATCGGCGTCCGACTCGACGATCGATTCAGTCGCTTCCAGATCTCAGCGGCGACCACGTGGGCTGACGCGGCCGCTGGCTGCCCTCGGCGTCGGCCTGGTCCTCGCGATGGCGCTCGCACCGACGGCCCTCGCCGCGACGCCGGCGCTCTCGATCTCGACGCCCTATCCGGCTGTGACCGTTGGCCCTGGCTCGAGCGTCAGCTTCGACCTCACGGTCAAGACTGCGGACGCCCAGCGGGTCGCGCTGGCCGTTTCGGGCGTGCCATCCGGTTGGAGTGTGTCGCTTCACGGCGGCGGATTTCTCGTTGACGGCGTGCTGACCGAGGCCAATACCGCGGCGACCGTCCGCCTCGACGTGAGGGTACCGGCCGACGCTGCCGCCGGCACGAATCGGATCGTGGTCACCGCGACGGCCGGCTCGCTTTCCGACGCGCTGCCGATCGACCTCAAGGTCGAGTCGCAGGCCGGCGGCGACGTGACCGTGACTGCCGACTTCCAGAACCTGCAGGGTTCGTCGAACTCGACCTTCACGTTCAACCTGACCGTCAACAACAACACCGCCCAGGACCTGACGTTCGCGGCCAACGCCGCCGGACCCGACGGCTGGACGGTCACCGCCGCGTGGGCCAGCTCGGCCCAGGCCGCCAGTGCCGTCGTCAAGAGTGGCGGCACCTCCAGCATTACCGTGACGGCGAAGGCGCCATCAGGCGCAGCCGCGGGCAAATACCCGATCACCGTCACCGCGACCTCGGGTTCAACGAAGGTCGTGACGAACCTCGAAGTCGACGTTACCGGAAGCTATTCGATGACCCTGGCGACCCCCAACCAGGTTCTCAGCACGCACGGTAGTGCGGGATCGGAGATCGACCAGCAACTGACGATCACCAACACCGGGACGGCCCCACTCGCCAATGTCTCGATCACCTCAACGCCGCCGAGCGGCTGGACGGTCACGTTCTCACCCGCGCCGCCGTTCAGTTCAATTGCACCGAACCAGTCGCAGACGGTGACGGCAAAGATCGTGCCGTCGTCGGATGCGATCGCCGGCGACTACTCGATCACCTTCAATGCCAGCAATGACCAGGCCAACGCGTCGCAGGATCTGCGGGTCACCGTGGAAACCTCCATCCTCTTCGGCCTGATCGGGGTCGCGGCGATCATCGCCGTGCTGGCGGTCCTGTGGTTCGTGTTCCAGCGGTACGGGCGCCGGTGACCACCGAAGGCAGGCCCGTTCGCCCGAGGAAGTCGCATGGCGCCAAGCGGACCTCGCGGATCGCCTCGGACGGCGCCGTCGCCGCCGTCGCGGCCGAGCCGGGGGCGCGCGGCGCCGGGCGCATCCGGACACAGCCGCCGATCCGTACCCGCGGACTCACCAAGCAGTACGGGGACCTGACCGCGGTCGACAACCTGGACCTCGAGGTTCAGGCGGGCGAGATCTTCGGCCTGCTCGGCCAGAACGGGGCAGGCAAGACCACGACCATCCTGATGCTCCTCGGCTTGACCGAACCGACTGCCGGCGCGGCCCGGGTCGTTGGGCTCGATCCCGCGCGGCATCCTCTCGAGGTCAAACGCCGGGTGGGGTACATGCCCGACAGCGTCGGTTTCTACCCCGACCTGACGGGGCGGCAGAACCTTCGCTACACGGCCCGCCTCAACGGAATGCGCGGACCCTCGGCCGAGACGAAGATGGATGAGGTCCTCGAGCAGGTCCGCCTGAGCGATCGAGCCGATTCCCGCACCGACACGTATTCCCGCGGCATGCTCCAGCGCCTGGGCATCGCGGATGCCCTGGTCAAGGATCCGGAGATCCTGATCTTGGACGAGCCGACGGCATCCATCGACCCGATCGGTGTCGTCGAGATCCTCGATCTGCTGCGAGCTCTCGTGCGGGACCGCGGCATCGCGATTCTGCTATCGAGCCATCTGCTGAACCAGGTCCAGTCCGTCTGCGACCGCATCGGGATCTTCGCGGCCGGCAAGCTCATCGGAAATGGGACGGTGGCTGATCTGGCGCGGCGGTTCGGTGACAGCTCGGCCCGGGTGGAAGCCGCCTTCGAAGCGGCAGACAACCCCGCCGAAGGCGATCGCATCGAGCGGATTCTCCGTTCCATGGACGGCGTCGTCGACGTCATCCGGTCGAGTAAGCCGGACGACCCATGGGAGGTGGTCGTGCGCCCGCCGGACGCGTCGACGCGAGTTCGCGAGGCGATCCTGGCGGTCTCGGCCAGCGAACGCCTGCGCCTGACGTCGCTTCGCTCCGCCGTGCCGTCCCTCGACGACATCTACCGTCGAGCGCTGGAGCAGACCGGCCTCGCGTCAGAAGCGACCGCACGGAGGGCCGTCGCATGACCTCGCTTGCAGCCGGCGCGACCGAGACTGCGGCCGCCGGGCCCGAGGCGCCGGAGGCGACAACGCGCAGCATCCCGAGGCGCGGCTGGCTGGTCGTGGCGACCAAGGAATTCGGCGACCACGTCAGCAGCATGCGATTCATCGTCCTCCTCATCGTGTTGGGCCTCGCCGCCGTGATCCCGCTCTATTTCGCGTCTGATCAGATCCGCGGCCTGGCGAGCCAGGCGACGGGGACGCCGGCGATTTTTCTGTTCCTGTTCACGCTCGGGCCCCAGACCATCCCCTTCCTCCGCGTCGACGTGTTCGTTTCGATCGTCGCTCCGCTGCTCGGGATCGCGTTCGCGTTCGACGCCGTGAACGGCGAGCGAGCGGCGGGGACCCTGCCGCGCCTCATGTCGCAGCCGATCTACCGCGACGACGTCATCAACGGCAAGTTCGCGGCGGGTCTCGCTGCCATCAGTCTCGTCCTCGCCCTGGTCGTGGTCTTCATCGCAGGCTTCGGGCTGTGGCGTCTGGGGGTTGTCCCATCACCGGCCGAGGTGATGCGCCTGATTACCTGGCTCGGCGTCACTGTCATCTACGTCTCGCTCTGGCTCGCCTTCGGACTGCTGCTGTCCGTCGTGATTCGGCGGGCGGCAAGCGCGGCCCTCGTGGGGTTCGGGGTGTGGGTGCTCGTCGCCGTGTTCGGCAGTCTCATCGTCAACCTGGTGGCGGGGGTCGTGGCCCCGGTCAGTGGGCTCACGAAGACCGATTTCGCCAACGCCGGCATCCAGCAACTCATCAACCGCCTGTTGCCGATCACCCAGTACCGCGAGATCTCGCTGGTGGTGCTCAACCCGAGCATCACCTCGACCTCCACGCCGGCGACTCTCAGTCAGGCCCAGCAGCTGAACCAGCAGGTCGAACCGACGCTCCGCTCCCTCGACCAGAGCCTGCTCCTCGCCTGGCCTGAGCTCGTTGCGCTGGTGGCCCTGACGGTTGTCTTCTTCACGATCGCTTACATCCGGTTCATGCGCCAGGAAGTCCGCGCCTAGACGCGCCTAGATCAGAACGGCGGCCATGGAACGGCCGGCCAGGTCGCGCTCGGATGCGGAAACATGCCGGTGCGCAACAGGCGCTCGACGCGCCGCGCCGTGGCCGCCACCTCGCTGGGCGAGAGGTACAAGCGGAGGCGCCGCCCCAGTTCGCCGTCCAGGGCGGAGCGCATCTCACGAAGAACGTCGAGCTCGGCCCGGTCGAACGGTGTGCCGCGCCAGCCCCACAGGACGGTTCGGAGCTTGGGGACCGTTGAAAAGCAGACCCCGTGGTCGACCCCGAACACGTGGCCGCCCTCGACCGGGAGAAGATGGCCGCCCTTTCGGTCGGTGTTGTTGACCATCGCGTCGAAGACGGCGATGCGGCGCAGCCGCGGGTCGTCGTCGATGACGAGCCGGACGACGTCGACACCCGGATCGGCCTCGATCCATTGCTGAACCGCGCCTTCACCGAACGGCCCATCGCGCAGGACCGTCGGCGGGACGATGCCCCAGCCGGTCGCCTCGGATAGCTCGAACGCCGCCACCTCACGTCGAGTCAGCGTTCCTTCCGGGAAGTCATCGAGGGGTCGCTCGCCCGCCGTCGGCTTGTAGATCGCGTCGAGGACGATGGTCTCTCTCGGCTCCGGACATGCCAGCGTCAGCCGCGCGTACATGGCGTGGTTGGTCGAGCCGTACAGGCGCCCCACGAGCTGGATGGTGCCGTCGGCGAGGACCTCAAGGGCGCGCCCCGCCTCGATCGGCGCGTTTGCCGACCCCGCGGCCGACGTGGGAAAGCCCCCCTCAGTTGACGTAATGGCCATTCCGCCGGGGACAGATGTGCCCGGTGGCGTCGAGCGGCTGCCCGCACAGCGGGCACGGTGGCCGGCCGGAGGAGACGACCCGGACGGCCCTGTCGACGAAGGCGTGTGCCACTGGCGCGGTCATCCTGACGCGGAACAGGTCCGGGCCTTCCTCATCGTCGTCGTCGACCTCCATGTCGGCAATCTGGTCGGGGTCCTCCTCGTCCTCCGCCTGAGCGCGCGCCTCGATCAGGATGCGCTCAGCGTCGCCGTCCCAGCCGAGGGTCAACGCGCCGGCCCGAAAGGCCTCGTTGAGGGGCTCGTCGAGGGGAGCGGCATCGCCGTTCGGCGCGACCTCGGCCGGCCGCGTGACCCCGCGCCGCTCGAGCTCGCCCAGGAGCTGTCCCAGCCGATCGGCCAGCACCGCGACCTGGACCTTCTCGAGGACGACCGACACGACCCGCCGTCCGTCGCGAGCCTGGAGGAAGAACGTCCGCCGGCCCGGGGTTCCGATCGTCCCGGCCACAAACCGATCTGGCGGATCGAAGATGAAGCGACGTCGCGGCATCACCCGACTCTAGCGGATTCCGAAGGCACGACCAGATTGCCGGCCCTGGCGCTGGTAGGGTTCGCCCTCATGAGGATCGTGGCCAGGCGGGCGGACCTGGGCTGGTTGGTCATCATCGGACTGAGCTACGCCGCAGCGAACTGGCTGGTTCTGCAGCACTACCCGACCGGCTCAGACCGGATGATGATCCTCGCCGAACGGATCACCGAGGGTCGCCTTGATTCGCCGGACTTTGCCGCGACGGTCGACTCGGTTGCCGTTGCCGGACGGTATTACATGGCAGTCGGGCCCCTGCAGCCGATCGCCTACCTGCCCTTCGTTGCCCTCACGGGGCTGCGACCCATCTCGTCCTACATCGTCAGTGCCGTCATCGGGATCGTCGCGGCCTTCTGCGGCCTGCCGCTGGCCCGGGCCTTCGGCCCGCCCGGGCGGACGGCCTGGTGGCTGGCCGCGTTCACCGCGTTCGGCACGCTCCTCTTCTACCTGTCGGTCTTCGGCAACATGTACTACCTGGCCCAGGTCGAAGCGTTCCTCGCCCTGGCCGTCCTTCTCATCGAGTGGGCCGGCCGGCGGAGGCCCGCTGTCCTCGGCATCCTGCTGGGCGTTGCGTTCCTGGCTCGCTCGACCACGCTCCTCGCGGCGATTCCCTTCGGTCTGGCCCTGGTGCTCACCGAGTTCGGCTGGCCGGTCCGACTGCGTCCAGGTTGGGCGCGGGCCGCACTCGGCTTCGGCGCCCCGATCGCCGCCGCGATCGTCATCTACGCCCTCTATGACTGGGCTCGCTTCGGATCGCCGCTGGAGGCTGGCTACGGGATCTCCCAATTGACCGATCCCGGGCTCGAGGCTCGGCGGTCCATGGGTGTCTTTTCGCTCGCACAGCTCCCCGAGAACGTGTATCTCGCCTTCTTGAAGGGCTTCGAGATCGCCGATCGACCGCCGTTCCTCGTGCCGGATCCATACGGCCTGTCGATGCTGCTCGTCTCGCCGGGCCTTTTGATGGCGATTTCGGCCGGCGCTCGCCTGCCCGATGCCCGGATGCTGTGGCTGGCAACGGGCCTCGTCGCGATCCCCGTCTTCCTCTACTACGGGGGCGGGTTCATCCAGTACGGCTTCCGATACTCCCTCGACTTCACGCCCTTCCTCGTTGCTCTCGCGGCGATCGGCCGCCGCTGGCAGTTCGGGCTCGTCGAGCGCGCCCTGATCGTGCTGAGCATCGCTTCCGTGTCATACGGCGTCCTCTGGTTCGCGTACCTGGGGCTGAACTTCTGAGGCTGGTGCGCTCGCCTGCCGGCGTGCGCCGGAGCCCGCCAGCTGTCATGGCGAGCCGAGCCGCCGGGCGGCGTCGGCGTAGCAGCGATAGCGGGGATCAGCGGTCCGCGCCGTCTCGATGTCAATGAATCGACGGTGCTTGCCGACGTCCGCGGCCGGATCGAACACGACCATCGTCCGGTGACGGCCTGACGGGGGATCCTGGCCGTCCCACCACGCGGAGAACACATCAATGGGATCAGGGCACAGCGCGCGGAATGTCTCGAGGCGGATTCGAACGGAATGAAGTGCCTCGGCGGACCACAGCACGATCATGGCATGTGTTTCGGAGCGAAAGCCGTCGATCCCGATCCGCTCGGCCAACCGATTGGCCAGGTATTCGCGCTTCTGGTTGAAGCTCCCGGCGGCCTCGCCGATGTTCGGGAACCGCGTCCGGTTTTCGATATGGAGGAGGGCACGACGGGCGCGATCGATCGCGACGACGTCAGCCCGGCCGGCGAATTGAAAATGTTGGTACGGCTCATCGACCCGGACTTCGTGCTTGAAGGCGCTCAAACGAGCAACTTCGAGCTCACCCATTGCCGCATGTACAGGGTCTTCGGAGGCCAGATCTCGACCTCGTCGCCGCGCCCGAGCGTCCAGCAGCGCGAACTCCGGGCGAAGGTGAGGGCCGCTGCGAGTCGACAGTAGGTGTCGAGGCTCGCCGGTTCCCCTGATCCGCATGGTGGACCGCTGCGACCGAGAGGCCGGCGCGGCCGGCGAGTTCGCGAAGCGTCCATCCACGGCGGATGCGCTCGGCCCGCAGCAGTTCGGCGAGCGCCGCGGAGACTCGCGCCAGATGCCGGCCGGCCTGCGCAGGGGCCTTTGTTTGAGCGCGACTCGGACACATTCCACGATGAGTGAACAGGACAAGGCTCAACTGCCGCTTATCGAGGATCCCGGGCGCCTGGGCGGCCGACGAGCGTTCGAGAAAAACCTCGTGGCGGAGGCCGTACGAGACCTGCCGCCTGCCGTCTGCGGGGGCGGCCTGCCTTTTGGGCTGGTGCCAGCGCTGACTTTGGGCTCGTGACAGCCTTGCGGGGCTCTGCTTGTTCGCTGATCGTGGAAAGTCGCGAAGCGCCACCAGCCGAGGGCTCTTCGGCGGAGGGGCTCTTGCCTCGCTCCTACGTCACCGTCACCGAAATCGTGTGATGACCCCGGGCGCCGTCGGGAGCCGGTTCGGAGTGGTCCGCGGTCTGGACCTCGCCCGTCCCGTCGGTCGCCCGCACCTCGATGGAGTGCTTGCCGCGGGTCGCGTTCCAGGCATAGAGCCACTGGACCCAGGTCGTCTTGGAGATCGGCGTCGAAATGGTCGCGTCCTGCCACGCCCCATCGATCGCGACCTCGACCCGGCTGACCCCTCGGTCGGGGGCCCACGCGACCCCCGCCACGGATACCCGACCTGCAGGGATGGCCGAGCCCGAATGGGGGACGTCGATCCGCGACTGGGTCAGGATGGGTGCCTTCTTGGCCCAGCCGAGGGGAACCCAGTAGGCGTCGAATGCTTCAAGGGTCGTGAGTTGCAGTTCGGCCAGCCACTTGGTCGCCGAGACGTATCCGTATAGCCCTGGCACGATCAGCCGTGCCGGGAAGCCATGTTCCCGCGGCAGGGGAGCGTCGTTCATCTCGACCGCGATCATCGGATCGCGGCTTGTGTCGATGACCCACTCCGTCGGCATTCCGACGGTGAAGCCGTCGACCGAGCGACCGACGAGCTGCGTCGCGCCGTTCTGAACGCCGGCCATCGCCAGCACGTCGCGAAGGTGGACCCCGGTCCATTTGGCATTGCCCACGAGGTCGCCCCCCACGTAGTTCGAGACGCAGGCGATGGTGACGTACTGCTCGAAGAGAGGCAGCTGGACCAGCTGATCGAAGGTCAGGGTCACTTCACGGTCGACCTTGCCCCAGACCCGGACCTTCCACGCGCCGATGTCGACGTTCGGCACCAGGAGCGCGGTGTCGATGCGGTAGAAGCTGCCATTGGGCACGATCAGCGGCGTGATCCCGTCGACGCTGAGCTGTGCGCCCGCCGGCAGCGCGGCGGTCACGACCGGCGGTGGCACCGGATGGCCAGCCGTCGAGGGAGCCGCGCGCTGCGCCGCGAGGAGCGTCCGGCCCACGGTTGCGGCCGCGACCGAGCCGGCGGCGACGGCAGCACTGCGGAGCAGAAACGTGCGCCGCGACCAGTCGGGCATGGCTGGTCGGCGGCGTCTCGGCGGGCGCCCCGTTGACCCCGGCCCATTGGCGGCGACGCCGCCGTCGACGGTGCGAGTGTCCGCAGGCTGAACGTTGCGTCTGGAAACGGGGCCGACCAGCCATGAAAGGAGCTGAATCCCGACGGCGGCGGATGCCGCCGCGGTCGCCGCGGCCAGCGCAGGCATCGCCTGGGGGTCTCGAATGGCGGCCACCCATCCCAGCACGGCGAATGCGGCGAATCCTGCCGCACCGATCGCAAACCGCCGGCGCGCGGCGACCCCCAGGCCCGCGGCGATCGCCAGCGAGACGACCACGATCGACGTTTCGAGGGCGAGCTTGTCGTTGGTCCCGAAGAGACCCACGACAAAGTCCTTGGCGCCGGGCGGCTGGAGGTCGATGACCAGGCTTCCGACGGCCGCGACCAACGACGGGGCGCCCGACACGATCCCTGCCACGAGCTCAGCCGTCGCGAGGGCGGCCGCCGCGCTGACGGCGCCGGCGATTGCCGGCCGGAAGACCCGCTCAAAGCGATCGGAGGCTCCTGCCATGCTGAATGGTCGTCAGGACGGCGCGGGCGTTACGGCGGGCGTGGCGCTTGGGGGAGGAGTTGGCGCAGGTGTTGGCGCGGGAGTCGGCGCCGGCGTCGGTGCCGGGGTCGCGGTCGGCGGGGGCGGCGTTGGTGGGCCAGGCGTTTGCTGGGATGAGGCCTGGGGGATTTCGGAGGGTGACCCGGCTGGCTCGGAAGGGGAGACGGAGACCCCTGGACAGGGCACGGCTGACCCTGACCCTGACCCTTCCGGAAAGGGCGAGGTAAGGCACGAGGGAGATGGCGACGCGCACGAACCGGAGTTGAGGAGCGGGCCCCAGCTCGCGCCATAGAGCAGCACCCCGCTGCTGTAGACATAGGACGTGGGCGAATTGTTGAGGCCGCCGGACACTCCGGGCCCACGCTGGGCACGGGCGATCCAGTTTCGATCGGCCGTCAGCCAGCTGGGAAAACGAGATTCGAACCCGGCGGAGCTGAGGACCGCGTCGCCGCAGGTACCGCCATTCGTGTCGGCCGATGCCTTCGGCTCCGTCCCGGCGATGAAGAGGTCGGTAACCGATTTGCCGCCGGGCGCCGGCTTGAGGCCGGTCCAGGGGTCGACGGCCGCTTCGACGAGCCCCTTCGGGCGGGCGAAGTTGTTGATCGCCCAGCCCTTGGTAGCCTCGGTCAGGAAGCCCTGCCAGACGAACGTGGTCACGTCGACCGAGAAGAGGAACCTGCCCGGCGACGTGACCGGCGTGTTGTCGCTGTTGCCGTTCCAGCCGACCACCGCGAGGGCGTATTCGCCGGCCGCGCGGCCGGTAGCCGTCGGCGGCGCGATGTAGCCGGCGGCCGTCAGGTCCTTGACGTCGTTGTTGGTGCCGGTCTTGAGGGTAGCCGGTCGCCGCTTGCCGCCGTCGAGAATCTGGAACCGTCCCCAGAGAGGATTGACGGACGGGTTCGTGTTGCCCGCGAGGATGTCGGTGATCACCGCGGCGGCCTGCGGGCTGACCGGCTGCGTGCCGGTCGGCGTCTTGTAGGCCGGCAGGACATCCTTCCCGTCAATCGCCTGGATCCTGAGGATCGTCGTATGGGGGATCAGCTTTCCGCCGTTTGCCAGCATCCCGTAGGCGGTGGCCAGGTCGACCTCATGGATTTCCTGCACACCGAGCCCGAGGGCCAGCCCGGGCGTCGCGTTCTGGTTCTGGAACGCGAGCCCATATGTCTGCGCTCGCCGGAAGACGAGCTGTGGCGTGTTGACGGCCATGGCCTTGACCGACGGGATATTCAGCGAGAACTGGAGGGCGTTCCGTAGCCGAACCGGCCCGCGCTCGAGGCCGTCGGCGTCGCCCGGGTGGTATCCGCCGCCGAAATCGGCTGAGACGTCCATGAACATCGTTGCCGCGGTGAAGGTCTTGTCGTCGATGCCGGTCACGTAGTTGAAGGGCTTGAACGCCGATCCCGGCTGGCGCCAGCCGTCGCCGGCGACGTCGAACTGAGGCTGGAATTTCTTGGAGCCGTTGGTCGCGTAGTAGTCGGCGGAACCGACGTAGGCCACGATCTGGCCGGTTTGGTAGTCGACGGCCACGAGGGCGCCGTTGTTGACGTCGCTCGCGCGGAGGTTCTTGATCCATTGGGCGTACGTGAGCCCGAGGGCCTTGGCGGCAGCGGCCGGATCTTTCGCCTTGGGCACGACGGCGGCCGCCTTGACCCATTTCTCGGCGACCTTCTGAAGTCGGGTGTCCAGGGTCGTCGTGATCTTGAACCCGCCCTGCTCGAGCTGCGGGCAGGTGGGCGCGTCACCGCACAGCTTCGTGGTGAGCTCGGCCCGGACCGCCCAGACGAAATGGGGCGCGACCCAGTCGGGTTGGACCTGGGCCACCAGGGCCACCGGATCGTTCTTGGCAGCCGCGAACTGCTCCGGCGTATAGGTGCCGCCCGTCAGCGTCGCCCGTCCGTTGGCCAGGAGGTCCAGGATGAAGTTGCGCCGAGCCACGATGTCGGCGGTATCCGGAACGACGAGCTTTCCTGAATCGTCGGTGACGGCGTTCCGGACGAGGTCGTAGCTCGACGGCGATTGCGGGATGCCGGCCAGGATCGCGGCCTGGGCGATGCTGATCCTGCTGAGATCGATCCCGAAGTAGCTCTGGGCGGCGGCTTTCACGCCGTAGCTGTTGTTCCCGTAGAAGTTCTGGTTCAGGTATGCGGCAATGATCTGTTCCTTGCCGGTGGTGCCCGCGAAGGCCTTCGTCAGTCGGATCGACTGGATGATCTCCTTGACCTTCCGTTCGAGCGTCGCCTTGAAGCCGGTCCTCTGGACCAGTGCTGGATCAAGAAGACGCTCACGGACCAGCTGCTGGGTGATCGTGGAGGCACCCCGCGGATTGCCTCGGATCGCGTCGATGCCGGACGAGATGATGGCGGTGGGATCGAAGCCCGGGTTCGTCCAGAACGTCTTGTCCTCGACCGCCGTCGTGGCATCGATGAGGACCTTCGGGATCTGGTTGAACGTCACGACTTGCCGATTCGTGGCGCCGAAGTGAGCGAGGACGGTCTTGCCCGTCCGATCGTAGATCACCGAATCCTGGGCGACCTGGTTCGTGGTCAAGGCGGAAGGATCGACGAGACCCTGGGACATCGAGACGTAGGTGCTGACGACGGCGATCGCTGCAAGTGCCCCGATTCCGGCCAGGGTCGCGAAGACGATGACGGCGATCCAACCGCCTGTCGTCTGCCCGCGCTGCGGGGCGGCCTCGCGGCGATACGCGTCGTACGTCCTCTCGGTCATCCGCGCAATCCTGCCAGATGTCGGCGCGTAGCCTGCGTGAGGCGCCCGCCCGCACCGTCGCAGCTGCCTTGCATGTAAACGAGGTGTTAACAGGCGGGCGCGGATCGGCGATGATGCGCGCACATGGGAGATCTCGTTCTCCAGGGGGATCTCGCTCTCCGGCTCCTCGTTGCGGCCGTGTTGGGGGCCCTGGTCGGCGTCGAGCGCGAGATCCATGATCATCCGGCGGGGATGCGGACGCACCTCCTGGTCTCGATGGGGTCGGCGGCCTTCACGGTCCTCTCGATCTACGCGTTTCCGGAGAATCGGGCGGGCTCCGCGGATCCAGCCCGGGTCGCCGCCCAGATCGTGTCCGGGATCGGGTTCCTGGGCGCGGGTGCCATCATCAAGGACGGCCTCTCGATCCGCGGCCTGACGACCGCGGCAAGCCTGTGGGCGGTCGCCGCGATCGGCATGTCGGCCGGCGCCGCCGCCTACGGGGTGGCCGCCGCCGGAACGATCATCGTGGTCCTGTCGCTGTGGCCGCTGGGCGCCATCTCCAACAGGCTGCGCGGCGGCGCTAAAGTCGCCCACGTCCGGCTCCATGTCGAGAAGCTGAATGCGCTCGGGTCGGCCTCCGCGGCCTTCACGAAGCACAGCCTCGAGATCGCGGGCCTGCAGACTCGTCGGCTGGGCAAGGGCCGGTACCAGGCGGACTTCGAGCTTCGGGTGCGGTCACATTCGAACCTCGTCGGCGCTCTCGAGGAGATTGGCGCCATTCCCGGGGCGGAGCTCGGCACCACCGATCAGGCCGAGTAGTCAGAAGGGGTGGCCCGAGCGCGCGGCCGCGGCGTGGCTGAAGTCATTGAGGCTAGGCCTGACGAATTCCTAAGGGCGCTTGCCGCGATTGTTGGTCCCGATCACCTCCTGACCGCCCCCGACGTACGGGCTGGTTACGAGGTCGACTGGACAGGCCGCTTCCGGGGGGAGGCCCGCGCGGTCGTCAGGCCCGTTTCCACGGCGCAGGTCGCCGAAGTCGTTCGGCTATGCGGCGACATGGGAGTCGGGCTCGTGCCCCAGGGCGGCAACACGGGCCTCGTGGCCGGAGCGGTGCCCGACGACGGGGCGATCGTCCTGTCGACGCGGCGATTGCGCGATATCGGGCGGGTCGACCCGATTTCCACCCAGGTCACGGTCGGTGCCGGGGTGACCATCGCGCGCCTGCAGGACCTGGCCGCGGGTGCCGGCCTGGCGTTCGGCGTCGATCTCGGCTCCCGCGATTCGGCGACGGTCGGCGGGACGATCGCGACGAACGCGGGTGGGATCCATGTCCTCCGCCACGGATCGATGGGTCGCCAGGTTGCGGGTCTAGAGGCCGTATTCGCGGACGGAACCGTCGCCCGCAGGATGTCCGGACTTCCCAAGGACGGAACTGGCTACGACCTGCCGGCCCTCCTCGCCGGCAGTGAAGGCACGCTGGCGATCATCACCGCGGCGCGTCTCCGGCTCGTGCCACGTTTTCGTCGACGCGCCGCGGCCTGGATCGCCGTGGACTCCATTGCCGCGGCGGTCGAGCTGGCCGGGGTACTCCGGCACGGTCTCGAAGCGCTCAACGCGCTCGAATACCTGGATGACGCGGCGGTCAGCCTGGCCGCGAGCCGCTACGGTCCCCGCCCGATCGAGCGATGGACCCGCGGGACCGTGCTGGTCGAGGTCGCCGCGAACAACGATCCGGGCCCCGAACTGGTGGACGCTCTGGCCGCGGCACCCGGCGTCATTGAGGCCGTCATCGCGTCGGACGATGTTTCGATTCGCCGCCTGTGGGCCCTCCGCGAGGGCGTCGCCGAGGCAATCTCGGGCGAGGGGATCCCCCACAAGCTCGATGTGGCCGTCCCCCTCGGCCAGCTCGCGACGTTCGACGCGGCGCTTCGCGAAGTCGCGCGACAGCATCGTTCCTCCTCAGGGCCGGCGCGGCTGATCGTGTTCGGTCATCTTGCCGAGGGCAACCTGCACGTGGACGTGCTCGGCCCTGCCCCCGACGACGATGCCATCGACGATGCCATCCTGCAGCTGGTCCTTGATCTGGGCGGCAGCGTCAGCGCCGAACATGGGGTCGGCCGCGCCAAGCGGCGCTGGCTCGCCCGCGCCCGCGATGCCGCCGACTACGACGCGATGCTGGCCATCAAGAAAGCGCTGGACCCGCAGGGCATTCTCAACCCCGGGACGATGTTCCCGGACGAGTCCCGCGGCGAGCCTTCGAACGCTGGCTCATCCGGGATCCCCGCAGCCGCGCTGAGCAACCGCGCCGAGGAGGTTTGAGGTCCGGTCTCGAGTAGAGGGCCGGGGTCAGCCGCGGACGCGCCGCGACGCGCGCGGTCCCTGGTGGACGCGCGAATCAAGGGTCACGAGCTCCCCGATCCAGCGCGTGGCGGGCATCGACAGGTAGCTCGCCAGGGCTTCGAGGCGGGCCGCGTAGGGCTGCCGAGCACGATCGAAGCCGTGCCAGGCATCTTCCACGTCCTCGAGGTCGTAGCCCGCCGCCGCGAGGCGGTTGTAGGCCTGCTCGAACTCGTGACGCTCGACGACGCTGCGGTCCTCCGTCCCGATGTTGAACAGGTTGGTGAGATCCTCGATCAGGTGGCTGCCGACTCGCTTCATGAGCTCGGCGTGTCCGTGCGGCACCCCCCGGACCGTCGTGAGGACGAGGGTCGACGCGTCGAGAACTGCCCCGAGGGCGCCGATCCAGGAGAGGTTGTCGTGGCTCGATCGGAACCACGTCAGGAGCGGAAACGCCACGTGGGAGTCCAGGACCTCCGCCGACCAGACTTCCCATGCCTCGAACAGCGCCGGCAGGTCGTCGACGAGGCCCAGTCCTCGATGGGCCTCGAGCAGCGCCACCGCCGAGGGAGGCGCCCCGGCCCGAGCCTGGAGGGTCACGACGAGGATCTCGCGCCGCTGGAACGAGGCGAACAGCGAGAACAGGAAGGTGATCACGAGGGCCACGATGCCGAGCCCCGTAGCGGCCGCGACGAGGGTGACCAGGCGGGCAGCCGGACCGGCGGCCAGGACGTCGGCAGCTCCCAGCGTGAAGACGGATGTCCCCGCCAGATAGGCAGTGTGCGCCAGGTCCTGGGGGACTGGTTCGAGCTGGTTGCGCAGGCCCAGGAAGATCAGCCCATAGCCGAGGACCACGACGACCAGCCAGGACGCCAGCAGCGCCACGACAATTGCAGGCGCGAACATGCCCAACAGCCGATCGCGGGCGAGCTCCTGGCGGTAGCGAATCGCGATGTCACGCCAGATAGGCCACGTACGGCGGATCAGGTGGCGGCCGATGCGGAACACCCCGGGGGTTGGTCGCGGGACGACGATCGTCTGGAAGGCGTCCCACAGGACGAGGCCGACGAGGACGACCCCAACCACGACGCTCAGGACATCGAGGGGTTGCATGAGCCGGGATCATCCCATGCGAGCGTTGCCGGTGTGAGGCTCCTGCAATGTCCTGACCCTGCAGCCGCGACGTGGGCGTGAGGCGAAGGCTCGCACGATGTCCCCGCGCTCGCGGTTCACCAGCTTCACGGGTGCGAAATACCGACCAGCGTCGGTGGAGGTGCAGTCATGGCCTATGTCGACAGGGAAAGTATCCAGCCCGGCTGGGTGGTGTACACGAGCGACGGACAGGAACTCGGCCGGGTCATTGACGTCGAACAGGATGCCCTCGTCGTGAAGAAGGGCGGCTTGCTCGGCGGCGAAGTCAGGATTCCGAAGGCAGAAATCGAAGACACGGAGACGGGTCGCGTCGACGTCAGCTTGACCAAGTCCGAGCTGCCCTGAACGGCAGCATCCTCCGCGCGAGTGCCCACTCGGCGCGCGGATTGCCTGATCACCGTTCGTCCCTGGAGCGCCTGATCACGTAGGCGGCGCGCGAGGCAGTGACGCCGGCCAAGCGCCTCGTATCCTAGGGGCATGGATCAGGGCAACCCACCGCCCGCTTCCAGGAGAATCAAGCGGGCGACGGCCGGCTGGCTGGCGATCTCGACCGACCCCGGCGTCCAGCGCCGGGCGATCGTGATCGCCCTCTTCGTCGGCACGATCCTCACTGCGATCAACCACGGCGGAGCGATCGCCTCCGGTCATTTCGAGATCTCGATGTTGTGGCAGGTGGTCCTGACGTTCGCAGTTCCGTACCTGGTCACCTGCGCCTCCAGCGTCGCCGCCACGTTGACGAGTCGCCGTGGGAGCGGCCAGCAGTTCGCACTCCTCGAGCGCGAAGTGGAGGCGATCAACAAGTTCCCCGACCAGAATCCCAACCCGGTCATGCGGATGACGGCCGGCGGCCAGCTGCTCTACGCGAACACGTCGAGCGCGCCCATTCTCGCCGCACTGGGGGCGAAGGTCGGCGACCGCCTGCCAGAGCCGATCTCCTCCGACCTGCGGGAAGCAGCGACGGCCGGCCGAGGACGGACGATCGAGATGCGGTCCGGCGTCCAGACCTTCGTTCTGCTGCCGATCGACGTGCCTGAGCTCGGTTTCGTCAACCTGTACGGCACCGACGTGACAGCCAGCAAGGTCATCGACAAATTCCCAGATCGCAATCCCAACCCCGTGCTCCGCATGACCCCGGAGGGAACCCTCGGCTATGCCAACGCGGCGAGCGCGCCGATCACGGAGGCGCTTTCCATCGGGCTCGAGGATCCGTTTCCGCCGGCCCTTCAGCGGTGGATCGTGGAAGCGGCCGACCGCGGCGGCGGCGAGACGACGGAGATCCAGGGTGATGGCCGGACGTACTCCCTCAAGCCCGTCCGCATCGAGGAATTCGGCTTCATCAACCTGTATGGGACCGACATCACCGCCCTCAAGGCCCTCGACAAGTTCCCCGACCAGAACCCCAATCCGGTCCTCAGGGTGTCGCCCGATGGCCGCCTGACGTACGCGAACCCCGCCAGTCACCTGATCAAGAAGGCGATTGGCGTCGAGGTCGGCGATCCGCTTCCGCGGCGATTCAGGCGACGCATGACGGCCTACATGACCGGCGACGGACAATCGATGCTCGAGATCGAGTCCGACGGTCGGGTCTTCGAGGTTCTCGTGGTATCGGTCTACGAATTCGGATTCATCAACCTCTACGGGACCGACGTCACCGCTGCCCGCCAGTTCGCGGAGGCAAATCGCGAGAACGAGCGCCTCCTCCTGAACATCCTGCCCGCGCCGATCGCCGATCGCCTCCGCAAGGGCGAGATGCTCATCGCCGACGGGTTCGAGGCGATGACGGTCCTGTTCGCCGATCTCGTGGAGTTCACCCGGATCTCAAGTCAGCTGACGGCGTCCGAAGTCGTCGCACTCCTGAACCTGATCTTCCGGATGTTCGACGGTCTCGTGGACAAGTACGGGCTCGAGAAGATCAAGACCATCGGGGACGCCTACATGGTCGTCGGTGGCCTGGAGGAGGAACGGTCCGACAATGTCGAGCGCGTGGCATCTCTGGCGCTCGACATGCTGGACGGGCTTCGACTGTTCGGGACGACATCCCACGAACCGCTCGAGCTTCGGATCGGCTTGCACACGGGCCCAGCCGTCGCCGGCGTCATCGGTTTCAAGAAGTTCATCTACGACGTCTGGGGCGACACCGTCAATACGGCAAGCCGGATGGAATCGACCGGGATTCCCGGCCGGATCCAGGTCACCGACGCGACCTACGAGCGCCTCAAGGACACGTTCACGTTCGAGCGCCGCGGACTGGTCGACGTCAAGGGCAAGGGCCCGGTCATGACGTACTTCCTGACAGGGCGGATCGAGAGCGCCGCCGCGACGAGGAGGGGGACCGACGGGTCGGTTGCGGAACCGGAGCCCGTCTGAGGCCGGGTCGGCATCGCGATCGGGAGGCCGGGTCAGCGCCGGGGAGACCGGATCCGGCGTTCGCTTGGGTCAGCGGCGTGTCGCTCGGGTCAGCGCCGCCTCCGCCGCTTCGAATCGCCCCACCCTGGTGCTCTCCGCGTTCGTCGTTCCTGCTCGGCGCCCGACCGAAGCGCCAGCCCGATCAGCGCTGCCACGACCACGATTGCCGCGACGCCACCGAGCAGTATTCGCGGATCCGAGAGCAGATTGGGTTGTTGGCTCGGCGCGGGGACGACGGGCACGACCGAGGCCGTCGGAACGAGGCTCCCTCCGAGAGATGATCCGACCGACGCGCTGGCGGACGCGCCCGCGCCCGGCCCGGGACTGATCACGGCGAAGTCGCCGAGCGCGGTGACGTTGGCCACGTACATGAACTGCAGGCCGGCGGCTTCGGTCTGGACGGCCGACCACGTCCCGTTCGTGGAGCGGGCGATCATGCCGTTGCCCTCGCCGGCCGGCGCCCGAAGGACGACGGTCACCGGCGTCGACTGCAGAACCGTGAGCGCCACCCCGGTCTGGTTGGCGACCTTGATCTCATAGACATTGCCGGCGATGTGGCCGCTCGCGGGAACGGCCGGCGGGGGCGCAGCCGTGATCGAAACGGTGATCGAGCTGGTCCCAGGCGACACCTGGAAGGCGGCCTGCGAGGCGATGAGCTGAGCCTGCGGCGGCTGTTCGGTGGTGCCGGCCACGATCTGCGGCGTCTGGCCGCCTTCAAGTCGGCTCGTCGCACTGTATGACGTGGGGTCACCGGCGCCGCCCGGCGGCGGCGTGAGAAATCGATAGGGATCTTCGACCACCACACCGTCGAAGAGCGGCATCGCGATTCGGGGGCCCGTCGCGTGGGCGATTGCCATCCACGCGACGCCCACCGCGACCGCGAGCCAGCCGAGTCGCGCCCGTGGTCGGGCCATCACAGCCACCACGTGGCGAGATCGGCGATCGCGTGGGCCAGCGCCGGAGCGGCGACGCTGCCGGTGGCGAGGCGAAGCCCGGCAAACAGGATCCCAACCCCGACGTCGAGGGGCACGACGGACCACCCGTACAACGGGACGTGCACGAGGCCGAAAACGACACTGGTCAGCGCGATCGCTGCGGCGGGTCCGACGGCCGCCCTCGCAGCATCGAGGAGCGCACCGCGGATGGCGATCTCCTCCGCCATGGCGACCAGGACCGTGACCCCCGCCCACGCGGCCAGAGGCTCGGGACGCATGCCGATTGGTGCAGCACCGTGGAACGCAGCCGCGATGCCCACCGTGACGATCCCACCCACTCCTCCGACGGCGAGCGCCCGAGGGTCCGGACGACGAAATCGCCAACCCCACAGAGCGGCGAGGCCGGCAAGGGCAAGCCCGAATAGCGCGCCGGCCAGGAGTGCGCTCTCCATCGAGGATCCGTTGAGCGCGACACGACCTTCCACGGCCGCGGTGAGGCTGCCGGCCAGGACGCCGACGCGCAACCAGGGACCGGCGCGGGTCGGAGTCGAGGGCGCCCAGCCCGACGCCGCTACGGGATCAGCGGCCAAGAACCGTCAACGGCCAAGCGGTACGAACTGGATCGACGCGGTCGCGTATGTCGCCGGCCAGACGAACGCGTATGAGCGCACCGCCTGCCACTGCCAGATCACGGCCGCGGCCCGCTCGTTCTGGCCCAGGGTGGCTGACTCACCTGAGAACTTGAGGCCCGCCCCATTGGGAAGAGCGCCACCCGGGAGGTCCAGGCTGCGCGCGGCCGCGGCGATGCCCCCGGGATCAACCGAGCCGCGCACCGCCGGCAGCACGTCGCGGAACAAGGCCCATGCCGCCGAAAAGCCCGACAGGCCCTCCTCGGTCGGACCGGCTGCGGCCGAGCCCTCCTCGACCGGCCCCGTAATCGTGTATTCGTCCGTTGCATAGTCGGATCGGCCGCCGGCCTCGCGCGGCGCCGTCGACGCTGCCGGGGCAGGGCTTGCGGGCGCCGCTGCCGAGCGCCACGCCGCGGCGAACCGGTCGTAGACGAGGCGAGCGGCCGGACCCAGGACGCTGGGCTCGAACCCGCCGGTCGGGCGGTCGGAAGCGAAGACCCCTACGGCGTCCGGCCCGAGATCACCGGCGAAGTCGGGGTCGCATTCGGCCATGGTCGAGCCGATCAGCGCGCCGACCTTGAGGTTTGCCGCGATCATCGCTCGGCGGAACTGGATTCCGTCGGGGACATGCGAGGCGAGGATGACCACGTCCGGCTTGCTCGCCTTCAACTGGGCCATCAGCCCCGTCCAGTCGGGGACCGCCAGGTCGTAGCTGGCACGTTCGACGATCGGCAGGCCGGCGGCCTGCGCCGTCGCAGCGGCAGCCTCCGCGACGGAGCGGGCATAGTCGTCGTC
>DATCPH010000220.1:0-2429 GCA_036570185.1 Candidatus Limnocylindrales bacterium | reverse complement strand
GACGGGCCGGCCGAGGCCGGCGTCGGACCGCCTCGCGTGAGCCTGGGCCGACGCGATGGCCGGCCTTCCGAGGCGCCACCCCATATCAGCCGCCCGGCAAGGACCCCACGGCTTGTCCTCGTCCCGAGCGGACGATCGCGTCAGCGCCGCCCGGGGCTACGCGTGCCACGGCGTCCGCCCGAAGTGCCGCGCTGTACGGCCCCGACACAATCGCGTGAGTGTCACGCTCTGCTTCGTCCGGTGGCTTGGCTCTCACTATCGCTGTCCACCGCAGGGTGTGGCTGGTGATCCCTTTTGCCGGCCGCCGGACATGTCGGACCGGCCGGTGTGACTTGACAGGAGCGTGGCCTCGCCCCAACTCACGTGTGTCCGCCGGCCGGTCCTCGTCATCCACCCCAGATGAGGAGGAGACCCGGATATGGTCATCATCGGAGTCGATTCGCACAAGCGGACGCACACCGTCGTCGCCGTCGACGGCAACGGTCGCAAGCTCGCCGAGAAGACCGTCGCGACATCGCCCGACGGCCATCTCGAGCTCGTCCGCTGGGCGCGCCGGTGGCGGGAGCGGACCTGGGCACTGGAGGATTGCCGGCAGCTGACCCGGCGCCTCGAAGGCGACCTCCTGCGGACCGGCGCACGGGTCGTCCGGGTGCCGCCCAAGCTCATGGCCGGTGCTCGCCGAAGCGCTCGGGAGCCCGGCAAGAGTGACCCCATCGACGCCCTCGCGGTCGCCCGGGCCGCGCTCCGCGAGCCGAACCTGCCGACCGCGTCCCTCGATGGCGTGGAGCGCGAGCTGCGCCTCCTCGTCGACCACCGCGAGGACCTGATCGCGGATCGGACGGCTCATCAGGCGCGCCTCCGCTGGTTCCTCGTCGAGCTCGGGATCGTCGAGCCGCCGGCGCGAACGCTCGGTCGGACCAACGTCCTCGATGACCTCGGGCGCCAGCTCGCCGACCGGCCCGAGTTCGCCGCCCGGATCAGCCGAGACCTCCTGGCCCGCATCCGCGAGCTGACCTCCGCGATCAACGATCTGGAGCAGGAGATCCGGCGCCGGACCGCGGCGATCGCGCCGACGCTTCTGGCGCTGCCCGAGTGCGGTCACCTGACGGCGGCCAAGCTCGTCGGCGAGACGTCGGGTATCGGGCGCTTCCGATCTCGGGCGGCCTTTGCCAACCACAACGGCACAGCGCCCATCCCGGTCTGGTCCGGCAACCTCGTCCGCCACCGTCTGAACCCCGGGGGCAACCGCCAGCTCAACGCGGCCCTCCACCGCATCGCGGTCACCCAGCTCCGCGGTCCCGGCGGCGGGCGCGAGTATGTCGCCCGACGGATGGCCGCAGGGGACACCAAGCTCGAGGCGATCCGGGCCCTCCGCCGGCGGATCAGTGACGAGGTGTTCCGCCGTCTTCAGCGCGACGAGGCGCTCCGAGCCTCTCTTCCTGCCGGATTGAGAGCCGCCGCTTGACACAGGAGCAAGGGATCGTTAGGCGCTTCCTCGCGCGATCATGCTCTTCCAGACCCAAGCTGCCCCGGTCTACGAGCTTTCCTGCACAGCAAGTGCCTCGGCCTCTGCCTGATCGAGATCGAATGCCTCACCCTGGCTGACCGTGCGATCGAATTCCGCCGGACTCATCAGCCGGCGCGCCTGCTCCAGGGGTGGTTCCATGTTCGAGATCGTGGTCGACGGCCCGCCACCGGCTTCGCGCCGCAGCCGATCGGCGAAGGCGCCAAGGCGGACAGCCCGGGCCGCATCGCCCGTTTGGATCGCGATGATCGCGAAATAGTCCAGGGCTAGAGCGATACCGATGTCGGCGGCGGCTGCGCGGAATTGCCGAAGCACGACCAGGAGCTCGCCCAGCGCCCCCGCGGTGTCGCCGCGTTGCAACTTCACCCACGCGATGCCGAAGCGAGCGAAGCTCGCGCTGTAAATGTCACCGGCCCGTTCACTGAGCTCGACGGCTTCAGTCGAGACCGACAACGCCTCGTCGAGCTCGCCGAGGTTGCCGAGCGCGAGCGAGAGCCCAAACAGCGGGTTGCGCAGCAACCGATCGTCGGCGGCGCGACGAGCAAGGTCGACCGCCCGGGAAAAGTGGATGCGCGCGACCGCCGGCTGCGGTCCGACCGTCGCCCAGCCCATCCGGCCATGGGCTTCGATCAACAACGGCAGGTCGCCGAGCTCCTCCGCGAGGCGCAACCCCTCGGCGCCGAGCACAGCTGCGCTGGCGAAGTCTCCATGCCACCCGGCGAGTCCGGCCGCCACGATTGTCGCCCGTGTTGACAACGGCGTCGGCGGCCGGCCGGCGCTCGCCTCGAGGAGGAGCTTGAGGGCGGCACGTCCCTCCCCGAGATGGCCGCGCGAATGCCAGAAATCGTCGAGGTCACTGGCGATCGCGAGGCCGACGTCGAGGTCACCGCCCTCGAGCGACCAG
>DATCPH010000219.1:0-16650 GCA_036570185.1 Candidatus Limnocylindrales bacterium | reverse complement strand
GGTGTCGAGGGTGGTCCCGGCCGAGACCGTAGGGCCGGCGACAATCAGCCCGGGATCGCCGGTGGTCGGTGCTGTTGCCGAGAAGTAGTCGACTCCGACCGCAAAGTCGTACGGGTAGTCGGTTGACCGAAGGTCCGCGCTGGCGGGCTGATTCTTCCAGTTGCTGGGGTAGCCAATCGTGTAGCCATAGCGCGCCGAACCGTACGTTGTGAGCGTTGTGGATGGGTCCACACGCCCACTCGGCTGAATGCTGGCAACCGCCGCAGGCGGCGAGGCAGCCGCCGTCGACTCAAGCGCAGACGTGGCCGCGGATGCTGACGGATGGGGCGCCGCGACATTGTTCGAAGGGCGCCCGAGGAGGCCGATGCCGACGGCCACCGCGGCGACCACGATCAGCGCGGCTGCGGCGATTCGAATAGGAACGAACATGGGCGAGAACCTCCATGCGGCGCGCCAGGCACGCCGCTGAGACACTTGTGGGAAGGCCGCGAGGACCGTCTGGAGGACCTGAGCCGGCGCGTCCGCCGGATCAGACTCGAGCCAGTCCGCGATGCGGGGATCGAAGAGAGCGTCGTTTGGGTCGCGATGCTGTGTCATGCCGAGCGCTCCTTGACAGCCGCGGCGGAGGGCGCTTCCGCGTCAAGAACGGCCCGCAGCTGTCGGACCGCGTAATGGAGTCGGGACCGCGCAGTCCCGACGGGGATCCCAAGAGTCACCGCAATCTCGGTGAGCGGGAACCCGAGGTAGTGGTGGCTGACGACAACCGCTCGCTGCTCCGGAGTCAGTGAGCGGAAGGCGTCTTCGAGAGCAGCCCGGTCGGCCACGGAGATCGCCGCGTCCGGGGTGTGTGAACCATCGAGGGAGATGACCCGTACTCGCGCCGCACGCCGGCGCTCGGCGCGGAGTTCGACGTAGCAGGCGTTGACGACCAGGCGGTTCAGCCACGCGTCGAAGCGCTCGGGATCGCGAAGGCTTGGGAGATCGCGCCAGGCGCCGATCAGGGCTTGTTGCGTGGCATCCTGCGCCTGGTCTGGGTCGCGCAGAATGCGATACGAAAGGGCGTAGCAGCGGTCCACGCACGACGCAGCCAGTGAAGTGAACGCGTCCTGATCGCCCTTTGCGGCCCGTTCCACCAGCTCGCGCTGCACTGGGCCCTCCCGCTTGGCCGGCCATCTGACCGCCGTACTCAATATGGAACCGGCCGGCAGCGATTCGTTCAGACCGCGCATTCGTCGGACGAACACAGCAACGAATGGGCCAGCGCTGGCGCGCGATTGGTTCGTACTATGCCCCCATGCCCGAGGAACGCCGGCTGGTCACCGTCCTCTTCGCCGACGTCGTCGGCTCGACAGCCCTTGGCGAAGAGCTCGACCCGGAGGACATGCGCGCTCTGCTCGGCCGCTACTTCGCGATTGCCACCGATGTCGTCGCAAGCCACGGCGGAACCCTCGAGAAGTTCATCGGCGATGCGGTCGTTGCGGTCTTCGGCCTGCCGACCGCTCACGGTGACGACCCGGCGCGCGCCCTCTCGACCGCGCTCGAGCTTCGGGACCTGGTTCGCGACGATCCAACGCTCGGGCAACGCCTGCCAGTCCGGATCGGCGTCAACACCGGTGAGGTCGTCGCAACGCGCGAGTCCGAGATTGGCGATCAGTTCCTGATCACGGGCGACGCGGTGAACACCGCGGCGCGCCTCCAGCAGGGTGCCGAGGCGTGGCAGATCCTCGCCGGCGAACGGACGGTCCGAGCCGCCGGCGACACGTTCGCGTTCGGAGCGGCCTCGACGGTCGACGCGAAGGGCAAGGCCGCGCCCGTCGCGGTGCGACTCCTGCTTGGCCTGGCGCCGGCACGCCAGGCCCGACATCTTCCGATCGTCGGGCGCGACGACGACCTTCTGCAGTTGGAGCTCGTGGCGCGCCGCACATTCGGTGAGCGGCGGCCCTACCTCGTCAGCGTGATCGCCCCGCCGGGGACGGGCAAGACCCGCCTCCTCGAGGAATTCCTGAGCCGCCTTCCGCGGCTCGCCGAGGAGGCGGTTGTTGCGATGACGCAATGCCTGCCTTATGGGCAGCGACTGACCTATTCGCCACTCCGGTCGCTCCTGCTGCGCATTCTCGACCTTCCCGACGACCTGCCGCCCGATGTGATTCGCTCGAAAGCGCGAGCCTGGCTGAGCGAAGCCGGCGACGAGGCCGCCGACCGGACCGGAGACCTCCTGGCCGCGACGCTCGGGTCGGGCGAAGTCGAAGGGGTGGACCGGGTCGCCGTCTTCGCAGCCTGGCGTTCGCTCGTCGAATTGGCCGCGAGCCGGCGGCCGCTCGTCCTCGTGATCGAAGACCTGCACTGGTCCAGCGACAGCCTCCTCGACCTGATCGAGGCGGTGCTCCAGCCGCGCGGCGCGGCGCCGCTCCTCATGCTCGTGCTCGCGCGGCCGGAGCTGCTGGACCGTCGGCCGGCATGGGGCGGGGGGCGGCGCAACTACATTTCTCTCGCGCTCGAGCCCCTTGGCGACGCCGCGGTTCGGAGCCTCGTCGAACAGCTTCTTGACGGTCCGGCCCCGGAGATCGTGCGGCGGGTCGTGGCCCGCGCCGAAGGCAACCCGTTCTATGCAGGCGAGATCGTCCGGTCGATCCTGGAGCGGGCGCCCGGACTCGACGATCCGGCTGCGGTCGAGGCGGCGGTCGAGGCCCTCCCCGACAGCGTCCAGGGGACCGTCCTCGCCCGCATCGACCTCCTGCCTCCGGCCGCGCGTCGCGCCCTTCAGGTCGGCTCGGTGTTCGGACGGTCGTTCGCCGTAGCGGGCCTCGAATCAGTCGAGCCCGAATTGGCCGCGGACGTTTGGCGAGCCGTGGAGGACCTCGTCGACCGGGACCTCGTCCGGCCGACGGCCACGGATTCTTACGACTTCCGCCACATCCTGATCCGCGAGGTTGCATACGGGACGCTGCCACGGACCGAGCGCAGCCGCCTTCACGCGGCGGCCGCTCGCTGGCTCGAGAGCATGGCGTCCCGGCGGGAGGATGAACTCGCGGAACTGATCGCCTACCACTATCGCGAGGCCGCAACCGTCGGCGCGATGCTCGGGCCCGTTCCCGAGGACGTCCGTGTCGGGGCGGTCGCCTGGTTGCGTCGGGCCGCCGACGTGGCAATGGCGGGCGCCGCCAACTACGAGGCCGCGCGTCACCTTCGATCCGCGATCGACCTCGCCCATCCTGAAGATCTGCCCGAGCTCCACGAGCGACTTGGCGACGTGCTCGTTTCGGGCGACGCGGCGATCGCCGCGTATGCCGAGGCGCTTCGCCAGGCGCGGGAGCTCGGCCGGCCAGCGGATCAGGTCCTGGGACTTCTCGCCAGTGAGTTGATTGTCTGGACCCGCTGGGCGGGTTCGGTGGCCAGCGCACGGTCGGGGCGAGTCGATGAGCTCATCGCCCAAGGCGAACGACTCCTGCCGGCAACCCACGATCCTCGACAGCAAGCCCGTTTCAGGATCGGCCATTCATTCCGTGCCACGATGACGTTCGGCGCCGGAAATCCGGACGCGGTCGCGGCGGCTGCTGTCACAGCCCGTAAAGCCTTGGACTTGGCGCGATCCATCGACGACGCCGACCTCCAGAGCATGGCCTACGACGCCATCGGCTCAGCGGCCATGGCATCGGACGACTATCGGCAGAGCCTCGACGTCGCCCTCGAACGTCTTCGGCTCGAAGAGCGCTTGAGCGTTTCCGAAGGCGCTGATGCCCGGATCGTGGCAGCCTGGTCTCGGGCGGCGCGCGGCGAGTTCAGGGAGAGCCTGGCGATTTCCGCCGGCCTCGCCGGCACTCTCGGTCCGGGCCAGGGCCTGACCTTCCAGCTCGGCGCGATCGCCTGGGAGATCGCCGCGCTCCACGTTCTGGGTCGCTGGAACGAGGCGATTGCTCGCGTGCGCAGGATGGAAGAGATCTGGAACGAGACTGAGCGGACCGCCGCGGGTTACTCGCTCAACGGCTGGCTCGCCGCGCTCGAGATTGCCCGAGCTCGGCGCGACGAAGAACTCATCGGGCGGCTCCGCGTGGCAATCGACGACATAACAGATCGGTTTTACGAGGGTAGTCGCGTGCGCCGCCTGGCGGCCCTCGCCAATCTCGATCTCGAGGCGATTTCGCACGACATTATCGGCGACATCGGCGGCTTCGTGGCGCGGCAAGATCACGTCGATCGAGCAATTGCGATTTGCGCCGACCGCGCGTTTCCACTCGATCCGAATGTCGTGCGAGGTGTCGTGGCCTACATGGACGTCCACGGGATCCGTCTCGTTGCCGCCCAGGCACGCCGGGCGCTCGGCATTGTGACGGCGGATGCTGCGCCGTTGCGAACCGCGCTGGATGAGTTCGAAGCGATGGGCGCGGTGCCATATGCAGCGAGGGCCCGCACCGAGCTCGGCCTGCTCACCGGCGACGACGCGATGTACGAATCTGGCGTCGCCGGCCTCGAGGCCCTGGGAGACGTCGATCAGCTCGCCAGGATTGCGGCTCGGCGGAAGGCTGCCGGCTGAGCGTGGTCAGTCATTCGCCGGGTCAGGTCGCCGAGGCGGCCCCGAATAGCTCCAGGCAGAGCTCGACGCCTTCGATCGTGACCTGAGGTCTCTCGCGGGCCTGCCAGCCCTCGAGGGTCATTCGGAACCGCTGCGTCTCCCGGGGAGTGGCGCGTGGCGCGAGGCGACCGAAGCCGTTCGGCTCGTAGCCGACCGCGAGGCTGACCCGGTTCGAGGCGTGGTTGTCGAGGAACGCCTCCGATTCGGCGATCTCCGCCCCCAGGTGTTCGAACGCGAGCGCGAGGACCGCCTGGCGCATGAGCTTGCCGACGCCGTGACCCTGGAACGCCGTCCCCAGCCACGAGCCCGTGGAGACCGTTCGGAGGGTCGGGAAGTCACGCGCCACCAGGTCCTGGAAGCCGGCCGGCGCGCCGGCGACCCAGACACCGAGCGGGAGCACCCACCGTGCCGGCGTCCAGGTCGCCCGGTGGCCCAGGTGGAACTGGAAGAAGCTCCGCTCGAAATCCGGGGCACCAACGTCGGTCCAGGCCACGCCGAAGGGCATGTCGGTTGCGGGGTGGATGCCAGCCCGGGCGACGGCGGCGAACTCGGTGAGCTCGGGCTCGGTCGGGAGGCGGAGCTCCAGGTCCCCGGTCCGGAGCCGGAGGTCGAACAGGGGCCACAAGGGGTCAGCCACGGTCGCATGATACGAACGTGAACGCTCAGCTCCCGCCGCCCGCCGCGGCGCGCACTTCGATCCGTCAGCGAGCGCTGGCCGGGGAGACGCTCCTCGGGTTGTTCCTGGACCTCGCCTCGCCCCTGTCGGCCGAGCTGTGCGGACGGGCCGGCTACGACTGGCTGCTCGTCGACCTGGAGCATGGCGCCGGCACCGAGGCGGACCTGCTCTCCCAGCTCCTTGCCATCGAGGTATCGGGAGCAGCCGCGCTCGTCAGGCCGCAGTCGGGCGAGCGACTACGGGTCGGACGGGCGCTCGACCTCGGCGCGGCCGGGATCATGCTGCCGCGGCTCGGCTCGGCGGCCGAGGTCCGAGAGGCAGTGACGTATCTGCGGTATCCGCCGGGCGGGGTCCGCGGCGTGGCGCTGCGCACGCGAGGTGGAGGCCTGGGGCGGGTCCCTCACGCCGGTCTGCATGCGATCAACGAGCGCGTCCTGGGCATCGTCCAGATCGAATCCGTCGGCGCACTCAGGGAGGCCGACGACATCGCAGCGATCGACGGCATCGACGTCCTGTTCGTCGGTCCGGCCGACCTCTCGCATTCCCTGGGTGTCCCCGGCGATTTCGAGAACGATGTCTACGTTGCGGCGCTCGATACCGTGATTGCCGCATGCCGCGCCCACGGCAAGGCGCCGGGCATCCTGCTCTACGACACAGCGGTCGCTGCCCGTGCGATCGAGATGGGGTTCCGGTTCGTCGGGATCGGGGCCGATGGCGCGTTCGTGGCCAACGTTGCTCGGTCTGCCCTGGCCGCGCTTCGTCCGAGTTGACGGGTCCGGCCCGACCCTGACCCGTCACCGGGACAGGACCTACGCCTTGGCGGCCCCGAATCCGCTCCCAGCGCCCGATCCGGCTCTGATCTGCGGCCAGCGATTCCGCGACGGTCCCACGTGCGGGCGTCGCCTGCTCCGGTGCCTACCGTCCTGCACGGAAGAGACCCGGGTGCAGATGTCCGAACCGGCTAACGGCCGCCAATAGGCAGGATCCGGCGGCGGCACCGGAAATGACGCACGCAAGGGCCCGACGAGCTCGCTGCCACGAGGACGAGTGCCACTCCCAGAGTGCGGCGTCGATCCATGGACCGCGAGGCTAGCAGGGCACGGATCGGCTCAGCGAGGGAGGGCTCCTGAGCGAACGGGCTACACTTGGTTCGTGAGTAACCTCACCGAACGCGCCGTTGCGACGCGCGTTCCTTCCCTGATCGACGAGAAATTGAAGGTTGTCAGCCGCCGCGATCCGGTAACGGTCGCGCCGGGCACGACCCTCGATGGGTGCCTGGCCGCAATTCGCCGCACCGGAACCGGAGATTCGGTGTTCGTGACCGCCGCCGACGGCCGCCTGCTCGGCGTCCTGACGGAGCGCGACATCTTCGGTCGCATCGTGGGCGGCGAGATCGACATGAACCAGCCGGTCGAGACGCTGATGACGACCGATCCGCACACGCTTCGCCTCGATCAGCCGGTTCGCGACGTCATCGACCTGATGCAGACCGGACGCTACCGGAACGTGCCGATCGTCGACGACGAAGGCGCGCTCGTTGGGGTCGTCCGCCCCCAGGACGTCCTCAAGTTCATCGCCGAGTCGTTTCCCGAGGAGCTGCTCAACCTGCCGCCCCGGCCACACCAACGCATGAAGGCAACCGAAGGAGCATGACCACCACCGCTCCAACCGCCGAACACCCCACATCCGTCCAGGAGCTGGAGCGAGTCACGATCCGATTCGCCGGCGACTCCGGCGACGGCATGCAGGTCACCGGGAACCAGTTCACCCGCGCTGCGGCGGTCTTCGGCAACGACATCAGCACCCTGCCGGACTTCCCGGCCGAGATCCGCGCGCCGGCCGGGTCGCTGCCCGGCGTGTCCGGATTCCAGATCAGCTTCTCGAGCCAGGACATCCACACGCCGGGCGACCAGCCCGACGTCCTCGTGGCCATGAACCCGGCTGCGCTTCGGGCCAATATCGGCGACCTCCCCGCCGGCGGTGCGCTCCTGGTCAATGAGGATGCCTTCACGGGGCCAAATCTCCAGAAGGTGGGGTACGCGGCGAACCCGCTGACCGACGGCTCGCTCAAGGCGTTCAACGTCTTCGCCATTCCGATCTCGACGCTCAACGGCCGGGCGCTCGACGGCCTCGAGATGACGAACAAGCAGATCGACCTGACCAAGAACTTCTTCGCCCTCGGCATCATGTTCTGGCTCTACGAGCGGACGATGGACCCGACGATTCGCTGGATCGAGGCCAAATTCGGGAAGCGGCCGGTCATCGCGGAGGCCAACAAGCGGGCCCTTCGGGCCGGATATGCCTTCGGCGAAACGACCGAGATCTTCCACGAGCGCTACGTCGTCCCGAAGGCGCATCTCGCGCCGGGCCGTTACCGGAACATCACCGGCAACGAGGCGGCGGCCCTCGGGTTCGTGGCCGCCTCGGCCAAGGCCGACCGGCCGCTCTTCTACGGCAGCTACCCGATCACGCCGGCCAGCGACATCCTCCACCAGCTCTCGGGCTACAAGAACTTCGGAGTTCGTACCTTCCAGGCCGAGGACGAGATCGCGGCGATCGGGGCCGCGATCGGGGCGAGCTATGGCGGGGCGATGGGGATGACGGCGTCCTCCGGCCCGGGCATCGCCCTGAAGAGCGAGGCGATGGGCCTCGCGGTCATGGTCGAGCTGCCGCTCGTGGTGGTCGACGTCCAGCGGGCCGGGCCCTCGACGGGCATGCCGACCAAGACCGAGCAGGCGGACCTGCTCCAGGTGATGTTCGGGCGCAACTCCGATTCGCCGCTGCCGGTGATCGCCCCCGCGACGCCCGGCGAATGCTTCTCCTATGCGTTCGAGGCGTGGCGCATCGCGCTCAAGTACATGACGCCGGTCGTTTACCTGTCCGATGCGTTCCTGGGAACCGGCGCGGAGCCATGGCTCATCCCGACTGTGGACGACCTGCCCAGCATCGCCGTCCCGAACCGGACCGACCCCGCCGGATTTCACCCGTACGAACGCGACCCCGTGACGCTGGCCCGGCCGTGGGCCGTTCCCGGAACGCCGGGCCTCGAGCACCGGATCGGTGGACTCGAGAAGGCCGACGTCAGCGGCAACGTCAGTTATGACCCCGACAATCACCATCGGATGCAGGAGCTACGGGTGGCCAAGGTCGCCGGCATCGTCGACGACATCCCTGATCTCGACGTATACGGTCCGGCCGAAGGGGAGCTGTTGATTCTCGGTTGGGGATCGACATATGGCGCGATCCGAAGCGCCGTCGAGCGGCTGCAGGCCCGTGGTCGATCCGTTGCGCACGCGCAGCTGCGCTATCTCAATCCGTTCCCCCGCAACACGGGCGACGTCGTCCGCGGGTACCGCCAGGTCCTCATTCCGGAGGTGAACCTGGGCCAGCTGATCATGCTCATCCGGTCCCGATACCTCATCGACGCCGTCGGTTACAACAAGGTCCGGGGCAAGCCGTTCCGTATCGCCGAGATCGAAGAGGAAGCCGAGCGACTCCTCGACCGGGGCGGAAGGGGATCCCGATGACGAACGGACGAACGGCGACCGACGCGCCTTCCCGCAACGGGGATGCGCCGCTGAGCCCTGAAAACGCCGCGGTGATCCAGCTCACGCGGAAGGACTTCGTGTCCGACCAGGAGGTCCGCTGGTGCCCGGGCTGCGGCGATTACTCGATCCTGGCCCAGACCCAGAAGCTGATGCCGGACTTCGGCTATCCGAAGGAGAACATCGTCTTCATCTCGGGCATCGGGTGCTCCGGCCGACTGCCCTACTACATGAACACGTACGGCTTCCATTCCATTCACGGTCGTGCGCCGACCCTTGCGACCGGCCTGAAGGCGGCCCGGCCGGAGCTGATGGTCTGGGTCATCACCGGCGACGGGGATGCGCTGTCGATCGGGGGCAATCACATCCTCCATTCGATGCGGCGCAACGTCGACATTCGGGTGGTGATGTTCAACAACCGGATCTACGGCTTGACGAAGGGCCAGGCCAGTCCGACGTCGGAGCTGGGCAAGATCACCAAGTCGACGCCGCTCGGAACGGTCGACTATCCGATCAGCCCGTTGACGGTTGCCCTGGCTGCCGAGTCGAGCTTCATCGCCCGCTCGGTCGATACCCACACGGAACACCTTCAGCACACCCTCGATGCGGCCGGCCGCCACCGGGGCTCGGCGTTCATCGAGGTCCTCCAGAACTGCAACATCTTCAACGACGGCGCCTTCCGGGAGTTCACCGACCGGGAGGTCCGCGACGACCGGATGCTGTTCCTCGAGCACGGAAAACCGATGGTCTTCGGCAAGGACCACGACAAGGGGATCCGCCTGAACGGCCACCAGCCGGAGATCGTGAACCTCGGCTCGGACTACTCGGTGGCCGACCTCCTCGTCCACGACGAGCAGGACCCGTTCTTGGCGTTCATGCTCACCCGGATCTACTGGCCCGAGTTCCCGGTGCCGGTCGGGGTGATCCGGCGGACGCATCGCGCCACCCACGACGAGCTGATCAGGCAGCAGATCGCGGGCGCCCTTGCGGCCAGGGGCCGCGGCGACCTCCAGGAGCTGCTCGACGGCGGCGAAACCTGGACGGTCGAATAGCGGAAGGCTGATCGGCGGTCCCGCCATCGCGGCGGCGGTCCCGCCACCGCTGAAGGATTGCGCGGAGGCCAGATGCACTGCACGGTCTGCGGCTACGAGAATTACATCGGCTCCGATGTTTGCGAGAACTGCGGCGCCGAGCTTGCAAGTGGCGACGTCCCCCAGGCGACCATGTCGTTCCACGGTCGCCTCCTGGGCACGCACCTGGACGAGCTGGGGATTGGCGCGCCCGCGACCGTCGCGGCCACGGACGCTGCTTCCACGGCGATCGAGCTGATGCACGCGGAGGGCGGCGACTACGTTCTCGTGACCGAGGATGGCCGCCTGGTCGGAATCTTCACCGACCGGGACGCCGTGTTGAAAGTGAAGTCGGGCGCCGATGAGGCACGACCGATCCGCGAGCTGATGACGCCCGATCCGGTCGTCCTGCGCCACGACGATCCGATCGCGGTGGCGATCAACAAGATGGCGGTCGGCGGCTTTCGCCACATCCCCATCATCGAAGATGGCCGCCCGACGGGCGTGGTCGCTGCTCGGGACGTCTTTCGCCACATCGCGCAGCGCCTGGGATAGGCGGCCGGTGATGCGGGCCATGCCTTCGTTGCCGCCTCAGCGCGTGGTCGTTCTGGCCGATGACCTGATCTGGCAGACGCGCCTGGCGGCGCTCGTGGAGGCCTCCGGGGGTCAGGTCATTCGCGCCAGAACGGGCCCCGAACTCGAGATATCCATTGGATCTGCCGACCGCGCCGTGATCGACCTCACCGCCAGCAAGTACGACCCGGTCGAGGCGGTTCGGACGGCCTCGACGGCAGGCCTGCGCGTCCTGTGCGTCGGGCAGCACGACGACGCGGCCCTCCGAAAGCGGGCGCTGGCAGCTGGGGCCGACCGCATCTTCGCCTACCGGAAGCTGTTCGAGGACGGCCCGGCCACCATGGCCGCCTGGTTGGTACCCGTCCCGGTCGGAGAGACCCCGTGAGCCCTGCCGCGTCCGTGGCCCGACCGTCCATCCCGGCCACGCGCTACGCGGTGCGCATCGACCGGGCACGCGAAGCCGCGGCGGCTCGGGGCGTCGCCGCACTCCTCGTCGGGGCCGGCGCCGATCTCCGATACCTGACCGGCTACCAGGCGCTGTTGACGGAACGCTTGACGATGCTGGTTCTTCCCGCTGCCGGCCGGCCCGCCGATCGCCCCGCCCTGATCGCGCCACGGCTCGAGGCGATGGCTGCCGAGGAGGGCCCTGCCGCCCGGGCCGGCGCGGTGGAGGTCGTGGCCTGGGACGAGACCGACGACGTTCATGCCCTGGTCGGCGGGCGCGTGGCCCGGGGCGGCGAAGCGCCTCGCGTCCTCCTCTCGGACCAGCTCTGGGCGATGCACGTCCTCGGCCTGCAACGTTTCCTCGGCGACGCATCTTTCGGTCTCGCGACGGAGATCCTCCGGGCATTGCGGATGTCCAAGGACCCGGAAGAGATCGCCTTGCTGCGACTCGCTGCCCGGGCGGCGGACCGCGTCGTTGACCAGATCGCGTCGGGCCGGCTGGTCGGCCGGACCGAAGCCGAGGTGGCGCGCGAGGTTCTCGATCGCCTTCTCACCGAGGGCCACGACCTGGCGGAGTTCGCAATCGTCGGGTCGGGCCCGAACAGCGCATCGCCGCACCATGAAGCGTCGGATCGCGTGATCGAAGCCGGCGAGCCCATCGTCCTCGACATCGGCGGCACCCTCGATGGCTACTGGTCCGACACGACCCGCACGCTGTGGGTCACCGGCGGCGATCCCGACCGTCGACCGGACGCCGACTTCCTCGAGATCTTCGGCCTGGTTCGTGATGCGAACGCGGCGGCCACCGCGACCGCCCGGCCCGGCGTCGCCTGCGAGGAGATCGACGCGGCTGCCCGCCGGCTGATTGTCGCGGGCGGATACGGGGACGCGTTCATCCATCGGACGGGACACGGGATCGGCCTCGAGGTTCACGAGGAGCCGTACATCGTTGCCGGAAATCGCGAGCCGCTGCGCGAGGGCGTGGCCTTCAGCGTCGAGCCGGGTATCTACCTCGCGGGCCGCTTCGGAGCGCGCATCGAGGACATCGTGGTCTGCGGGCGCGACGGGCCCATCGTCCTCAACGAGTCCTCCCACGACCTCCGCGTCGTCGACGGCTGAGGGTCTGCCCGCAACGCCGGGCGGCGGCCGCATCCTTCAACTCGGGGGGACACCCGAAGTCGGGGAAACCCTGCGACAAACTGACCGCCCCGGCGTCGACCGCGAGGCGGTTCATCTCGCGGACGACCGACTCGGTGAATGACGCCGCCCGGACGCTGATCCGACTCATCGATCGGTCAGTCGTCCAGCCAGACGCGGTCCTGATGGTCCGGATCGTCGATGGGCGACGAGATGAAGAGGACCTGCGGTGCGTCTCCGAATTCACCGGAGTGGGGCGTGTTGGCGGGAATGATCCACACGTCGCCCGGTCGCACGGGCCGCGTCTCGCCGCCGACGGTCACCGAACCACTACCCGTCAGCACGTACCCGATCTCGTCGTGGGTCGTGTGAACGTGACGGCGGAACGGGCCGGGATGGCCCTGGAACACGAAGACGCTCGACTGGCTGCCGTGCCCCAGGTAGGTCCGCTTGAAGACGTCGGCCTCGGTGAGGGCGTCGGCAGCGACCGCGCCGGCTACGTCGACAACGTCGATCGCCGTGAGCGGCAGCGTCTGCTGGCAGGTCGGGCATCGATAGGGCTCGTGCTTGTGGCTGTGTTCGTTCATCCGTGGGCCTCCTCGTTCATGCGTGCGCCTCCCTGAGCTGACGGTCGCGAACGAGGCGATCGCGTCGCGCGACCGTGGCCTCGAACAGGAAGTGATAGACCTCCACGTGGCGCTTCGCCACCCAGACGTCGTCGCCCCAGATGTATGCCCCGTGGTCCCGCACGAGGACCGCGTGGGCCGAGGCGAATCGGGGATCTGCAAGGATCCGACCGAGCCCGGCGACCAGCTCCGGTTCGCGGGCGGTGTTGTCGATCACCGGGACGAGATGTTCAACGCGGTTGGTCAATCCCGTGACTCCCTTGAGCATCTCGAGGCCGCTGATAGTGATGTGGTCGGCGCTGCCTGCAAGATCCGCCGCCAGGACCGGATGGAGGCCATGCGAGTGGGCGACGCTCTGAGCTCCTCGCTCGCGGGCGATCAGACAGAAGATGGCGTTGCACTCGCTCGGTCGGAGCCCGGGCGTCTCGGGCTTCCGCAGGACGCTTCCATCGGACGGTGAAACGACGAAGAAGTCGCTCGGGCGGACCAGCTCCTTGTGGACTCCGGTCGGCGCGAGGAACAGGTTGCCGTCCTCGGTCGGGCCGCAGATGCCGCCGCCCGTGCCCGATACCCAGGCTCGGGCGTGCCAGTCGCGAAGGAGCGCGCAGAGCATGTCGAGGGTGGTGGCGTCGGTGAGTCGGTCCCCCTCCCGCGCGTCGATCATCGAGCGTTCACGAAGCGGCGTGCACCGAGGGGCTGTGATCGTGGGACGCCATCGATCTCGATCATAGGGGTATCATCCCTCGAAAGGTCGTCCCCAAGGCGATCCGGTACCGGCCCTGACCATTGAACCTTCTGTTGCGGCGCTCCGGCGCCGCCGCTCTCGACCGATGAGTCGCCGTTGCCACCACGGCTCGGCGCGGCACGGGCGGCCGTATCCGCGCGGCATCCAGCGTCCGGCGACGATCGCCGAGGCGGACGGGGCGCCGACCGATCTCGGCGCACCGCCCCGTCAGGCGGATCAGATCGATCAGCCCGCGCCCGCCGAAGATGCGGCCGCGGACTCGGGCGAGTCGGGGCTCGATCGCGACGACGTCGCGGAGACTTTCGGATCCGATCCGGAGGGCGGCGAACGCGACGGTGCTCCGGCGACTGCGCCCGGGCCGGGCTCGGGCACGACGCCGAGCTCGCCGGGGCTCACGGCACGGCGAACCGGTTGGCCCGCCGATCGACGCGCGTCGGCGCCGCCGCCCTGGCGCCGACCGGATCCCAGCCGCGGAGCGCCACCCGCCGTTGAAGCGGGCGAGTCCGGGGAGCGCGGCGAGCGGGGGGAGCGCGGCGGACCCGTGGAGCACGGCGAGTCGAACGAGGCTACCGATCACGGGGCGACCGCCCCGCAGCTCCGGCGGTTCATCAAGAGTCGCGCCTACGTGCCGATGCACGAGCTTCGTCGTCGGTTCGCGATGAATGGGGGAGAGGACGACGTGACGGCCGTCGATCTCGAGCGGCGCCGGATCTTCGTCGGTTTGCCCGAGCGGGAGGGTCGCCTGCTCGGCGAGCTTCTCCGCGGGGGTGACATCGGCTACGAGCTCTCGATGGACCCGATCACACCGATCGTGGTCGGCGTCTACCCGATGCGCCCGGTGACCCGGAGCTGAGGCCTCCCGCCAGGTCGAGTGGCCTGACAGTGTGTCGGGCACGTGACCGGTGCGGTGACGCAACGAAGTCATCCGAGCTGCCCACCCTGGGATTTGACGAGCCGGGCGAGCCGCCCCATCATTTCGCAGCTAGCCCATTCGGGCGACCGGGCCGGTACTTGCGTCCCGGGGTTACAGAGCGTCGGTCGAGGGGGCCGACTGGAGGGGAAATCGCGTGATCCATCGAATGCGACGTGTGGCAACCGTCGTCAGTGCCTCACTTCTTGGCGTGATGCTTCTCGGTGCGAGTGCGGCGCAGGCTGGGACGCCGGCGGGTTGGTCGATAACCGCGACCCCCCTTCCCTCCCAGGTCACCTACGGCATGAACGCCGGTTACCGGATCGACATCGGTAATGCCGGCCCAAGCAACATCTCGCAGCTGTTCCTGGTCGATGACCAGACCGCTACTCCGTCATATGTCCAAACGAACCAGGGCTCTTGCAACGGCCTCGTGTCAGGAGTGCCGACGACGACGAGCGGCAGGCTCCTGTGCTCCTTCGGCGCGCTGAATGCCGGGGCCACGATCACGGTCATCGTCGCCTACACGACTCCGACCAGTGGTCCGCCTTCTTCTTTTTCCGTGACGTTCGAGCTGAACACGACCGGCGCGACGTTCACGAAGCCAGGCTCGAGTCACGGCACCGTCCTCTCGCCGATTGATTCGCCCACGACCACGGCGCTGGTCGCAGCTGGTGGCGATTTCGGAGGCGGATTCGTCATCAGTGACAACACCGTCTCCGACCAGAACGTAGGGCCCGGGAACAACCAAAGCACGCTCGTCGTCTCACCCCAGTCGTTCATCGGGGTGACAGTCAGCGACGGGACGACCTCCACGACCGGGGAGTGCCCTAACGGGACTAACCTGTTCGGGGAGTGTTCGCTCGTCAGCGTCGGTGGCGGCCGCCTGTTCGTCTCGCCGTTCAAGGTCGTGCTCACGATCCTCGGCTCGGCCGTGCCGTCAGGCGTCAACACCAACAATGTCGCCGTCCTCCATACGTACACGGACTCGAAAGGCATTCAGCAGACCGAGACGATCAGCGCCGATTGCCCGAGCGCGACTCAGCCCCCGGCGGCCTCGGCGGCTCCGTGCATCGTGGTCACGAAGGTGGGCAAGAACCTTCAGATCGTCATCTGGCTCCTGCGCAACGGCGGCCTGCGCGCTTACTAGCCGGCGGACCAGGTAGTCCGCCGAGGGCGGCCTACCTCGAGACGAGCACGAGCCTCCGGGCCCGCTCCGCCGAGGTCAGGTCGCCCTTGCGGTGATAGATGGCCAGGGCCTCGTCGAGGATGGCCCTCGCCTCCTCGTCGCGTCCCGATCGGCGGACGACGTCGGCGAGGTCGACGAGGGCGTCGCCCTGGAGGCTGAGCTCGGCGGTCTTGGCAACCATCTCGACCGCGGCCCGAGCCGTCCGCTCGGCGTCCGCATGCTCGCCGCGGTCGGCCATGATCTTGGCCCTGGCGCCACGCCAGGTCACCTGCGAGAGCACGTCGTCAGGCTCCGAGATCTCCTCGGCGACGGCCGCGAATCGGTCGGCCTCGCCGGGCCGGTCCTGGCACCACAGCGCCTGGGCGAGATACGCCGCGACGGTCGACCTGAAGTAGCGTTCGCCGAGCTCGTCGAGCGCCTGGTAGTCGCGACGCAGCTCGCGCTCCGCGGCTTCGCAATCTCCGGCGAGCATCTCGACCCGAGCGGTCTCGATCGACGTCGAGTCCGCGTCGAGCCCCTTCCCGAGTTCGGCGAGGATCTCCTGCCCGCGCCGGTACGCCGCGCGAGCCTCGGCGAACGAGCCCGTCATCGCCACGAGCTCGGCGATCGCGAGGTGGATGACCGCTTCGGCCTTGCGGTCGCCACCTACGCCGGCCAGGAGCCGGCGGCAGTGCACTGTCGCCTCGACGACCGGCGTCGGGCCGTGGACGAGGATGTACGAGATCGCCTGCGCGCTCCGCGAGGCCAGGCGGCTGTCGCCGGCCTGGGTGGCATGGATGACGACCTGCTCGGCCGCAGCCGCAGCATCGTCCAGGCGGCCGAGCTGAACGCTCGCGATCATCCGCAGCCGCCAGGCACGGGCAAGCCCGGCCGCGTCATGGGCGGCGTCGAGCGTCGCAATCGCGGCATCGGCCTCGGTCAGGGCGCCGGCGGCGCCGCCGGTGGCGCCGGGCACGAACGTGTCGAGTCCGACCTGGAGCAGCTTGACCCTGGCTGCGAGGCGCGTCTCGCCGATCTCGCCGGCGATCGTGTAGGCCTCCCCCAGGACCGTCCGGCAGTCGTCGAACGCGCCCTGCTGAAGGAGAGCGTCACCGAGCTCGACCATCAGCTCGATCCGGTCGGCGGAGGTCGGCGGGAGCAGGGCAACCGCTCGTCGGAGCAGGCT
>DATCPH010000218.1:0-5562 GCA_036570185.1 Candidatus Limnocylindrales bacterium | reverse complement strand
GCTCTATCGCGGACTTGCGGTCGGACTCGGTCTCGCGGCAGGCGTCTGGACGGCACGTCGATCCCGCCCCAATTCAAGCTGAGCCCTTCGGCGGTCGGTGTCTGGAGCCGACGAAATGCGGACTGCCGGGGTCCGGTCCGGGTATGCCTCGTCAGACCAGATCACGATCGGCGGCCGTCTATCGTCGCATCCTTACAATCGAGGCGTCTCGGTGATGACTGCTCGGCAGCGAAGATGAGTCGCACGCTGTTTCGGGCGACCGCTCCACATCGGGTAGGGATCCGGCGCCCGGAGTTGCTGAGCCGCCCGGAACGCGTCGGAGCGGCCGACTATGCGGTCCCTCGGGCCGTGCGCGCGATCCGGCTCCACCACGGTATGCGCTGCTCGATCCAGCTGTCGATCGCGAACGGCGAACGTCCGGCGAGGTCATCGACCAGGAACAGCAGCGAGAACACAAGAGCGAGGCGGCCTGGCGAATCGTCGACCCCATCCCTTGACCGCGTGGGGTACAAGAACTCGATCAGTCGGCCCGCCGAAGTGGTCGCTGGTTGAGCATCGCCCGGCATCACAGTATCGCCGCCATGCTTGCTTCACTTCTCTACCTGGTCCTTCGTCGGCTGCTCGCCCTTGTCGCACCGAACCATCGCTCCGACCATGCCGCACAGATTGAGATCCTCGTCCTTCGCCACCAACTCGAGGTCTTGCGTCGGCAGGTCAAGCGCCCGGTCTACCGGCGCCGGGACCGCGCACTGCTCGCTGCGGCAAGCAGGATCCTTCCCAAGGAGTACTGGAGCACCGCCGTCGTCCGATTACCATCGATTAGGCGCTGCTCATCGCCACGATCCCGCAATCGTGTGGGGTCACGACCGGGCCTCGTGGTCCTCGATCTTCGGCGATCGCGCGCAACCGATCGGCCAGGAACGAGCGCACCCCGAGCCTCCTGTTCCTGGCCGAGACCCGCGTCGCGAAAGGCCGCCACCACGGCGTCGACCATCGTCTGGGCTTGCGACTCGGCCACGGCGACGGCTCCGCGGCCGGCGATCCCAGAATGCGCATCGAGCCCGCCGGTAGCCCCGAGCGAGTTCGCTATTGCGACGATCCCATCGAAGGCTCGATCAAGATCCTGCTCAGCGGTGACGGCCAAGGTTGCCAGTTGCGCCGCCAGCGGACCATCATGCCGCTGGACCAGGCGCAGCGTGGTATCTGAACATCGACCCCCGAGGAGCTCATGGATGGCGAGGCGCGTCGAGGCGTCCCCGTCCCGCACGAGGCTCTCGCCCCGATCCAACCCCTGATCGGGGCCGCTTCTGTCATCCTCCTCGCTACCACGCTCCTGTGGAGGCTGAACCCGCGGGAGAACGGAGGGGCGTGTCCTATATGACTGACTGAGGAGCAACGAATGCGCGTCTGTGTTCCCGTCACGACCGTGGACGAGTCGACCCTCGCTGGGGACGCGCCGCGCGTGTCGCCGTGCCACGCCGACCCATCGAGCGGCGTGCAGTTTTCCTGCTCACCGCGCTCCCGGTCGTCCCGGGCGTGATGTTCGGCGAGCTGCTCGATGTCGCGGGCAGCCACTCGACCACCGGCGGAACGATCCAGGCCCTCGTTGTGCAGGCTGTCCTCGTCGCCATCTTCGTTGCCGGCTACGTAGCGGCCGGCCGCGAGGGGCGAGCGATCGCCTCCCCGGAGGCGAGGCCGCTCGGGACGCGGGAGCACCGAAGGGAGGTGGCATCGTGAGCGAGCCGATGCGTGTCCGGATCACGTCGGAGGGTGCCGACCTGGCCGTTCGCGACTTCGGGGGCGAGGGGGAGGCCGTGGTGCTCCTCCATGGCGGCCCAGGGGTTCCCGACTACCTCGCCGCCGTGGCGGAGATGCTCGAGCCTCAGTACCGGACCATCACCTTCGATCAGCGTGGGGTCGGCTCGTCGATGGCATCGCGGCATCGCTATGAGCTCGACGACTACCTCGGAGATCTCGAGGCCGTGCGGCAGGGCCTTGGCCTTGCCTCCATGCACCTCTTCGGCCATTCCTGGGGAGGTCTGTTCGCCCAGGCGTACGCTCAGCGGTTCCCGGATTGCGTGCGCAGCCTGTTCCTCGCCAGCCCATCTGGCGGTCTCGGCGAGCAGTGGAAGGCGACCCAGCGGGAGGTCTTCCGCTTCAACCGGCGCCAGTCTGGTGCCGTGGGGTTCGCCGCGATGGGGCTGTGGCAGACGCTGATGTTCCTGCCGCAACCCCTCGGAGACGCCGGTGCTCGCCGCCTGATGCGGCGGGTGTGGCGGAACTACTTCCGCGATGCCCGCGAAGCCCCGCCGGCGAACGAGGAGTGGCTGCGCGGAGTGCACAGCGAGGCGATGCTCGCGACGACGAAGGCGCTCGGCAGCGTGCCGGCCGAGACGCTCGACGGGCTGGCCCGAGCGCCGCAGCTCCCCGCCCTTGTCCTGTTCGGGCGTAACGACATCTACGAGACGAGTCCCCAGGTCACGCGATCCCGGCTTCCGGACGCAAGGCACGTGGTGCTCGAGGGCTCCGGGCATCTCCCCTGGCTCCAGGACCCGGCTGGCTTCCGCGCCGTGATCTCGGACTTCTACGGCATCACGGCGGTCCCGGATGTCGTGTGACCCCGGATACCGCGTCCCACGTCACTCCGGCCCGCTGGCGCTCAAAGGATGGGCTCGAGTCGGATCCGATCCTTGCCGGGCCCGTCCCACTCCCTCCGCACCCGGGACACGGGCGCGAAGCGACTGAGCATCGTCCGGACGATCGCCACGAACGGCGTCCCGTTGTCGGTCATCAGTTCCTGCGGCACCCCGCACAGTTCGATCGCCTCCTCGAGCAGGGCGAGGATCCAGACCGCCTCCTTGGTCGGGACGGCCCGGGTCCCGAGCAGGAACCGGCTGTGGTCGTCGACCAGGGCGACGAAGTGGCAGGTCCGCGCCCGGCCGCTCGCGCCAAGGAGGTAGAACGGGCCCTTGAGGTCGATATGCCAGAGCTCGTTCACCGCGGCCCGCTCGTAGCGTGGGCCGGGCGTCCGGACGTAGCTCGGCCGATGGCTGCCATTCCGGGCGAGGATCCGATCGACCTGGCCATGGCCCAGCGGCCAGACGCCACGCCTCCGGAACTCCGCTGCGATCCGCCGGCTGTTCCAGTAGGTCAGCAGGCGGACCGTCAGGATGAGTCGCTCGAGGGCCGGCGTCGGCTCGCTCGCCCGGCCGACCCGGGGCCGATCGAGGAGCGCCGCGAGACCGCCCTCGGCGTAGCGCGTCCGCCAGCGGAACAGGCTCGCCCGGCTGCAGCGAAACTCCGCATAGATCGCACCGAGCGGCTCACCGTCGGCCCAACGCCGGTGCGCGGCACGACGACGCCGGACGATCGGCGCCGGTCCGGCTGGACGGCGCTCTCCGGCGGTCGTCCGCCCTGGGTCGCCACGAACAGGGAGCCCGGGCCCTCCTGGTAGTGGTTCCGACGCGGCAGCCGCCGCGGGTTGGCGTATGACCGAGACTTGAACTCCGGCATCCGCGCCCTCCTCGATGGGCACGTGTCACCGGACCAGGTTGGTGGCGAGTTCTGCCGGCCCCGCGGCTTAGTGAAGTTCCCCGGTGAAGATGAGACTGGCTACCGCGACCCCCCGAGATGCGTGGCCTTGGCCGGCGGCAAGAACGTGACCACGTTCATTGACTGACGGAGCGTCCAGCCTCGACGGGCCGACGGGGGCCGTACCCTTCTGTGGCCGCCGTCAGACGTCGCCCAGGATCTCCGGCGCCGCGTCAGGATTGCGCTTCCCCGTGCCCGGCGGGTCGTCGAGCCGGTCGCTCTCCTCCCAGGCCGGTTCGCCGGTCTCCTGATGCCGCTCACGACCCGCCTCGCGTCGCTCGTGGCGCGGTGGCGGCTCCGCTGCCGACGCATCCGGCGCGCCCGTCAGGGTTTGCTTGATCCAGGACAGCAGCGACACCAGGGTCTCCTCCGCGACGATCGAACGGCGTGGCTCGACCCTGATTGTGCGTCTCCGCGTCAACCGTCCGCCGCCAGCCTCGACTGGCCGACGGGGGCCGTTTGTCGTGACCTACAGCCCTGTACCCGTGCATCCCGTGCGTTGACGCTGCCGACATCTGGCGCGACCAGGGGGAGCGAGCGATGGGATTCCTGCGGCGATTGATCGGCGGACCGTCCGAGCGCGAGGTGCCTACAGCGCCAGCCATACGACCCATACGGGAGTTGGAGGACCACCGGACGCCGACCCCGGAAGGCGGGTTGGACTTGGTGCCCGGCATTGGCGGGATCGAGGCCGTCGGCGAGTCCTTCTATCGCGAGGCCTTGGTGGCGGTCACCAGGGGGCAGCGTCACAACAGCCCTGTCCACGACCCGGAACCTGATCGTCGGTTCACGCGGTCATGAGGTTTGTCCGGCACGGGAACTGCTCGGGTCGTACGTCTCGAGGCCGCGGAAGCGCGGCGGCGAGTGATGCGGATGCAGATTCGCCTCACTCACTAATCGCGGCATGACGACGTTCACCGTGGCCAGTAACGAGTTCCTCGGCGGCGGCCAGCATCAGCGACGCCGTCGTGATCAAGGATGGCGAGCCCTTCTTCGTCTGTCCGCCGGACGGCCAGATCCCGCTCGATGGCGCGCACGGGTTCGGGCTGTACCACCACGACACCCGCTTTCTCGAGGGCTACGAGCTGCGGATCCTCGACGTCGCCCCGGACTGTCTGGCCGCGACCGCGGCGGCGGGCACCAGCGCGATCCTGGAGCTGACGAACCCCGAGATCCATCTCGAGAACGGGCGGACGATCGGCAAGGATCGCCTCGCCATCCGCTGGACCCGGGCCCTCGAGGGCGACCGGGCAGAGCTGCTCGACACCATCGCCGTGCGGAACTCCGACGTCGACGATGTGACGCTGACCATGCGGGTCGAGGTCGCCGCGAGCTTCCGCGACGTCTTCGAGGTCCGGGGTCTGCTGAAGGCCCCGCGCGGCTCTGTCCACAAGCCGGCATGGAACGACGCCGGCCTCGTCTTCGCATCCGCCGGACGAGACCGCGTCCGCCGGACGCTGACCGCGACGTTCGATCCCGCTCCGTCGGAGCGCGAGGAGGCCGGGGCGACGGTGGAACTGGCGGTGCCGGGGCGAGGATCCGCCACGCTCGAGATCCGCCTTCGGATCGGCGAGCAGGTCGAGCCCGGAGCGGCGCCGATCGAGCGTCGATCGCCGTCGTCCACCGCGCGGAGCCGGCCATCCCCCCTCGCCGTCGGTCGGCCCCATGGGGGCTGGGTGGGCGGCGACGGCTGGGCGACCGCCGTCCGGACCAACGCCTTCCTGTTCGACGCCGTCGTGGGCCGCTCCCGCGACGACCTGGTCCTGCTGCGCGGTGAGCTCGACGGGCGACGCTACTACGTCGCCGGTCTGCCCTGGTTCTCGACCCTCTTCAGGCGACGGCCGGCGGGGCGGCCCCGGGGCTCGGCCGCGTAGGGCATCCCCGGGCCGCAAGCATTTGCCCGGCAGCATTTGCCCGGCCGAAGCCCTGAGTGCTAGGCTACCGTGGACCTCACCGGAACCTGCACCGGTG
>DATCPH010000217.1:0-14326 GCA_036570185.1 Candidatus Limnocylindrales bacterium | reverse complement strand
GCGGCCGCGACCGTCGCCACGTCAAGGGCCGCGGCACGGTCGCTGGCGACCTCCGGCTCCCAATAGTCAGTGACCCAGTCGGTCGAGAGCCGGGCCGCCCTGAAGGCCTCGCTCGCCGCCACGAAGCGGTGAAACGGCAGCGTCGTCTGGATCCCGGTGACCTGCAGCTCGTCGAGGGCTCGGCCGAGGCGATCGATCGTCGAGCCGCGATCGGGGCCGACCACGAGGAGTTTGGCCAGGAGCGGGTCGTATTCGGGGGGTACCCTCTCCCCGGCCTCGGCCGCCATATCGACCCGTACGGCCGGACCGAACGGCACCACCCACCGCCCGATGCGTCCCGGAGCCGGCGCGAATGCCCGTCCTGGATCCTCGGCGGAGATCCGGACCTCGATTGCGTGCCGGGTTGGCCGGACCGCCCGTTCGGCCGCTTCGAGGACCGCCGGTGAGTGGGTCCAGCCTGCGGCCAGGCGGAATTGCTCGGCGACGAGGTCGACACCGGTCACGAGCTCGGTGACGCCGTGCTCGACCTGGAGGCGAGTATTGACCTCCAGGAACCAGAACCGTCGGTCGGCATCGAACAGGAACTCGACGGTCACCGCATTCCGGACGTCGGCCGCAGCGCCCAACCGAATCGCCATCTGCAGGAGCTCGCCTCGCTCGGACCCGCTGAGATCAGGAGCGGGCGACTCCTCGACCAGCTTCTGGTGCCGGCGCTGGATCGAGCAGTCCCGCTCGCCGAGGGCGACCACGTGCCCCTCCGAGTCTCCCATTAGCTGGACTTCAATGTGCCGAGCGGGACGGATTTCGCGCTCGAGATAGACCGCGCCGTCCCCGAACCCGGCCAGCGCCTCTGCCGAGCCGGACGCCAGCGCAGCCGGCAGCTCCGGCGCGGCCGAGACGTGGCGCATTCCCCGTCCCCCGCCTCCCGCGGAGGCTTTGACCAGCAGCGGGAAGCCGACCGTCGCCGCCTCCGCGATGATCGCTTCGAATTGGTCGGGCCGGTCGACCTGGGCGGGCTCGAGCGTTCCGGGCACCACCGGGACGCCAGCGTCGCGCGCCGCTCGCCGTGCCGCCAGCTTGTCGGCCAGGGCGCCAATGACGCCCGAAGGCGGCCCGACGTACGCGAGGCCAGCCTCCTCCACGCGCCGCGCGAAGGCCGCCGACTCGGCGAGGAAGCCGTAGCCGGGATGGATCGCGTCTGCCCCTGTCGCGAGGGCGGCTTCCACGATGAGATCGCCGCGGAGGTAGCTTTCGGCCGCAGGCGGCGGACCAAGCCTGACCGCCGCGTCTGCGGCCCGGACATACGCCGCCTCGGCGTCGGCATCCGAGTAGACGGCGACGGCCTCCATGCCGAGGTCCCGACAGGCGCGGAGGATTCGGAGCGCGATTTCGCCGCGGTTGGCGATGAGGACGCGGCGGAAGGGCGCGCCGCTCATCCGGCCTCGCGGCTGGGCGAGTCCTCGCGGCTGGGCGAGTCGTTGGGGAGGCGCGAGTCATTGGGACTGCCCGAGCCCCCGGACAAGGGCACGTCTTTGCGCAAAGACGGGAGCTGCCAGAGGCCCCCCCCACTCCCTGCGGTCATAGCGGGATGTTGCCGTGCTTCTTCCGCGGGTTGGTTTCGCGCTTGTCCCGAAGCATGGCAAGTGCGGCGATCAGCCGTGGCCGCGTCTCGGATGGGAGGATCACGTCATCGATATAGCCTCGAGCCGCCGCAACGTAGGGGTTCGCGAACCGTTCCTCGTACTCGCGGATGAGGCGGTCTCGCTCGGCCGCAGGATCTGCAGCCGACCCGATATCGTCCTTGAAGATGATGTTGACGGCGCCCGCGGCGCCCATCACCGCGATCTCGGCGGTCGGCCATGCCAGGTTGATGTCGCCTCGAATGTGCTTGGAGCTCATGACATCGTACGCGCCGCCGTAGGCCTTTCGCGTGATCACCGTGAGCTTCGGCACCGTCGCCTCGGCGTAGGCGAACAACAGCTTGGCCCCGTGGCGGATGATGCCGCCGTCCTCCTGGTCGACCCCGGGCAGGAAGCCGGGCACGTCCACGAGCGTCAGCAGCGGGACGTTGAAGCAATCGCAGGTCCGCACAAAGCGGGCAGCCTTCGTCGAGGCGTCGATGTCGAGCGCGCCGGCCAGGACGGCCGGCTGCTGCGCGACGATCCCGACACTCCGGCCGCCGAGCCGGGCAAAGCCGATGATCACGTTCCGTGCCCAACCCGGCTGGATCTCGAGAAACTCACCGCTGTCGACGATCCGGTTGATCACCTCGTGCATGTCGTATGGCTTCGAAGGATCATCGGGGACGATCGTGTCGAGGCCGGTGTCCATTCGGTTGGGCGGATCAGTCGAATCCACAGCGGGCGGGCTCGACATGTTGTTCTGGGGCAGGTACGCCAGGATCGCCCGTGCCCAGGTGAGCGCCTCAGCTTCGTCGCGGGCGGCCAGGTGAGCGACCCCGCTGCGCGTGGTGTGGGTGAGCGCCCCGCCGAGTCGCTCCGAATCGACGTCCTCATGCGTGACGGCCTTCACGACGTTCGGGCCGGTCACGAACATGTAGCTCGTCCCCTCGACCATGATCGTGAAGTCGGTGATCGCCGGCGAATAGACGGCGCCACCGGCCGCCGGGCCCATGACCAGGGAGATCTGGGGCACCACGCCCGACGCGAGGGTGTTCCGCAGGAAGATGTCCGCGTAGCCGCCCAGCGAAACCACGCCTTCCTGGATGCGGGCACCACCTGAATCGTTGAGGCCGATGATCGGCGCGCCGACTTTCATCGCCAGATCCATGACCTTGCAGATCTTTTCGGCGTACGCCTCGGACAGCGACCCGCCGAAAACCGTGAAGTCCTGGCTGAAGACGAACACGAGGCGATCGTCGATCGTCCCGTGGCCGGTAACCACGCCATCCCCAAGGATGATCTGGCCCTCGAGTCCGAAATCTGTCGAGCGGTGCGTGACGAATGCGTCAAGTTCGACGAATGAGCTCGGGTCGAGGAGAAGATCCAGTCGCTCACGTGCGGTCAGCTTGCCGCGTTCGTGCTGCTGGTCGATCCTCGCCTGTCCGCCGCCAAGGCGCGCCTCATCTCGCATCCGCAAGAGGCGGGCGATCCGCTCATCGTTCGTGGGCATGGTCGCGCGGGGTCCCTCCCTATCCACACTTGATCGCCCAATTTCGTCTTTGCGCAAAGACGGGCTGGCATTTGGCGCTCTTAACGCTCATGATATCCACAGAAACGGTGAACAACTCACCGATGCTGTGGATAAGTCCCACGAATTCCTGCGGTAGGATGGCGCTCCGCAGCCAGATCGAGGTACGCATTGGTGACCAACATCATTGCCATCGCCAACCAAAAGGGCGGCGTCGGCAAGACCACGACGGCGATCAACCTCGCCGGCGCGCTTGCCGAAGAGGGGTTTCGCGTTCTGTGCGTCGACATGGACCCGCAGGCCAACTTGACGGCGGGCCTTGGGATCAACCTGAACACCGTTGAGCGATCGATGGCCGACGTCCTCGCCGATGGACGCTGCTCCATCGACGAGATCATCCTGCCGACCGAAATGCCAGGCATCGATGTCGCGCCCGCGCATATCGACCTGGCGTCGACCGAGGGCCAGCTCTTCACGATGCTTGGCCGCGAACACATCCTCAAGGAAAGCCTCGACGGTCGCATGGGCGAATACGATTACGTCCTGATCGATTGCCCGCCGAACCTCGGTCTTCTCACGGTCAATGGCCTCGTCGCGGCGAACAGCGTGATCATTCCGGTCCAGACGCAGTACTACGCGATGAAGGGCCTCAACAACCTCGTCAAGATCATCAACTCGATCCGCCTGAAGCTGAACCGCAATCTGAAGATCCTCGGCCTACTTCCAACCTTCTATGACGGCCGGACCAACCTTGCCAAGGACATGCTCAGCGAGATGCGAGTCGTTGGCGACCACCACGTCTTCAGCAGCATCGTCCGCAACGCCGTGAAGCTGGGCGAAGCTCCGCTCGCCGGCCGGCCGATCACCGCCTACGCGGACCGCTCGGACGCCGCTCGAACATATCGAGAGCTTGCCCGGGAGGTAATCGATCTTGGCCAGGCCTGATTTCCGCGCCGCCGCTGCGCGACGCCTTTCCGAGGAGCGCGAGCTCTCCCCCGCCATCATCAGCCTGCTCTCGTCCGAGGACGTCGGCCGCTCGGTCGGCGTGCGGGTCATTCCCGTCGACCGAATCACGCCGAACCCCGAACAGCCGCGAATGGCCATCGACCAGGACACCCTGCTCGAGCTGTCTGCTTCGATCACCGAGCACGGCGTCCTGCAGCCAATCCTCGTTCGACCTCTCGGCAACAACGAGTACCAGCTGATCGCGGGCGAGCGCCGCTGGCGCGCGTCGCTGCAGGCTGGTCTGGCAACCATACCGGCGCTGGTCGAGGAGATCGACGACGACACCGCCCTCGAGATCTCGATCATCGAGAACCTGCAGCGTGAAGACCTCTCACCGCTCGAAGAGGCGGCGATGTACGCGCGAATGGTTCACGAGCATGGTTACAGTGTCCGAAAGCTCGCCCAGAAGCTCGGCAAGGACAAGGGCTACCTCGAGAACCGACTCCGACTCGCTGACGCCCCCGACGAGATCCGCGAGCTGGTGTCTGTGCGCAAAGACAGCCTGTCGCACGCCTACGAACTATTGAAGGTCGCCGACCCGAAGAAGCGTCGCCGCCTCGCCGAGCAGGTCGCACGTGGCGAGCTCACCCTCATCAAGCTCCGCGACAAGATCGAAGGCGTGCGCCGGCCGCGAGTGCCCGCGTCGCCAAACGGCGAGAAGGCAGCCCCGACGCCCCAAGTCGATGACAATGCCGGCGGTGACTGGGCAGCCAGCCGAGGCGCGGCCCCGGCGCTGCGGGAGGATTCGCTGATGTCGGCGCGCCACCAGCTGGCCGAGGCCGTCGAAACCCTGATCGATGTCCTGCGGGCACCCGATGTCGTCGACTCGATCGGCGAGGTCGACCGATCCAATCTCGCGAAGTACCTGACGATCGCGAAGCTCAAGCTCGAGAATGCGATCGCCATGGTCAGGAACCCATAGCCCCAGCGTAGCGGGCTCCCGCGACGGCCCAGGGCGCGGGGTCCTGCCGGCGGGTCAGACCGTCCCGATCGCCAGCAGCCAGCCGCCCGCCAGAACGCCCAGCCCGATCGACTCGAGCTCCCAGCCGCGCTCGCGCCTGTTCGCGCGGGGATCGCGGGCGAGAACGAGGCCACCGACGACCACCGTCGCGCCAGCAAGCGCAAGGCCGAGCCCCGGACCGCCGCGCCCTAGCGCCAGCAGGGCGCCCACGGCCGCGGCGATCACGGCCAGCTGCAGCGCGGCGTGGAGCAGCCAGGCGCCCGACCGTCCGAGCCTGACGGCCACGGTCGCCGTGCCGGCCGCTCGATCACGCTCCTCGTCGGGCAGGCCGTTGGCGATCGCCAGGGCCGCGCCGGCTATGGCGGCGACCGGCACCAGCACTCCGAAGGCCTGGGGAACGCGTCCCGTCGCGCCAACCCAGGCATAAACCGGAAGCAGCGGGATGCCAACTGCCCACGGCAGCCACGATACGACCGTCCCCTTGAGTCGCAGGTCGTACAGGTAGCCCGATACCGTCCCTGCGATCGCCACGACGAGGGCGGCCGGTCCCGACAGGGCGGTCAAAGCGAGGCCCAGCCCGAGCGCCACGATCACTACGACCTTGGCAGCCCTACGGGTGACGATGCCGCGCGGGATGGGCTTGCCGGGCTTCAGCCCCTGGTCGCGCCCCGCGTCGACCACGTCGTTCAGCGCACCGATCGAAGCCTGGAGGGCGATCATGGCCACGCCCAGCCGGACTGCCGTCGTCGGCGCGCCTCCCGCGGCGGTGGCCAGGGCGCCCGTGACGATCCCGTCCAACAGGATCGGGAACGGGTGCGTGAGTCGGACGAGCCCGGTCGCCCGGGTCAGGAATTGACCGGTCCGCCCGTTAGTCCCCGCCTCAGACGTACACGAGCTCCTCGAAATTCGCGACGAGGTAGTCGATCAGGCGTTGCCTGCCGTCGCTGACCTGCGAGCGGATGCCCGCCACGAAGGCGTACAGCTGGATGGCGGGCACCATCAGTCGGCCCTGCGCGTCGCGGCCCATGGTCGCCGGAGTGCCTCCGCCGGAAGCGAACACACGTTCTAATTGCCGCTCGTCCAGACGGCCTGCGCGCCGGAAATCGTCGATGACCGTGAGCACCCCTCGGCGGATGGCGATGTCGCGCATGAGCTCCGAGGCCCAAGCGTCGATCTGCTCATCGGGCTGCTCGGCGAGCCGCGCGCGATACTCCTTCGGGTCGGCCGACAGGCCGGTGTTGGCCACGATTCCTCCGCGATCCTGGGCGTGAACCCGATGCAGGCTGGGTCCGCATCGGGCCTCGGGCTCCGCATCGGGCCGAAGTATGCCAGACGACTCCGGGCCAGCCTCGACCCAGCCGTCGGTCCCGATCTGGTCCCTTCGTCGGTGGGCTCGGCATTACCGCCCGGGTTGCGGTACACCCTCCTCGGCGTGCTGGGCCGTGGCTACGAGCGCAGCCTCGCGGGAGCCCTCGACCCAGTCGTTGAAGCGCTCGGTCATCCATCGCCCGGCGCGGCCTGGTGCAGGAACGGCCGGAGCGTCGGCAAGGAGGGCGTGCAAGTTGTGCCAGGTTCGATCCGTGAGCTCGGCGACGGCGTCGTGCGTCGGCCGGCCCGACGTCGGGATCGGCTCACCGACCCGGATCCGCACCCTCCGCCCAAAGGTGAGCCAGCTGGTGCCGTTGATGGCGATCGGGACGATTGGCACTCCCGAACGGAGCGCGAAGAACGCCGGGCCCTCGTTCACTGGCAGGAGGTTCGATTCGATCGGCTGGATCCTCCCCTCCCCCGCAATCGCCAGAACTCCTCCCACCTCGAAGACGGCTCGAACCCTTCGGGTGGCCTCGAGGAGATCGTTCTTCTCCGGCTTGTACGGGACCGCCGAGCCGGTCCAGCTCATCAGGCGATTTCGACCGCCGACGGCCATGTCCTCCTCTTTCGGACCGAAGAAGAAGAGGCGCGGTCGGAGGGGAAGCGTTGCCATGAGTATGAACGGATCGGTCCAGTTGAGATGGTTGAAGCAGTAGAGCGCGGGCCCATTGGGGAGTCGATCGCGGCCCTCGACGCGGATCCGCACGTAAGCCCGAACGACGGCCATGATCGCCAGACGGGAGATGTAATAGCGGAGCGTGCGCCGCCAGGCGGGGAGGTTGGCAGCCGGTAGACGGTCCCGCGGAGATCGAGGCCGCGCCTCGGCGGCGGCTCGACGGACCGGCGTTGGGGCCGCGGCCGTGTCTCGCCCATCCGAAGCGACGGGCTCCCGTGTCGCGGCTAGCGGGTCGACGGGGCTCGCGTCCGGTGCGACCAACTGGGCCGGATCGAGATCCGAGAGTCGATCGACGACGTAATCCGCCAACTCGGGCGCTCCCGGGGCGGGCGAAATGGTCGCGTTCGGCACGAGGACGACTGTCATGCCGGCCGATTTGGCCGCCTGGATGCCACCCAATGAGTCCTCGATGACCAGGCATCGACTCGGATCGACGCCCAGCCGACGCGCGGCTTCGAGGTAGACATCAGGCGCGGGCTTGCCGCGGGCGACATCGTCGGACGAGACAACTTCTCGAAACACTCCCCCGAGGCCGGTCGCCTCGAGCGCCGCGTCGATGACCTCGTGGTGAGCCGACGAAGCGAGTGCCGATGGCCAGATCGCGGCCAGGCGCCGTGCGGCGTCGACCGCGCCGTCGATGATGGGCGGTCCCTCCCTCCGGTACCGAGCGACGACACGATCGACGATGACGCGCTCGATCTCGTCGGCCGGGAGATCCAGGTTGAGCCGCTCCCGGATGGTCTCCGACCACTGGCGGGAGTTGGCGCCCATGACCGCGTGGCGATCGTCAAGCGTCCAGGTCCGGCCATGCTCGGCGGCGAAATCCCGCCGAGCATCGTCCCACCAGATCTCGGAGTCCACGAGGACCCCGTCAAGGTCGAAGACAATCCCATCAAATGATTGCGCTGAGTTCACGACGGGCGACGGTAGCACGCGGAATGCCGGCATCCAAACCCTCAATTCGATGTACCGTTCGCGGCGATCCTGTTGCGTCCCTCAAGCCTCGAGGATGACGCCATGCCTCTCAATCGACGCCTCTTCCTGTGGGGCCTCTTCTTCATCCTGGTTGGGACGGTGCCGCTTGCCGTCAGGCTCGGCGTCATCGGCGGCGAGGTCGCCGGCCGATGGTGGACGCTCTGGCCGCTGATCATCGTCGGCTCGGGAGTCGGCCTGATCCTCCGCCGCACCCCAGCTGACGTCCTCGGGCGGCTGATCGTTACCACCACCCTGGGACTCATGGCCGGCGGAATTCTCGCCACCGGACTGCACATGACCGGATTCAGCTGCGGGGGTCGCGGCGGATCAGCCTTCCCCACCGCGACCGGGACCTTCGGCGACCGGGCCGAGGTCGATATCGAGCTCGACTGCGGGCGGCGACCCTTGCCGCGATTGACGGGTCCGCGTGGCAGGTCAGTGGGACCGATCCGAACGGATCTGCGCCCCAGATCGAGGCCGGCCCGGATCGCCTGATCCTCCGCCCGAGCGGAGGCAGCGTGCCCTTTTTCGAGGCATCGCCGGCCTGGACGGTGAACCTGCCACGCTCGAGTGAGCTCAGCCTGAACCTCACCGTGAACGCCGGCCAGGGCCATGTCAACCTGGGTGGAATGAAGCTGGCCGTCGTCGACATGACGCTCAATGCGGGTTCCGCCAAGCTCGACTTCGGCGAAGCCACGAGCGTGGCCAGTCTCGATGTCACGGTGAATGCCGGCTCCGCCACGATCAACCTGCCGGCGACGGGCACTGCCGGATCGTTCACCGTGAATGCCGGCTCCGTCGCTTTCTGCGTGCCGAGCGGAGCGAATCTGCGAATCCAGAGCAACGACCAGCTGACCGCGTCTTCCAACTACTCGGCCCAGGGCCTTACACGGGCCGGAGATGCCTGGACGTCAGCCGGTTTCGATCCGGCGGCGACCAACCGGATCGAATTGACGACGACCGCAAATGCTGGCTCCCTGACGCTCAACCCAAAGGAAGGCTGCAATGGATGATCGCCTCTATCGATCGCGTGATGACCGGATCATCGCCGGCGTCTGCGGAGGGATCGCTGAGCAATACGATCTCGACCCGGCGCTCGTCCGGATCGGATTCGCGTTCCTCATCCTGGCCTGGGGCCTGGGGCTGCTGCTCTACATCGTGATGGCCATCGTGGTTCCCGAGGAGCCAGACCTTGCGAGGGGGCCTGGCGGGCCTCAGGGCGGGCCGACTCCTCCGGGCTGGCCGACTCCTCCCGGCGCGCCGACTCCTCCTGGCGGAGCGGCAGCGGTCACCGACGCCGCAGCACCGGCGAGTGAGCCCGGCACGGATGCCGCTCCGGCGGGAACCGCCCCCCCGCCGCCCAATGCCGGACCGGCATGGGCACCGCCAGGGCCGTGGGCGCCGGGATCTGGAGGCTGGGACTCCCGCTCTGCTCGCTGGGCGGCCCGCGATGCACGACGAGCCGCACGCCGGGCGGCAGGTGGAGAGAGCCGGGGCTACAACAACGGCGGCCTGCTCTTCGGGCTGATCCTGGTCATCGTGGGGGCGTATTTCCTGCTGCGCAATTACTTCCCGCTGATCGACCTGGGGTTCACGTGGCCGCTGCTGATCATTGCAATCGGCGGAGTCCTGATCATCGGCGCGCTCGGGATCGGGCGTGGCGGCCCACCTCGGCCGTAACGATTCGCGCCGCTGCCGGACTGGAAGTCGACACGATGGCACACTCGTTCTAAGCGAACGAAAGGATCGATACCCCCATGCACTTCTTCACCCGAACTCCGTCGATGCCGGACCCCTCACGTGCCCTGCCGGGGCGCCCGGAGCCAATCCTCGAGCCCGGCAATCACACGATCCTCGGGCGGCCGATCGCCGGGCCCTACCCGGAGGGGACCGAGATCGCCGAGTTCGCCCTCGGCTGTTTCTGGGGCGAGGAGAAGACGTTCTGGCAGGTGCCCGGCGTCTGGGTGACGGCGGTCGGCTACCAGGGCGGCTACACGCCGAACCCGACGTACCGCGAGGTATCAAGCGGCCAGACCGGCCACGCTGAGACGGTTCGCGTCGTCTTCGACCCGGCGCACGTCGGCTACGAGCAGCTGCTCAAGACCTTCTGGGAGTCGCACGACCCGACTCAGGAAATGCGGCAGGGCAACGACGTCGGAACCCAGTACCGATCGGCGATCTTCTGCCACTCCGATGAGCAGCGCCGCGCGGCCGAGGCGTCACGCGACATGTACCAGGAGCGCCTGACCGCGGCCGGCTTCGGGACGATTGCCACGGAGATCGTCGGCCCGCCGGCGCCGACCTTCTACTTTGCCGAGGACTATCACCAGGAGTACCTGGACAAGAACCCGAACGGATACGATTGTGCCAACGGTACGGGCGTGGCCTGCCCGATCGGCGTCGGGGTGAGCGCCGACTAGACACAGAACGGCCCCGGTCGCGACGATCGCGGAGCCGGGGCCTACCTGAAACGTGCCCGGTTATGGGATCGGGATCAAGCCGTGGTACGTCGACCCGCGACCGCCCGGTAGATCACGACCACGATGATGGCACCGACCACGGCGACAACGATGCTCTCGACATTCACGCCGGTCACGTCGGCGATCCCCAGGACCGTGCCGGCCAGGTACCCTCCGACGACGGCCCCGACGATGCCGAGGATGATCGTCAGGATGACGCCTTCCCCGCCGCCCATGATCAGGTTCGTGATCCACCCGGCGATCGCACCAAGGACGATCCACGCAACGATGCCCATGGTTCCCGCCTCCTGACCGGCGAAGCGGCGCCTAGCGGACTGGCCGCGGCATCGGGCGCCCTGGGGTTCGCCTGAGCCGATAGTAGTGGATCAGATCCGCGACAGCGCGCCTTCCGGCCGGTGACAAATGCGGCCCGCGGTTGCCCGCCGCTGGCACTGGCCGGCCGGAGCCAGCATCGAGGGCGACGGCCCGGAGCGGGAGCGCCCCGCGGAGGATAGGGCCCTCAAAGGCGCGGCGCTCAACCACGCCAGGGGGGAGGGAAGCCGCCCTGACGAATGGATCCTACGCCTCTCGGCCCGAAACGTACTGAAAGCCGAAAGCGTCCGGTCCCAGGGGAGGAGCCGGGACCAGGCGCTACGGGGAGTGCGTTCGGATCGGGCTTCGGTGCTCGGCTGAGAGAGAGGGGCATCGGTCGTTTCCTTTCCTAGTTCGGGGTCCCGGACGCGTCTGCGGCCGGTGGACCCCACCCTTTGCGGTGACAGACGCACCGGAACGAGCGGACGATCGTCTCGGCCTCGGCGCCGCTGAGGATCGTCTTCTCGTAAAGCTCGGGCGGCTAGTTGCCCGGAGCGCCCACCGATGCTGCTCGGCCGTCCGGAGCGCCCATACGTGCAGGTAGTGCAGGTGCGCGGCGGTGAGTGACCCGCCGTAATCGTTGAGAGCCAGCGAACGGCGTACACGACGATGCCTCATCTGTCTCGGTATCGTCCTCAGCCTCGAGCCGCGAACACCTGATCGGCCGTCTCCGGCGAGCGCCGCGTCAGCAACCGGAGCGCAGTGCGAGCCGCCCGCTTCTCGTCACTCGGAGGGTGGCCCGTAAGTGGCTCGGCCATCGTCTCGCCGACCCGGCCGGCGAGCGTGACGGACGATCCTTCGCTCAGCTTCCTCTCGGGCCTAGATCACCGGCCGGTGGCCCGATCAGGGTCACGGCGCTGAAGCCTCGTCCCAGTCGCAAGGAAACGGCTTTGACCGGGATGCCGGTGGCAATCCTCACGAGGACCTCGTGACCCTTTTCCGCGAATGCGTGGCGCGGTTGGGCTAGGCCCCCGTCGCCCGCGGCTGGTACTGGCCGGCCGGAGCCGGGATCGAGGGCGACGGCGCGGAGCCGGGGCCGGGATGAGGTTGCAGCGGCGGATATTGCCCTACCGTTCACAGCCCGATCGCCGCCGCCACCTGCCCCCACGTCCGGTCTGCCTCGCCTTCGAGCCGTCGCAGGTAAACCGTCGTCACGTCAAGCGAGCTGTGGTCGAGGAACGCGCTGACCGCCTCGACCGACTCGCCGGCATCGCGCCGGAGCTTCGCCGCCGTGTGCCGCAGGACATGCAGCCCGGTCGGCGCCAGCCCTGCGGCCCGGAGGTAGCGGCGGAACCGCGTGTAGAACGTCCCGCTCGTGATCCCGCGTGCGCCCGCTCCGGCCTGCCAGAGCGACTCGGCCGGACCCATGGTCGCGAGGTCATTGCCGGCGTCGGCGAGCGTGGCCAGGATTGCCTCGTAAGCTGGCCTCGCCAACTCCCGTCGGCCGGTCTTGCCGCCCTTGCCGCGGTAGCCGTAGAAGGCCGTCTCGCCCTCGACGGAGATGTCGCCAGCGCGAAGTCCGATCACCTCGGCCCGCCGTCGGCCGGTCAGCACGAGCGTGAGCAGGATCGCCCGGTCACGACGGCCCCGGACGGTGTCGGGCACGACCTCGAGGAGCCGCCGGACTTCCGCCGCGCTGTAGCCGCGCGCCGGCGCGGTGACGGTCTTCGGACGCTCCAGGGCGTCACACGGGTTGGAGGTGACGATCTGCATCCGGATCAGGAACCGGTAGAAGGAGCTGAGGCAGGCGATCCGGGCGCCAACCGTCGTGGACGAGGGCTCCCGGCCGGAAGCGCCGATTCCGTGGGCCCAGGCCAGGACGTGAGCCGGGGTGATCGTCTCGGGCGAGCCGACGCGGCCGAAGAAGGGCCACAGCATCCGGGCGTAGCTATCGACCGTCCGGCGGGAGCCCGAGCGGCGCTCCTTCTCGGCCAGGAAGGCGAGGAGGCTCCGCTCCCAGCCAGCGGCATCCTCACGGGGGTTGGCGGGCAGGAGTTGCGGGTTCATCGGCGGTACCTTGGGCGGTGGAGTTGACGACGACATTCATCACTCAGGTGGCCGAGAAACGCAACACGATGAGCGCGTCGTGTCACAGTGACGTTCGTGCAGGGTTGGGCGGTTACTCGGCCGCCAAGGCTCGGGTGGCGTCACGCTGAGCGAGCGCGCCGGATGTAGCCTCGTTGCTGGTAGCGGATTGCCAGAGGTGGGCGTGTCGGACTCGATTCGGGTGATGGTTGAGCGGGGCAAGAAGAAGCGGGTGGTCGCCTCGGCGTTCGACTGGCCCGGCTGGGACAGGAGCGCGAAATCAGAGAGCGACGCACTTACGGTCCTCGCGGCGTACCGACCGCGCTATGCCACGATCGCCGACCTTGCCGGCCAGGGCGACACGTTCGCCGCGACCGGGGACTTCGTCGTCGTTGAGCGGGTTGAAGGAACGGGGATGACCGACTTCTACGGGCTGTCGGCCCGCTCCGCGGGACCTGAATACGAGCAGATGAGCGAAGCTGCGTGCGAACGAAAGATCGCGCTGCTGCGAGCCTGCTGGGCCTACTTCGACGACGTTGCCTCACATGTCTCGGCGGAGCTTCGGCTGGGACCCCGGGGCGGAGGGCGTGATCGGGTCAGGATCGTGCGGCACGCGAACGGTGCCGAGATCCACGAGTTCGCCCCCAAGGTCGGTGTGAAGGTGGCGCTGGAGACCCGGGACGACCCGGTCGCGCTTCGCGCCTACCGCGACGCCTTCTGCCAGGCGATCCTCGACCACAACGCCCGGGGCCTACCGGCACGATCCTGGACGGTCCGGTTCACAATCCGGCGATGCGCCTACCACATGCTCGATCACGCTTGGGAGATGGAGGACAGGGATCTGTCCGCGCAACGTGAGGCCGCGGCGGAGTGGCCGGGTCGAGCAGGTGACATCGCCGCACGCTGAGCGAGGACGACGGAGCCTCGTCGGACTATGGGCCCACGTACCCGATGTCAAGCAGGCGGAAGACTTGACCTCCGGGGGCGCAGAAATACACATGCTTGCTGCCCAGATGCCGGAACTCGGGAATCGCGGCCGCCCGGAGAGCCGCCTGCAGCCGATCGAGCTCTGCCGTCCGGAACTCGATCCACGCGCCTCGAAACGCGTTGTCATCGTCCAGCGGACGATCGGTCACTTCGGCGGGAGCTCGCTCGCTGAACTCGACGCTGAAGCCACTTCCGTCGTCCAATGGCACAAACAGGATCGGATACTCGAGTCCGAAGTCCAGTTCCTGTATATCGCAACCGAGGACGTCGCGGAAGAGCGCGACGAAGGCGTCGTGCGCCTGCGGGCGCACGAAGAGGTGGACGCGCGCGCCGAGTGCGACGATC
>DATCPH010000216.1:0-1500 GCA_036570185.1 Candidatus Limnocylindrales bacterium | reverse complement strand
GGGACGAGGTAGCTTCCGACCCCGCCGGAGGCTCCGACCACGACGATGACCTGGCCTGCGCTGTTGAGTCTGCCGATCCTCCCCTAGGAGGCTGCGGAAAAAGTCGTCGTACGACCTTGACCGCTAGCAACCTCTTTTGGTATCATGCGCAGGGGGAGCGCCACTTCGTTAGAAGGAGGCGCGAGATGCGCGGTGACGACCAGCGGCAGGGACACATGTGGAGCTATCTCTCCCCTGAGGCCCGCGTCCCGAAGGACCATCCGCTGCGGCCGATCCGGGCGATGGTCGATCAGGCCCTCGGCGAGCTCGATCCGCTGTTCCGGCGGCTGTACAGCAAGATCGGCCGACCCTCGATCGCTCCGGAGATGCTGCTCCGGGCCCTGGTCCTTCAGATCCTGTACTCGATCCGCTCGGAGCGGTTGCTGATGGAGTCCCTCGACTACAACCTGCTGTTCCGCTGGTTCGTCGGGCTCAATGCCGACGACCCAGTCTGGGACGTGACCGTGTTCACCAAGAACCGCACCCGGCTGCTCCGAGGCGACGTCGCCGGGGCGTTCTTCACCGCGGTGCTCGCCCAGGCCCAGGCGGCGGACCTGCTGAGCGACGAGCACTTCTCGGTCGACGGCACGCTCATCGAGGCCTGGGCCGGCCAGAAGAGCTTCCGGCCGAAGGACGAGGGGACCGGACCCGGCGGCGCGGGGAACTTCAAAGGCGAGCAGCGGCGCAACGACACCCACGCCTCGACGACCGATCCGGACGCCCGGCTGTACCGCAAGGGCAACGGCCAGGAGGCCCGGCTCTGTTATCTCGGCCACGTGGTCATCGAGAACCGCTCGGGCCTCGCCGTCGGTGGCATGCTCACCGGAGCGACCGGCACCGCCGAGCGCGACGCCGCACTCGCGCTCGCCGATGTGGTGCCGCGGGCCAGACGGGCGAGCCTCGGCGCCGATCGGGCCTATGACACGCGCGCGTTCGTGGCCGCGCTTCGCGCCCGCGGGATCACTCCGCACGTCGCCCAGCACACCACCAAACGCAGATCGGCGATCGATCGCCGGACGACCCATCATCCGGGATACGCCGCGAGTATCCACGCCCGACGGTTCATCGAGCGGGTCTTCGGCTGGGGCAAGACCATCGGACCATGGCGCAAGACCCACTTCCGCAGTCGAGATCGGGTCGGGATGGGCTTCCTGTTCGGCCTCGCGGTGTACGACCTGGTGCGCTTGAGAACCCTGCTCGCGGACCAGGCAGCGTGACCACACCGCGGCAGCGAGGCCACCGATCACGGACGAGCCCCTCGAGGGGCCGAGGGGACGCCGATCGCACATCGAAAACGGGACGCAGACCGGTGAGGGCGATCGCTCCTCACCAAATTTCCGCAGCCTCCTAGGTCTTCTCGAGCTCCAGCTGCGCGCTGACGCCATTGAGCTCGCCCGCCCACGTGTGTCCCTGGCCCGTGAGACCCGGCCGGAGCGACGTTGCCAGGCTCTCGCTCTCGAT
>DATCPH010000215.1:0-3088 GCA_036570185.1 Candidatus Limnocylindrales bacterium | reverse complement strand
GATGCCAACGCCCACCCCACCAAATCTTGTGGAGGTAACGCGATGAGCAGACGACTTCGGCATTCCCTTGTCCTCACGATCCTGCTGGCGCTCTTGCTCGCGCTATCCGGCGCAGCGGCGCCGACCGGCGCGGCGGTGCCGATCGGCCCCGTGGGCAACCCGACGAACACCAAGCTCGCCGGCATTGACGTCGACACGACGACGATCCCACAGCTGGAGCAGTTGATGAACTCGCACCGGCTGAACTCCGTTGATCTGACGAACTTCTATCTCCGGCGCATCCGCCAGCTCAACCCGACGCTCCACGCGGTGATCACGGTCAGCCCGACCGCCCTCGCCGACGCGCGAGCGGCAGACCAGGCGCGCCGCAACGGCGACAACCGTCCGCTGCTCGGGATTCCGATCATCGTCAAGGACAACATCGACACCACCGGCATGCCGACGACGGCCGGCTCCTGGGCGCTCGCCGGGAGCATGCCGAACGACGCGTTCATCGTGCAGCGGCTGAAGGCCGCCGGCGCGATCATCATCGGCAAGGCGAACCTGTCCGAGTGGGCCAACTTCCGGTCCGCCCCGTCGTCGAGCGGCTGGAGCGGCATCGGTGGCCAGACGAACATGCCCTACGTCCTCGATCGGAACCCGTGCGGCTCGAGCTCCGGTTCCGGCGTCTCCTCGGCTGCTGATCTAGCGGTCGCAGCCGTCGGCACGGAGACGGACGGCTCGATCGTCTGCCCGTCCGGCGCAAACGGCGACGTCGGGATCAAGCCGACACTCGGGTTGTGGAGCCGCGCAGGCGTCGTCCCGATCAGCGCCAACCAGGACACGGCAGGCCCGATCGCCCGCAACGTGACCGATGCTGCGGTACTCCTCGGCGCAGCAACCGGCGTCGACCCGAACGATCCCGCGACCGCTGACCAGGCCGGGAACGCATTCACGGATTACACGCAGTTCCTCAACGCTCACGCCCTCCAGGGCGCGCGGATCGGCGTCTGGCGCGCCGGTGTCGAAAGCGACCCGGCGTTGGTGGGTTCGGTCATCGACCCAATCCTCAACAACGTGAAGGCCGCGCTCGCGGCGCAGGGCGCGACGGTCGTCGACCCAACTGACATCGACCTGTCGGCCACCGCGAACGAGCTTCCAGCGCTCCTGTGCGAGTTCAAGACCGACATCGCCACGTACCTCCACACGTACGTCCACGGGACGAACCCGGTAACAGGCAGTGCGTACCCGCAAACGCTCGCCGACCTGATCGCCTTCGATGCGGCTCATCAGAACCTCGAGGGTCCGTGGAACGACCTCATCTTCCAGTTGGCCGACGCGACGAACGGCCGTGACGCCGATTGCACTGCACTCCGGGAGGCCACGACGCCGCCTGTTCAGGCCGCAATCAACCAGCTCATGGACACGAACCACCTCGACGCGATCATCGCCCTGACGAACGGTCCGGCGTGGCCGACGAACGACGATCCGAATCTCGGCGACCTCAACGGGCACTTCGAGTTCTTCGTGAGCTCGTCGACGGCAGCTGCGGTGTCGGGCTACCCCGCCATCACGGTGCCCGCCGGCCACGACGCGGGACTCCCGATCGGGATCACCTTCATGGGTCGACGGTGGTCGGAACCGAAGCTGCTCGGCCTCGCCTACAACTTCGAGCAGGCGACGCACATTCGTGTTCCGCCGCAGTTCATTCCGACGATCGGCGACGCGCTGTTCCCCGGCGTCCCAAACCCGCTGGTCGCGATGCGGGTGCAACAACAGGCGACGCAGCGTCAGCGCGATCTTGTCGTAGGCTTGCGCTAGAGGAATATCGCGAAGACGACGAAGCCCGGCCACTCGGTCGGGCTTCGTGCTCTTCGCCGAGGCGGAATCGCGAACAGGTGCGGCAGGTCGGCGTCTGGGAAAGCCCTTCAACTAGGAAGTGACTGAGAGCGGCAGCGACGGGACTCGAACCCGCGACCTCCGGCGTGACAGGCGGCGCTGACCGACGCGCGGTGCAGTGAGGTGCCGCGTGACACCGTCAGTAAGCGGGCATCAGGTGCATGCCGTGTCCTGCTCCGGCACTCGGCGGCACTGAATCCCCGCAAGGCGCTTGCGGACCGCTTGCGGCTCGGCCGTGCTATCTAACTCGTCAAGGGGCAGGACGCTGGCCCACGCAATGGTCGTGCGGCTAGGCGAAATCAGCGGCGAGACGGCTCGCGCCGGTGTCAGAAACGTTGTCGGCCGGAGATCCTGCCGGTTCGGGCATGGGCGCAGCCACTGTCGACTCGGCGGCGTCCATGTCCTGCGGAGCGGAAACATCGCTAAGCCGCTCGCCACAGGCCGGGCAATAAGCAAAACCGTCATCGGCGACCTCGTGGCCGTTTCCACACAGCCGCACGGCCTTGAAGATGGAGTCGTCGGTGCTCATGTGTTGCCGATGATCAGCCCGACCACACCAGGAGTCTTAAGCTCGTCGAAGGTGTACTGAGAAGACCCGCGATCGCCGACGGAGACGACGTAGTAGGGCGACCCCTTTCGGACCGCGAAGTTGAAGGTGAAAGTGCACGTGTCCGACTTCTGCGTTCCGTCCCCGTCCTCAGATCCAGAACCAAGTTCCGTTCGTGCGATTTCCTGCGCTTGGCTGTTCGTGACAACGACTTGGGTGATCGAGTTCAGATCGTCGTAGCCGCTCGCTCCTTGGCATCCACCAATATCATCGCCCCTAAAGTTCGGGTCTGCGAAGTCGTTGGTCGGGTCGTAGGACTTGTTGCTGATGGTGAACGTGCCCTGAACCTTCAGCTGCGATGGCTTCTGCTTTCCGACGAGAAGCACCCCTCCCGCAACCGTGGCGGCCAAGACGATCACGATCGCGACTGACGTGACCCCTTGAAAGTGGTCCAGCCGTTGTGAGAGTCACGATCGCCTGAATGGGCGAGGAGGTGACTCAGTTGAAGGGGAAGAGGCATACGCCGGAGCAGATCGTGCGGAAGCTTCGTGAGGCCGATCGGTTGCAGGCTGAGGGAGCTGATGTCGACGGGGTCTGCCGGCATTTGGAGGTCTCGGTGCAGACCTATCAGCGCTGGCGAAGCCAGTTCAAGGCGATGCGGCC
>DATCPH010000214.1:0-20962 GCA_036570185.1 Candidatus Limnocylindrales bacterium | reverse complement strand
CCCGAAGATCGCCCCGATGACGTGGGTCAGCCAGCGCGGCCAACCGACTTTTGCGCCCACGAATCCGGCGAGCGCGCCGAGGAGCGACGCCGGCGCCAGGAAGTCCGTAAGCTTGTCTCGGCCCAGGACCCACGCCGCATCGTCGATGGACCAGGCGACGCACAGCGACATCACCGCGACCAGCAAGACGCTCACCCAGCCCTCGGATGGCGAAAGGGGCACCGCGCTCAATCGGTGGCGAAGGCGGTCGATGGTCGGCGCTGACCGACCCAGGGTGCCGGCGGCGGCGGTCATGAGTGCAGCAGCTCCGCGAGCGGTCGCCCCGGCACCACGGTGTGGTAGCGAATGTCGTACTCGGCGAGCCCGTGGTGGACGGCGCGGAACCGCTGCGCGCGCAACCCATCAAGGTCCCGGTCGGCGGCGGAGGTGGGCGCACGAGGCGACACCGGCGAACGCGGCGAGGCGGGCGGGACCGGCGCGGCCCAGGAGCCCAGGGCGTCCGCTAATCCCCGGGGGTCGACGGGGTCCCTCCGTTCCCGGCGGAAGCGGTCGAAGGCGGCCACGTCGAACGTGACGACGACGCTGCCAACTCCCCGCGTCCGAAGATTCGCGAGGGGCTTCAGCCAATCGCGCTCGAGCGACGGGGTGATCACGACGACGGTCATGCCGCGCCGGATCCTGCCCATGCTGGAGACCAGTGTCTCCACAAGTGGTGTGGCCCCGTCACCGTCCACGGCCGCAAGCATCTGCATGATCTTCAGGTGCTGGCGACCGCCGCGGTCGGCCGGCAGGTACGCGGTTCGGTGCGCGGCCACGGTCATGCCGACTGCCCTGTTCTCCAGGAGTGCCTTGTCGGCGACCGCGGCGGCCACCCGAACGGCGGCCTCGACGGTCGACTCGTCGCCGTCACCCACCTGGACCGAGCGCTGGAGATCGAGGACGATCCAGGCGTCGGCCGTCTGCTCGAGGTCGAATTCCTTGACCTGGATCTCGCCGTGGCGAGCGGTGGATTTCCAATGGATCCGGTTCATCGAGTCGCCGGGCGCGTAGGGCCGGATGCCGGTCGCCAGGGGTGTCGTCTGGAGCGTCCGCTCCGGCGACGCGTGGCTCCCCTCGATGCTCGCGGGGGGCAGTTTCCAGAGCGGGATCGGCTCGATCCGAGGGTAGACGACGACCGCGACGCCTCTGCCCACGGCCGCCGACGATTCAAAGAAGCCGAACGGATCGCCGGTCCGGATCTGGAGCGGCTCGATCCGGAAGTGGCCACGGCGGGTCAACGGCGTTCGGATCAACCATGACCGCTCTGTGCCACCGCCGAGGGAGATCGCCCGACCGGGCAGGTTGCCCGGCAGCGACGTCGGGTTGTGGATCTCGAGCCACGGCTTGAGGATGCGGCTCGTGTTGCGGAGCGTGTAGGTGACTCTGAGCTTTTCGCCGACGCGCCCGCTCAGGGCGTTGACCGCGTAGCCGGCCTCGAGATCTGCGAGTCCCAGCCGTGTCAGGACATAGGAGCCGCCCACCACGAGGACGCCCAGATAGACGAGGTAGAACAGGAACGGGAGCCCTGTCGAGAATGCCGCGACCACCAGGATCGCGGCGATCACGAGGATCTGGATCCGGCGAAGCACGTTTCCCCTCAGCGCCCCGTGCCGCAGACCGCGCCGCTGCGGGTCAGGACGTTCGGGCCCGGCCGATGGCCGAGATCTCGCGTGGCTGTCCGGTCTGTCGCAGCGGGGTCACGCCTTCGACGGGCGTGGTCTCGAGCAGCTCGCGGACGACCTGGGCCGGCTGGATGTCGTGGATCGACGAACTCGTCTTGATGATCACCCGGTGAGCCAGCGCCGATTCTGCCAGCGCCTTGACGTCGTCGGGGATCACGTAGTCTCGTCCGAGCAGGCCGGCGAGGGCCTGGCCCGCCCGGTAGAGGGCGATCGAGCCACGGGGCGAGGCGCCGAGATAGACGTCGGCATGGGCGCGCGTGCCACCCACCAGGCGGACGATGTAGTCGGCGACGGTCGGGTCCACGTAGACCTCGCGGACGTTTGCCTGCATCTCGCGCAGCTCATCGACCGAGCACACGACGTCGAGCTCGTCGAGGGGGTGGTGCCGCTTCTGCTCGTCGAGGATGACGATCTCCTCGACCGGCTGGGGATAGCCGAGACGGATGCGGAGCATGAACCGGTCGAGCTGTGCCTCGGGCAGGGCGAACGTACCCTCGTACTCGATCGGGTTCTGGGTCGCGATTACGAGGAACGGGTCCGGCATGGCGTAGGTCGTCCCATCGATCGTTGCCTGGCGCTCCTCCATGCACTCCAGGAGCGCCGACTGGGTTTTGGGTGTGGCGCGGTTGATCTCGTCGGCGAGGACGACCTGGCTCATGATCGGGCCCGGCCGAAATTCGAATTCGCGCGTCTTCTGGTTGTAGATCGACAGTCCCGAGACGTCCGAGGGCAACAGGTCGGGCGTGAACTGGATCCGGCGGAACGAGCAACCAAGGCTGCGCGCGATCGCCTTGGCGAGGACGGTCTTGCCGGTGCCCGGCACGTCCTCGATCAGCAGGTGTCCCCGGCATAGGAGCGCAACGAGGGCCAGCCGCACTTCATGATGCTTGCCGACGATGACGCGCTCGACATTGGCGAGGACCTTGTCGCCGGTCTCCTGAATCTTGGCCATTGGTACCCCTCGAGGGACGGGCGCACGGGCAGGTGGTCGCGCCCGATGAAATCTGGTCTGGTCACGGGAGGATACGACGGCGGCGCCAATGTGGTTCCTTCGGACGTTCGGCTACTTCTGCCCGGCGAAAAAGGCCTGCATGAGCTGACCGGCAATCGGCGCCGCCCGGACCGCTCCGTGCCCGCCGCGCTCGACGATGACGGCGATCGCGATCTGTGGCTTGTCGACCGGCGCGAAGCCGATGAACCACGAATGCGGCTCGCCCGAGCCGCCCAGCTGGGCCGTGCCGGTCTTGCCTGCCGTCTGCACGCCCGGAACTGCGGCCCCCGTCGTGAAGAGCCGCCCCCAGTCGCCCTCGACGGCGAGCTCCATGGCCGAGGCGATCGTCGACGCGACATCAGGTGAGACGACCCGCCGCATCTCCTGTGGATCGATCGTCCGGGTCCCGCTTTGCTTGCCAACCTCGGAGGTCACGAGGTATGGCCGCATCGTCACCCCGCCATTGGCGACCGTCGCGGCGACGAGGGCCATCTGCAGCGGCGTCACCAGGGTCTCCGCCTGACCGTACGCGGCGTTGGCGAGCTCGACGTCGTCCGTGAATCCCCCGCCGAACGAGCCGCCGCCGTTCGTTACCTGGGAAACCGCCGTGGGAAGGTCGAACGGCAGCGAGGCGTCAAATCCCAGCTGGTCCGCATACGAGTGGAGCGCTTGGCCCCCGGTCCGGAGGCCGGTCAGGGCGAAGTAGATGTTGCAGGAAACCTCGATCGCCTCGGCGTAGTCGAGCGCCTTCGAGCCGGTGAACCGATGGTGCCCGTCCATGACTCGATAGCCCGATACGAGCAGACCGGTCTCTTCGGCGCCGGGCTGCTGCTTGTACGTTGTGGCCGGCGTGATCGCGCCCGATCCGAGCGCGGCCATCGAGGTGACAATCTTGAAGACGGAGCCCGGGACGTACTGGCCCTGGACGGCGCGTGGGAGCAGCGGCAGGCTTTGATCAGCCTTGAGCGCGGTGAAGGTCGCCCGCGAGGTCGCCGGGTTGGCGACGGCGGAGGCGTTGAAGGTCGGAGTCGACGCGAGCACCAGGACCTGGCCGGACCGCGGATCCAGCATCACCACAGCGCCGCGATCACCGCCCAGTAGGCGGACCGCAAGCCGCTGGAGGCTGAGCGACAGCGTCGTGCGAAGGCTCTGGGGGTCGGTCGGATTGGACTGGAACTTGCGGAGCATGTCGCGGACGGAATCGGCGCCGGCCGCCCCGGTCAGCTGGGCGTCGTAGGCACGCTCCAGGCCGGCCGAGCCAAACAAGCGCGACGCATAGCCGATGACGCCCGACAGGGCCGGATCGGCGTAGGCCCGGTATGGCTCCCCGTTGGCGTCGCGTTTGTTTGAGGCCAGGACCACTCCGGTCCGGTCGTAGATCAGCCCGCGGACGGCGTTGCGGGCTGCCGCGATCACCGCCGGGTTGTCGGACCTGACAGACAGGTCGGCCGCACGGAAGACCTGCCAGTATCCCGCCCCGCCGGCCAGGATCGCGAAGGCGAGCGACAGCGTCACGCCGGTTCGAGTGATGCCGCCGGCGATCCCGCGGTTTCCCGCGCGTGATCTGCCGGCCCGTGATCCGCCGGCCCGCGGTCCGTCACGGCCAGACGGGACTGAGATTGCGGACATCAGTGGGCTCCGCGATCGAGCAGACGAGCCAACCGTCGACGGGCCGGGCGCGGCGGAGGCGGCGGCCCGACGCCCTTGTCCGAGATCGCAATGAGGAGACCGATCACGACGCCGTTGGCCAGGAGCGACGAGCCGCCGTAGCTGATGAACGGCAGGGTGATCCCGGTCAGCGGCACCAGCTTCAGGTTGCCGGCCGCGATGATGAACGCCTGCACGCCGACCACCAGCGAGAGGCCTGCCGCCAGGAGCGCTCGAAAGTCGTCCGCGGCGGAGGCGGCTATCCGGAGGCCGCGCTCGATCACGACGAGATACAGCCCGAGGATCGCGAGGATCCCGATGAGGCCCAGCTCTTCTCCGAGGGCGGCGAAGGGGAAATCGGTGTGGATCTCGGGGATCGGCATGCGACCGCCGACCGTCGGCAGTCCCCCCCCGAGGCCCGTTCCCAGGATCCCACCGCGGCCGAAGGCCTCGAGCGCCTGGACGATCTGGTACCCGGTGCCCGACGGGTCCTTGAACGGGTCGAGCCAGACATCGATGCGGGTCCGAACGTGGCCGACGACGTTGTACATCAGCCATGCGCCGCCGATGAAGAGCGCCGTCCCGATGACGACGAAGCTGATCCGCATCGTCGAGAGGTACAGGAGCAACAGGAACACGGCAAAGAAGAGCAGCGCTGCACCCAGATCGCGTTGGACGAGCACGATCAGGAGAGCGATGGCCCACATCGCGACCATCGGCGCGAGGTATGGCAACGGCGGCAGTGCCAGCGGACCAATTCGGGTCGACTGTTCGACGAGGAGGGGCCGATTCTCCGACAGGTATGCCGCGAGGAAGACGACAAGGATGACCTTCAGCAGCTCCGACGGCTGGCCGCTGACGGGCCCGACGACGAGCGTCAGCCGCTGGCCGTTGACGTCCTCGCCGAGGACGAATGTGAGGAACAGCAGCCCGACCCCGGCCGCAGCCCACGTGTACTTGTAGAGCCGGAGCCAGGCGTCGCTGCGAATGGCGACCGCGAGGGCGGCGATGATCGCCACCGATAGGAGCAGCCAGACCAGCTGCGTCTGACCGAGGCCGCCGAAACCGCCGGACAGGTCCTGCGGCAGCCGCTCCATCAGCAGGAGGCTGATGCCGCCCAGCATGCCGACGGTCGGCAGGAGGACCTGATCCGTTCGGCGGCCGGCGGCAACCTGGGCGATGTGGGCGGCGAGGAGCGCACCGAGGTAGATCGCCAGGGCTCCGCCATCGAACGGTTGGAGGAATCCGATCCCGACCGGCTTGCCCGCGAGTGCGGCGGCCTGGGCACGTTCGGTGGCCCCCAGCGCGACGCTCCCCACGAGGAGCGTGAAACCGACGATCCCCAGGAGGACGAGCTCGCGCCACCGCGGACGAGGCGCGAATCCGGGCAGGATCGCGGGCAGGCGCGGCCCCGACCGAGGCCCGCCGGCAGCCGCGGCGCTCCCGGGTCGAGAAGCGGCGGCGCCCGGAGCCGCCGTCGGTCGCGACTCGTCCGTCATCGGCGCGCGCGCTCCAGGCGGAGCCGGACCTGTCCGATCTGCAGCTCGTCGCCGAAACCGAGCGGAGCGACACCGTCGACCGGACTTCCGTTGACGAATGTCCCGTTGGTGCTGTCGAGATCCTCGACGTACCACGCTCGGCCCCGGAAGGTCAGGACCGCATGGTCCGCCGACGCGAAGGGGTCCTCGATCACGATGGAGTTGTTGACGTCTCGACCCAGGGTCGTAACAGCGTCAACCCCGAAGACGCCGCCGAGCGGCGGTTCTCCGGCCGGTGACGCGACCACGACGATACGGCCGAGCTCCGTGCCCGGCTCGCGAGCCGCCGCGCGCAAGTCGCGCAGCAGGACACGGACGATCGCGGCCAAGAAGACATAGAGGAGGGCAAGGAAGAGGATCCGCAGGATCCACAGGGCGATGAGCGGAGCGTCCAACCTCAGGTCAACGCGGAGCCTGCGCCGGCGCCAGGGTCGTAGGGTGGCGCGGCAGCGTCGTCGACATCCGGGATCGACTCGACGATGAGGACCGTGTCCCCGATCTCGATCCGGTCGCCCTCGCCCAGGACGACCTCCTGGACGCGGGTCCCATTGACGCGCGAGCCGTTCGTCGACCCGAGATCGTGCAACACGAGCGCGCCGCGGCGGGCCTGGATGCGAGCGTGGTGGCGGGAAACCCTCGAATCGGGAACCACCAGGTCGTTGTCGCCGGCGCGTCCGATCGACAGCGGCCGGCCATCGACCGTCACCTCGCGTCGCGTCCCGTCGCGGCGGATCTCCCGCAGCGTTGCTATCGGCGCCTCCACGACCGGAACCGTGAACAGTCGTGTTTGACTCAGCGCTACCGGGTCGGCGCCATCGTCCGTCGCATCGGCCCACTGAGCCTCGCGACCGGCGCCGGGCGCTCCCGAGGTCCTGGGCCGGTCTGGGTCCTGATGCGCGCCGGCTTGGTGGACGCGTCCCATTCCGGCGTCGACGACGATCCGGCGGGGCGGCACTTCGGGATCGGCGAGGAGGTCCACGCGGGGACGGTCGAGCACCGCGTAGCGATGCGCGCGCGCGAAGGCGAGGGCACCTTCGGCGAGGTCGACCGCAAGCGCATCGCCAAGCCCTCGGAGAGGTTCCAGGTCGTCGGGATTGAGGCGTACCCGGAAGCGGTTGGGAACCGTCGTCCGGTCGTCGGCCGTGTGGCGGTTCGATTCCATTGCCCGCTCGATCCGTCGCAGGATCTGGATGGGCTGCGGCCGAGCACCGAACAGCCGCGCGGTCGGCTGCTCGAAGAGCCGTTCGATGAACTGCTCGATCGTCGCCAGGGGACGCATCTCGGGGCCGGAGTCTACCAGAGGGGGCTCCTCGGACCCGGCGACCAGCCGGTCCAACGAGGGGTCAGGTCGAGGTCGACTCCGGCCCGATCAGGTCCTCTTCGCGCTCCCTGGCCCACGCGGCGCCGAGCAGCAGGGCCTGGAACGACAGCCCGAGCCAGGCGAGCGCCGCGAACACGGTGGCGAGCGTACCCAGGATCGCCGCCGCCCCGATGAGGCGCGGCGCGGCATAGACGAACAGCAACGTGACGGCCGTGAGTGCGACCGCGACGGCGGCCGCAGGCAGAAGGATCGCCCGCAAGCTCGGGCGGTGGGGCGGTACCACCACGAACACGAGGATCACCGCCGCGAAGGCCGCCAATGGACCGATGAGGTTCAGGAGGATCCTCGCCAGGAGATCCGTGATCGGAGAAACCTCGGGGACCGGCGTGACGCCGACGACGACCGAGGCCTCGAGATACGAGGCCAGGCCAGCCAGGAACGTGGCCAGGAGTACCGCGACCACGAGGGCGACGACCGAGACCAACCCGAGCAGCGTCTGCAGGATGAAGTTGCGCTTGGCCCCGCTGAAAAAGATGTTCGACATGGCCGTTTCGAGGGCGACGTAGAAGCGGCTCGCTCCCCACACGAGTCCGATGACGCCGATGGCCGACAGCGGCGCCGCGTTCTGCGACACCTGGTCGAGGGCCGTGACGACGAGGCCCCGCAGCGGTGGCAGGACCGTCCCGATGTTGACGACGATCTGCAGCCTTGCCTTGGGATCCGCGACGAAGGCGCCGCTGATCCCGAGCAGCAGCAGGATCGCCGGCACGAAGGCGAAGAGCGCGGTATAGGCCAGTCCGCTCGCCAGCAGACTGCCACCCGCGAGGTCGTAGCGCGCCAGGACGCGGAGGGCCATTCGGACGGCGCCCGAACCGACGATCGGCTCGACGCGTGCCATCAAGGCCAGGAAGACGGCCCGCGCCCCGCGCGATGGTGGGGCGCTCGATCGACCCCCCGGGGGACTGCTCGCCGGGCCGGCCTCCCCCATCAACCCTCCCCGAACAGGGATGACTGGACGTCTTCGATCTTGACCCGTCGGGGCGGCGCGATGAGCGCTCGAACCTCGCCCCGCCGGACGAACCGCCGGCCACCGAGCTTGATGCTCTGAAGCTTGCCCGACCGTGCCCAGCCACCGATCGTCGACGCCCGGAACCGCACGTTGGCCGCCTCCAGGATCTCAGCCGCTTCGGCCAGCGTGATCCAGTCAGCTGCGGAGGACGGCACGTCAGGTGTCTCCGTCGCTTGCCGCGGCTTTTGACGATCCGACCCGCGACGCCGCGCTACCTGATGCGTCCGACGAAGCCGACCGCGCCGGAGCTCGATCTCCGTCCGAGCCCTTCTCGCCCTTCGATGCCTTCTCGCCGGTGGCGCCCTTCTCTTCCCTGGGTCCCTTTTCGCCATCCGTGGAAGGCTTGGTGCCGGCCAATGTCGCGTCGCCGTCGCCGCCGTCGCCGCCGTCCGAACCGTCCGACGACGCTCCGCCCGATCCGGAACCTACCGAAGCGGCCGCGGTCCGCCGTTCCTTCTTGGCCCAGCCTGAGCCTTTGAAGTGCACCGCCGGGGCGGAGATCGCCTTCCGCAGCCGACGGGACCCACAGTTCGGGCAGATCGTCGGGCCCTCGGCGTGCACACCGTGCAGGACCTCGAAACGATGGCCGCAGTTATCGCAGAGATAGTCATAGGCGGGCACGGAATCGCAGTCTCCGAAACGATCGCGCACGGCGGCGCTGGGCGCAGACCGAATGATGGTACTTGGCGATCGCCCTCGCCAGAGACTTCGCCGCGGCGGCTTCGAAGAGCCCTGTCGCCGACCCAGCCTTCGGCGGGCCGCCGCCGGCCCGTCAGTCCGTGGCGGCCGCGGGTGCTTCCGCCGTCGAAGATCCCTCGATCGGCTCGCCGAGTCCAGTCTCGATCGACGCAACGAGAGCCGCAATGGCCTCATCCTCATCGGGTCCCTCGACCGAGAGACTGAGCCGGTGGCCCTTGCCAGCCCCCAGCTTGAGAATCCCGAGGATGCTGGTAGCGTCGACCGGCCCGACACTGCGGGTCAGATTTTCAACCCGGATCTTCGACTGCCAGGTCGTTGCGAGGTTGCGGAAATGGGCTCCCGGCCGGGCGTGCAGGCCGGACGGGTTGATGATCACGACTTCGGCGGTGCGCATCTTGGTCTCCTCTCAGGCTGGCTGAGGCCGGCTCAGGCGGGGCCGACCGAGGCCGCAGGTTCTACGACGACCTTGATGCCCTTGCCACTGGCCACGATGTCCAACGCCTCCTGGACGCGATCGAGGGGCAGGCGATCCGTGATCAGGTCGCGCACGGAGACTCGGCCGCCGGCGATGAGCTCGAGCGCCTCACGATTGTGGCGAGGCGCCGAGCCGTAGGCGCCGACGACCGAGAGCTCGCGATAGTGGATCAGGTTCGAGTCGCTCGCGATGATGGAATCGTCCTTGGGCAAACCGCCGAACAGGCTGACCCGGCCGCGCGCGATGGCCATGGAAAGGGCCTGCTCCTGGGCGGGCTTCGATGCTGCGGCGGTGATCACGACATCGGCGCCCCGGCCATCCGTGAGGTCGCGGATAGCCGACACTGGATCAACCGCCGAGCCATCGACGAGCGCGTCGGCGCCCAGACGTGCAGCGAGCGCCAGGCGGCTCGGGTTGACATCAACGAGGAAGACTTTGGCCGCCCCACGGGCGCGTGCCAGCCGGACGTGAAGGCAACCGATCGGTCCGGCGCCGACGACCGCGACCGTGTCACCGTCGCCGACGCGGGCCAGCTCCTGGCCGTTGAGAACGCAGGCCAGCGGCTCCGTGACGGCCGCCTCGGCGGCCTCGAGCCCGTCGGGGATGCGGTTGACCCCACCAGCCGCGAGAACTTTTGCCGGGACCCGGATGTACTCGGCGAAACCGCCGTCGTACTGGTAGCCCATCGACTCAAGGTCCTCGCAGACAGTCTGGAAGCCGCGCTGGCACTGGAAGCAGGTGAGATCCGGGATCGCCGCGATGATCTGGACCCGGTCACCGACGTCCCAATCCGTCACGCCCGCGCCGACGGCGACGATCTCGCCGGCGATCTCGTGTCCCATGACACGCGGCAACGAGATGTGCTGGTGCCCGAACCGAAAGACCTTGACGTCGGTGCCGCACGTCCCGCACGCCAGGACGCGGAGGACCAGGTCGCCATCGCCCGGTTCGGGATCGGGTACGGATTCGAGTCGAAGGTCGCCGGGCGCGTGCAGGCAGGCGGCAATCACGGTTGGTCTCCCGCTGGCGGTTCGCCCTGGCCGTCCTGGTCAAGGGCGGGCTCGAGAATGGCCAGGACCTCGTCGGGATCGGTCGCCTCACGGAGGCGCGCCGCGAGTTCTGGCTCGATCAGCGTATCGGCGAGCTGCGCGAGGATGCCCAGGTGGGCGTCATCGCGAGCTGCGATGCCGATGCAAACGTAGACCCGGTCGGCGTCCCAATCGACGCCGGCCGGGAATTGGATGAAGGAAAGAGCGGTTCGACGAACGAGGACGCGGCTCTCGTCCGTGCCGTGCGGGATGGCAAAACCCTCCCCCACGGACGTCGAGATACCGCGCTCTCGTTCGAGCATGGCGTCGGCATACCCAGGATCGACCGCGCCGGTCTCCTCCAGGGCACGTCCCGCCTGGAGGATTGCGTCGTCGCGTGACGATGCAATCGACCCGAGTCTGATCGCGTCGCGGACCAATACGTTCACGGTGGCAGTCCTAGCCCTCGAGCGTCGTTCCGTTGCGGAGTGCGTCGACGACCCGCTTGAAGACCGGGTCGCCGATGAACGTGTCGAATGGGATCACGACGTGGTCCGGGGCGGCTACCTTTGCCTGGTTCGAAAGCGAACGATGGGTCAGGATCACGTCCGCGTCGTTCGGGATCCGACTGACGGCCGTGTGGACGACCTCGACCGGAAGGCCCGCGAGCTGTCGCTTCAGCTGCGATACGACCAGGGCGCTGCTGCCCATCCCGGCCTCGCAGGCAAGGACGACCTTGTGGACGTCGGACCCGGCGATCGAGGCCATCGTCAGGCCGCCGCAGGCGCGGCTTCGGCCGACGCCTCGGTGCTTTCTGAGGGCTCACGAACGCCGACCCGCAACAGCACCGCGGCGACCCCGAAGGTCACTGCAGCGGCGACCGCGATTCCGGCGAGCGTCGCGATCTGACCGCCGGGCGGCGTCATCGCCAGCTCGGCGAAGATGCTGCCGGGGGACGGCGAGGCGACGAGGCCGGCGCCGAGAGCCACGAACGTGGCGATTCCGGACGCCCCGCCCGCGATCATGGCCACGATCAGGACCGGGCGCATGAGCACGTACGGGAAGTAGATCTCGTGGATGCCGCCGAAGAAATGGATGATGATCGCTCCTGGGGTCGTTGCCCGGATCTCCTTGGGACCGAACGCCCAGTATGCGAGCAGAAGGCCAAGCCCGGGGCCTGGGTTGGTCTCGAGCATGAACATGATCGACTTATGGGCAGGCCCGGCGGCCTGCTGAATCCCGATCGTGTCAAGCACCCCGTGGTTGATGGCGTTATTGAGGAAGAGCACCTTGCCCGGCTCGATCACGATCGAGGCCAGCGGCAGGAGACCGGCGTTGACCAGACCCTGGAACACATTCGCCAGCAACGTCGAGAGCCCCGACACAATCGGGCCGATCGCAAGGAGCGAGCCGATCGCCAGGAGGACGCCGATGATCCCGAGCGAGAAGTTGCCGACCAGCATCTCGAAGCCGACCGGAATGCGCTCTGCGGTGAGGCGATCGAACTGCTTGAGAATCCACGCTGAGAGCGGGCCCACGATCATGGCCCCGAGGAACATCGGGACCGTGGCGCCGATGATGACGCCCGCCGTGCCGATCGCACCGATGACGGCGCCGCGGTCCCCGTAGATGATGCGTCCGCCGGTGTAGCCGATCAGGATCGGGATCAGGTAGGTAATCATCGGGCCGACCAGGGCGGCCAGCGTCTTGTTGGGCGTCCAGCCGGTCGGGATGAATAACGCGGTGATCAGGCCCCAGGCGATGATTGCCCCGATGTTGGGCATCACCATCCCGGCCAGGAAGCTCCCGAGCCGCTGGATGCGGGCCTGCATGCCCGCTCCTTCCACGGGAGTCAAGAATGGGACTGACGTTGACGACATGCCTTGCTCCTTCCATCTGCTTGTGAACGACGCTTCTTGGGGACCGACTCTCCGAGGTTCGACCGAGTCTCAGTGATCGATCATTCGCTCCTCTCCTCACTCCCTCCGATCGCCTACGGCTCGACCGGCGCCACGGCGCCGGCGAGCGGGTCGGCCGTTGCCTGGTAGGCCGTCCGCGTGCCGTCCGATGACCGGCCGACGACGCCGGCTCCGATGCGGCGCGCAGCCTCATCCACGGCCCCACGACACATGTCGAAGAAATCGCTCGCCCCGACGTGGGCGGCTCGGCCTCGCTTCGCAAGCTCGACCGCCATTCGGGCCACCATCGCGTCGCCCGCCCCCACGGTCGTGAGCAGTCGACCCGGGGGCAGATCGATCGCCGGTGGCGGGAGGACCTCGGTGGTCCCATTCCATGCTGCGACCGCGCCGGCAGCGCCCAGTGAGAGCAGGACGCCCTGTGGGCCGAGCCGGCCGATCGCCAACGCGGCATCGAGAGCGCCTTCGATGCCCTCGACCGGCCGGCCCAGAAGGCCCTCGGCCTCGCTGCGGTTCGGCTTGAGCAGGAATGGCCCGGCTTCGACTACCCGACCCAGGGCTTCATCGCTGGCGTCGGCGAGGACGCGGACGGGCCGCTCGAGATCGTTCAGGAGGTGGGTCCAGCGGGCGTAGATCGAGGGATCCGCCCCGAGCGGCAGGCTGCCGGCCAGGACCACCGCGACCGCGTCGGTTCGGGCCACGGTCGCGAGGAGTTCCACCTCCACTCGGTCGATGAGAGCCTGGGTCACGGCCGGCCCGGTGCCGTTGATCTCGGTCAGGCGCCCGGTCGACTGCTCGATCAGCTTGAGATTGGTGCGAGTTTCGCCCGGGGTCGGCAGGAACGTCGCGGAGATCCCCAGCGACGCGAGGTGCCGTTCGATCGAGACTGCCCGGTCTTCGCCGGCAATCCCGATGGCATGCGCCTCGACGCCCAGGCGGGCAACGGTCCGGGCGACGTTGATGCCCTTGCCGCCGATCGTCGTCGCGAAGTCCTGGGTCCGGTGTGTCTGGCCGGCAACGAGGCGGTCGATCCAGACCGACTGGTCGATCGCGGGATTCAGGGTGACGGTGACGATCCCGCCCATCAATCGAGTCTCCGGCGGACCGCGGCGGCCTGATCGGCTCCATCGCCCATGGTCGTCACAACCCGCACGTCCAGCCCCGCCGCGCGGAGCGCCTCGATCTGGTCGGCCGGCGCCCGATCATCGGTGATGACGAGGTCCACCTCGTCGAGGCCGGCCACGTGCGCGAACGTGACCGCTCCGAGCTTGGTGCTGTCGACGAGAACGACGGCCAGCCGAGCCGATCCGATCATGCGTGCCTTGGCCGCGGCCTCCTCCCAGGTGGGCGTCGTGAACCCGGCCGTGGCCGACACCCCGTTCATGCCGAGGAACGCGATGTCGACGTGCATCTCGGCGATTGACCGCTCGGCGAGCGGTCCGACGAGGGCCAGGGTCGATTCCTTTGCGGTGCCGCCCGTCAGGATCAGCCGGAGGCGATTTGCCAGCTCGACAGCAACCGGCACCGAGTTCGACGCAACGGTGACGTCCGGGCGCGACCGGAGGAGCCGCGCAAGCTCGAGCGTCGTCGTTCCGGCATCGAGGAATACGGTCTGCCCGGGCTCGACGAGATCCAATGCCGCCGCAGCGATCGCCGCTTTCTGGCTGCGATTGACGGTCTCCTTCTCGCCGAAGGACGGCTCGAAGCGGCTCGGTGGAAGGGCCCCACCGTGGGTCCGCTCAACCGCGCCGTTTTCGGACAGCAGTTGGAGGTCGCGACGGATCGTCGACTCTGAGACGGCGAACCGGACGGCAAGATCTGCCACCGACGCGCGGGCGTCGGCCGCCAGTACTTCCACGATCCGCCTGCGTCGTTCCCCGACCAGCACGACCGGCCTTGCTCCTTGGGACCACGCACGGTCAGGCGCCCATCTCTGCGCATTTCTGCGTGATTGTGCGCATGTTGGCATCGTGGGCGCGCGACGTCAAGAGGTTTTGGGATGGTTGTGGGCGACGCACCACGAGGTTGCCAAATCGTCGGGTGGCGACGGTTATCCACAGGTTGTCAGTGGCCGGGACGAGGTTTGTGCGTGGCGCTGCGCCAGGAGCTCGTCAGATCGTCACGGCACGACGATCTGGGGACACTCTCCTATCTCATCGTCACCCCACGACGAAATGACGGGCAGCAGGGCGACTGAGCGGAAATAGCCGTCGCTCCGCGACGAAATGGCAAAGGGGGGCTCCGCGCCGGAGCCAGGCAAGCGTCCGGACTGCGCGGGGCCCGGGCCGTGGGTCACCGGGCGACGCCGGCCCGGTCATGTTGCGAGGCGCGTCCGGAGTCTCTCCGCGTCGGCGGCGAGCTCGGATTCCCGCTCGCGCGCGCCATCGACGATCGCGGGTGGCGCCTTCGCAACGAACGCGGGATCGGCCAATCGGCTGCGGATCGCCTCCAGCTGCCGTTGCGCGTCGGCCAGCTCGCGCTCGAGGCGAGTCCGCTCGGCAGGGGAAAGGCCGCCACCGATGACGCCTCGACCGACGATCGCTTCAAAACCGCCCGCAGCTACCGCCAGGCCGGGGCCAGCCGCGAGCGCGTCGCCTTCGAGTGCCGGACCTCGCGACGTGAGTGGCCGAGCGCGGGCCAGCCGCTCGATTGCGGCGCGCAACGCCGCAAACGTCGGGGCGAGCGCGGGCGGCACGTCGACTTCGACGGGCAACCAGGATCCCGGCTCGACTCCGGCCTCCGCGCGCGCATTCCGAATGCCGCGCACGAGATCGAGGACGGCGTCGACCTCCGACTCGAGGACCTTGTCACGCCGCCCCGCGGCCGGCCAGCGCGCAACGATCAGGAGCTCGGGATCGTCGGGGGCATGAGGCTCCGCCGCCCAGATGGCCTCGGTCACGAAGGGCATCACCGGATGGAGCAGGCGGAGGTACGTGTCGAGCGACTCAACGAGCGTCCACCACGTGGCCTCAAGTTCTTCTGCGGGAAGTGACGAGTCGCCCAGCCTCACTTTGGCCAGCTCGAGGCCCCAATCGCAGAACTCGCTCCAGATCGCCTCGTACAAGACGCGGGTCGCCTCGCCGAAGGCAAAGTCATCGATGTGTCGGCTCACCTCGGCAACCGCCGCCGCGGTCCGAGATCGGATCCACCGCTCCGTGGGGCCCAGGTGCTCAGCGACCGGCGCCTGCCAGCCCGCGTCGGCGGCGACCGATTCCGGCCGCGCGCCAAGCACGTACCTGGCCGCGTTCCAGAGCTTGTTGGCAAAGTTGCGGCCGTTCTCCAGCTTGTCGCGCCCGAGCCGCAGGTCGTTGCCGGGGGCGGTCCCGTTCACGAGTGCGAAGCGCAGGGCATCGGCGCCGAATTCGCCGATCGTCTCCAGCGGGTCGACGACGTTGCCCTTCGTCTTCGACATCTTCTGGCCGTAGGGGTCGCGCACGAGTCCGGAGAGATAGACGGTGTGGAAAGGCGCTTCGCCGGTCAGCTGGAGGCCGAGCATCATCATCCGGGCGACCCAGAAGAAGATGATGTCGTAGGCCGTCTCCATCACCGACCCGGGATAGAACCGGTTGAGGTCGGGGGTGGGCTCGGGCCAGCCAAGCGTCGAGAACGGCCACAGGCCCGAGCTGAACCAGGTGTCGAAGATGTCGGGGTCCTGGGTGAGCTCGCTCGCCGGACGCCCGCAGACCTCACAGGCCGCCGGTCCAGCCGGGTCGGCCGTCACCGTCGCGTGGGCGTCGGGGCAGTACCACGCGGGAATCCGATGACCCCACCACAGCTGGCGGCTCACGTTCCAGTCGCGGATGTTGGTCAGCCAGTGCTCCCAGACCTTCACGAACCGCGGCGGAAGGATCGTCGTTCGACCGGAACGCGTCGCCTCGAGCGCCTGCGCAGCAAGGGGCGTCGTCCGGATGAACCACTGCGTCTTGAGGCGCGGCTCGATCACGTCGTTGGAACGCTGGCAGCGCCCGATGAGCATCTCGTGTGGCTTGGACTCGACCAGGTCTCCCGATGCCTGAAGTCGGGCGAGGATCTCGTTGCGCGCCTCGTACCGATCCATCCCGGCGAACGCGGCGGCAACCTCGTTCATGGTCCCGTCGTCGTTCATCACGTTGATGAAGGGCAGATCGTGGCGCTTGGCCGTCGCATAGTCATCTGGATCGTGGGCCGGGGTGATCTTCACCGCCCCTGTACCGAAGGCCGGGTCGACGACCTCGTCGGCGATGACCGGCACAGGACGATCGACGAAGGGAATGATCACGGTCCTACCGATCGCGTCGCTATAGCGGGGGTCGTCGGGGTGGACGGCGACCGCGGTGTCGCCAAGGATCGTCTCCGGCCGGGTCGTGGCCACGCTGATCGTGGCCTCGGGATCGGGCGAACCGTCGTCGCGAGCGAAGTGGTAGCGGACCGTCCAGAGCGTGCCGACCTGCTCGGTCGGAATGACCTCGAGGTCCGAAACACTCGTTCGACAGCCGGGGCACCAGTTGACGAGGGCTTCGGTTCGATATGCGAGGCCGTCCCGGTACAGGCGGGTGAACGCTTCGCGAACGGCGCGGGCCGACACCTCATCCATCGTGAAGCGCAGCCGACTCCAGTCGAGCGACGCGCCGACGTGACGCTGCTGCAAGAGCATCACGCCGCGCGTCTCCTCGATGAACTCCCACATTCGTTCGAGGTATCGCTCGCGACCCAGGCTCTGGCGGGTGTCCCCGGACGCGGCAATGATCCGATCGAGCACGTACTGAGCGGCGATCGAGGCGTGGTCGAGGCCCGGCAGCCACAGCGTCGGCCGCCCCTGCATCCGGGCGTGCCGGATCATCAGGTCTTCGACCGTACTGCGCTGGGCGTGACCGAGATGCAGCGAGCCCGTGACGTTCGGCGGCGGCTGGATGATCACGAAGGGCTCCATCGACTCGTCTGCCCGCGAGCCGGCGCCGTCCGGCGCGAAGACGTCCGCGGCCAGCCACCGCTCGTAGATCGGTCCCTCGACGTCGGCCGGGCGGTAGGCCCTGGAGAGCTCCGCGGGCAAGGCCGTCCCGGCCGCCGCCGGTGTGGCCACCGTCGTCGTCTCGGTCGGTTCGGTTGTGTTGGACGGTTCGGTTGTGCCGGTCATGGCCTGGGTCCCTGGTCGCTGGAAACGAAACGGCCCCGATCGTCCAGCGGACGAACGGGGTCGTGGTACCACCTGCTGGTTCGATCCCGGTTCCGGCCGCTCATCGCGCCTTGATCCGGCATCCTCCTGGCGCGCTATCGGGCGCCTCCCGCACGGCTCGCGAGCGACCTTCACGCCTCCGTGGCCGCGCGGCTCGCACCGTCCCGCGCTCGCTCGAAAGCCCGTCGAGGCGCTACTCCTCTCGGTCGGCGCCGTGAGCGGCGAATCCTAGCACGCCGTCCGGGCGCGCCGATCGGCAGCCCGTTCGACTCGGACAGTTGGTTAGTTCGACGGCTTAAGGAAATCCCGACGATAGGTCGCCACGAGGCCGGCGATGGTGACCGGGATGAGGCCAAGGTCGATTTGCCCGCCGAGGCCGAACCGGCTGTTGACGAACTGGATGGTGAGGAGAGCGGGCGCGGCCCACATTGAATACCAGGCCCAGCGCTCACCCTTTCTCAATGGTCCGGCTGCGATCGCGGCCATGAGGATGCCCATGGCCAGCATGAAATTGCCAAGCTGTCGGGCGATCGAGCCGATGTAGGTCGACATACCCGGGATTCGCTCGGAAATCTCGATGAGGGTCAGGCCGGTCGTCCGTTCAGGCGACGGTGGGTCGGGCGGCCGCCCCAGGGGCCCGATCGGCGCCGCGGCTACGGCCCCGATGCCAAGCAGGAAGAAGATCAGCCACGCTCGCTTCGCCATCGCACACCTCCGCTCGACGATGCCCCCGCGTCATTGGATGCACGGAGCAGAAGGGTCCTGCTCCGTCGCAGCGGCCTCGTAGGTCAGCGCAGGTCCGCAGTAATGTCGTTCGCCGTCGAGACGAACCGTCCGGCCTCGCCGTCCAGCAAGACCGTCACCACGCCGACGTCCTGAACAGCGTAAGCCGCCCGGAGGCTGTTGCGCTGGAACTTCTCTGAGCCGCGAACCCGGCCGAGCTTCTCGGGCTCGCCGCGGAGGATGATGAAGCCGCCCAGGTCTCCGCCGTGCGCCTCGAGCACCCCTGTGGTGTAGCTCTCGATGTCGCCCGCGGCCTTGAGTTCCTCGTAATAGGCGATCGCTTCACCGAACACCTGCGCGGCCGCCACCTCGCGCCCCGGAACGGGGATCCCGAAACCGATGAAGATGCCGAAGTCGGCCATGGCTGCAACCTCAGAAATCTCGGCGATACCTGGTTGGATCGCCGCTCAGGTGAGCGCAGTATGGCCCGACCGAGCCAGACCCGAATTCCCGAGGCTCTGGAGCTACGCGGTCTCGCCTCGCTCGGCCAGCCACTCCGCGTAGTTGGTCTCGTCGACGCCCTTGTCGACCTCGGTCTTGGTCAGCAGGAGGGGCAGGCGGCCCTGGCGGATCGTCTCCTCGGTGATGATGCACTTGCGGACCTCGGCCCGCTCCGGGATGTCGTACATCACCTCGAGGAGGGCTTCTTCCACGATCGAGCGAAGGGCGCGCGCCCCGGTCTTCCGGTCGAGCGCGACATCCGCGGCGGCCTGCAATGCAGCAGGTGTGAAGACGAGCTCGACCTTGTCGAGGGCCAGGAACTTCTGGAACTGGCGGGCGACGGCATTCTTGGGCTCGACGAGGACCCGGACGAGGTCCTCCGCGGTCAGCGCCGACAGGGTCACGATGACCGGCAGCCGGCCGATGAACTCCGGGATGAGCCCGAACTTCAGCAGGTCCTCCGGCATGAGCTTCTCGAGGATCTTGTTGCGTTCTGCCGCCGTAATCGGCCCTTCGGATCCGAAGCCGATGGAGCGCTTCCCCACTCGCTCGTCGACGATCCGCTCCAGGCCGTCGAATGCCCCGCCGCAGATGAACAGGATGTTCGTGGTGTCGATCTGGATGAAGTCCTGGTGGGGATGCTTGCGCCCCCCCTGGGGCGGCACGTTCGCGACGGTCCCCTCGAGGATCTTGAGGAGCGCCTGCTGGACACCCTCGCCCGAGACGTCGCGCGTGATGGAGGGGTTGTCGGCCTTGCGCGCGATCTTGTCGATTTCGTCGATGTAGATGATCCCTCGCTGCGCGCGGGCGACGTCGAAGTCGGCCGACTGGATGAGGCGCAGGAGGATGTTCTCCACGTCCTCGCCGACGTAGCCCGCCTCCGTGAGCGACGTTGCGTCGGCGATGCAGAAGGGAACGTCGAGGACCCGCGCCAGCGTCTGGGCGAGGAGGGTCTTGCCAGAGCCGGTCGGGCCGACCAGCAGCACATTTGACTTCTGGAGCTCGACATCATCGACCGCGTGGCCGGCGTTGACCCGCTTGTAGTGGTTGTAGACCGCGACCGAGAGGACCTTCTTCGCCCGCTCCTGGCTGATCACGTACTGGTCGAGGGCGAACTTGATCTGCCGGGGATTCGGAAGCTTGGTTGCCTGGGCCCGTGCCTTGGGCTGCTCGAGCATCTCCTCTTCGATGATTTCCTGGCAGAGGTTGATGCACTCGTCGCAGATGTAGACGCCCTGACCCGCGATCAGCTTCCGAACCTGCTCCTGGCTCTTGCCGCAGAAGGAGCAGCGATACGGAACCTTCGGGCCCTTCGAGGTGCTTGTGGTCACGCGCCCTGATCCTGTTCCTTCATCCTCTTGGGGCCCGGTTCGACCTTCTCGGGCTCGGGCCCGCCGTCCTCACCCTCATGGGTGACTTCGGCATCATGCGCCTGGGCGATCAGCGAATCACCCGAAACGCTGTAGACGGCGTCGATGATGCCATAGTCCTTGGCCTCTTCGGGCGACATGAAGTGGTCGCGATCGGTGTCCTTGGCGATCCTATCGATGGGCTGGCCGGTGTGGCGGGCAAGGATCTCATTGTTCATCTCGACGAGATGCTCCCATTCGCGCATCTGGATGACCGCGTCGGGGGCGTTGCCGCGGAATCCGCCCGAACCCTGGTGGATCATGATCCGGCTGTGCGGCAGCGCGTAACGCTTGCCCTTGCGTCCGGCGGCCAGGAGGACGGCTGCCATGCTCGCGGCCATGCCGATGCAGATCGTGCTGACCGGCGCCCGCAGGTACATCATCGTGTCGTAGATGGCCAGCCCCGAGTTGACCACGCCGCCCGGCGAGTTGATGTAGAGGTTGATGTCCTTCTCCGGGTCCTCGGCCTCGAGGAAGAGGAGCTGGGCGATGATCAGGTTCGCGGTGTGGTCCTCGATTGTGTCGCCGAGGAAGATGATCCGGTCCCGCAGCAGCCGCGAGTAGATGTCGTAGGCGCGCTCCCCGCGGCTGGAGGTCTCGATCACCATCGGTACGAGCATCTGGGTCTCCTGGCGACCTAGTGTCCCGATTCGGAAGTGGCTGGGCGCTTGCGGACCGCCTTGGCGAGGATCTCGTCGGCGGTCTTTACCCAGACGAAGGGGGTCGAGCCGGCATTCCAGCTCTGGGTGAACGTATCGATCGTCGCGATCAG